>CAVEIF010000054.1:0-9950 GCA_963615835.1 Coprococcus eutactus | reverse complement strand
TCCTGGACAAGAAGAGGGTTCTGGCCATTACCAAAAGCGACCTTATAGACAAGGAAATAGAACGAGAAATAGAGCCTGCGCTTCCCTCGGAACTGCCACACGTGTTCATATCAGCCGTGGCGGGTGACGGACTCAAGGAACTTAAGGACCTGCTTTGGAAGGCCTTACACGAAGACGAATAAGTAATAAACCTATAAGAAAAAACTTACTGCAATATGGATTTTATAAGACAACTCGAACATCTGGACCAGAACGTAAGCCTGTGGATAAACGCGTTCAATACGCCTGTTACAGATGCCTTATGGACTTTTTTCAGCGACAGGCTCATATGGGTGCCGCTTTATCTGTGGGTCCTTGTGCTTATTCCGGTAAAACTTGGCATAAAGAAAGGCCTTCTGGTAATACTTTTTCTGGTGCTGGCCATCCTCTGTGCGGATCAGTTATGTAATCTTGTAAAAAACACGGTATGCAGGCTGCGCCCATGCAACGACCCGGGGATAGTCAGACGCGGACTCCACATGCTTGCCGGAGCCAGCCAAAGACATCCGTACGGATTCTTCTCTGCACACGCCGCCAATGCCATGGCTTTCGCGGTGGGCGGAGGCTTGATACTAAAAAAGATCATCTGGAAGCTTAGTCTTGACCTTTGGGCAGCCCTCGTGGGAATAAGCCGTGTATTCGTAGGCAAACACTATCTGGGCGATGTCCTGACAGGATTCATAGTGGGAGCCATAGTGGCCATCGTGCTGCTGCGGATCTGCCGGTACATTCTACTTAAGACCCGTGCTGCCGAAACCGCCGACGCCCCTCAGGGAGTCTGACAGTTCATCGCACTCCTCCCAGTCTATATGTTCATGTCGCGCGAGAACTATCTGGGCGATACGTTCAGAAGGCTCTATCACGAAAGTCTCATCCGAAAGATTGACAAGTATCACTTTCAACTCTCCCCTATAGTCAGCATCTATGGTTCCCGGACTGTTAAGCACAGTGATGCCGTGCTTGGCGGCAAGTCCGCTGCGTGGGCGTACCTGCACCTCAAAGCCCTCCGGAATCTCCATGAACAGACCTGTCGGAACAATGACCCTCTTCAGCGGAGCCAATTCCAAAGGTTCCCCGATATGAGCCCTTACATCCATACCTGCCGAAGCAAGAGTGGAATACTGCGGAAGAGCATTTCCGCTCTTATTTATCACTTTTACAGTCATATAAGTAATCAGTAAATAATCCTGCCAACCAAACGCCCGACTCCGCTACTTCGGAGCCTTTTTGTATAGCACGGCCGCGATGATGGCGAATATAAAGTTCGGCAGCCATAACGCGATGGTGGCGCTCAACGTGCCGGCATATACGAACATCTGGCTAAACCGCATAAACAGTATATATGTGAATGCCAATCCGATACCAAGTCCCAAGTTCCAACCTATCCCTCCCCTCTTCTTTCTTGACGAAAGCGCCACGCCCATGATGGTGAGGATGAAAGCCGAAAAGGGAAGCGCATACCGGTTATTCTTTTCTATCTCGGCATACATCACATTCGAATCACCGCGCATCTTCTGCGTATCTATAAGCGCATCCAGATCGTGCTTCGAAAGAGTCTGAACCGTCTTCTCGTTAAAATAAAAATCGTTCAGCTTAAGCGCTATGACCGTGTCAAGTTTTTCTCCCGTACTTACCTTATCAGCCAGTCCATCGGCGTAACTGCGCAGAGTATAACGCCTTAGGCGCCACCCGTCCATCGTGCTGTCCCACACGGCCGAATCCGCTGACAATTTGCTGACCAGTTTATTATCCTCTATGCTTTCAAGCGTGAACTTATAGGCCGTCTTGTTCCATTGGCTGAAAGATTCGACATAGACGAATTGGCCCGGAGCTATCTGATAATGTATGTTTCGGGTCTTGGTGGAACTGCGCTTCTTGACATAAGTCTGCTCGAAATCAATCCGCACGGCATTGGAATGTGGAATCACATAGAGGTTCAGACCGAGCGAAAGTGCCGTTATGATGGCAGCCGCAGCCATATAGGGCATGAGCATACGCCTGTAACTTATACCGCTGGAAAGTATGGCGATAATTTCGGAATTGGCAGCCTGGCGTGAAGTATAGAACACTACCGTGATGAATACGAACAAAGGACTGAACATATTCACGAAATACGGAATAAAGTTAAGGTAGTAATCCACTATTATGGCCCTGAGCGGAGCCTCATTCTTCACAAAATCGTCTATCTTTTCCGAGATGTCGAAAATTATCACGATGCCGATGATAAGAATAAGAGCTACGAAAAAGGTCATTATAAAGCTCTTGAATATGTACCAATCAAGCTTCTTCGGCCGGAGTTCCATCATAATCTGGATGTGATTTTAGGCATTACGGAATTCTTCCACGAAGTGAAATCCCCTTCTTGAATATGCTTTCGCGCCTGTCTTACAAGGTCAAGGTAGAATGCCAGATTATGCTCGCTTGCTATCATCCCGGCGAAGATTTCCCCCGCGATGAACAGATGCCGCAGATAGGCCTTGCTGTAGGTGTGGTCCACAAAGGACGTTCCGCTCGGGTCAAGTTCGCTGAAATCGCTCTCCCATTTGGCGTTACGCATGTTCATGATGCCGTTCCAAGTGAAAAGCATGCCGTTACGCCCGTTACGCGTAGGCATGACGCAGTCGAACATGTCCACTCCCCTTGATATGCCTTCAAGGATATTGGCCGGTGTGCCGACTCCCATAAGATAACGGGCTTTGTCCTGCGGTATTATCGGATTAAGAAGTTCCAGCATCTCATACATCTTCTCCGTAGGCTCACCTACAGCCAATCCCCCTATGGCGATACCTGCATCGGCAAACCCGAGAGCATGCTCCGCCGCCTCTTTTCTCAAATCCGGATATACACAGCCCTGAATGATGGGGAAAAAGGTCTGGGAATAACCGTAGAGCGGTTCTGTTTCGTGAAAATGCCGTGAATATCTCTCAAGCCAGCCCTTTGTAAGGTCAAGGGACTTTCTGGCATAGTCATGCGTAGCGTCACCCGGACAGCACTCGTCAAGGGCCATCATGATGTCCGCCCCTATGATACGCTGTGTTTCAACATTATTCTCAGGCGTAAACTCGTGACGCGATCCGTCTATGTGAGAGCGGAAAGTACATCCCTTCTCCGTAAGCTTACGTATGGGGGAAAGCGAAAACACCTGAAAGCCTCCGCTGTCCGTAAGAATGGGCCTGTCCCAACTTTCAAACCTATGAAGTCCGCCGGCTGCCTTGAGTATGTCCAGTCCAGGACGGAGATAAAGATGGTAGGTGTTACCGAGAATGATTTCGGCCTTTATATCATCCTTAAGATCATGATGGTACACGCCCTTCACGGAGCCTACCGTTCCGACAGGCATGAAGATGGGGGTATGTATCTGTCCGTGATCCGTAGTTATCACTCCACACCTGGCGGCAGACGAGCCGTCAAGACACTCTATCTGAAATTTCATAGCCCAAATATAGCAATATTCCGGCAAAAACCCTTACTTTTGTATAATGTGTCCTGATACGACAGAGCGGAGCCATGAGGAAAAGCCAAGGCTTCGGACATAAAGGACAAATCGTCAGCATGTGCGCGGAAATAGTTTCGTGAGGTGCCGTACACATCTGCATATAACATAATTAATTACCACACGAAGACATAGCGATGAAGAAAATTTCTCCAATCAGCCTAAGACTGATTCTACTTAATTTCCTCGAATTTGCGGTTTGGGGAGCCTATCTGACCTCACTAGGACGTTATCTTGGAGGCATAGGTATGGGGCCGCAGATAAAATGGTTCTTCGCCATGCAGGGTATCGTGTCCATCTTTATGCCTGCACTTATGGGCATCCTGGCAGACAGAAAGATACAAGCCCAGAAAGTACTGTCCATGTGCCACGCCCTCGCCGGCATTTTCATGATTGCGGCAGGACTGTATTGCCGCCGTGCCGGAGCCGGAGTGGAGTTCGGCCCGCTGTTTTTCCTTTACAGCATAAGCGTGGCCTTCTTCATGCCGACCATCGCCCTTGTCAACTCAGTGGCCTACAATGCGCTTGAAAAAGCCGGCAAGGACCCGGTCAACGATTTCCCGCCCATACGCGTGTTCGGCACAGTGGGCTTCATCATAAGCATGCTGGCCACGAATTTCGTTTCATTCTCGGGAGTACACATGCAGGACTCCTATACACAGTTAATCTCATCCGGATTCCTTTCCATCATACTTTGCGCGTACGCGCTTACCATGCCGGCATGTCCGACCAAGAAAGGAGAAGGCCAAAGTCTTGCGGAAAGTCTCGGACTCAAGGCATTCACCCTTTTCAAAGACAGACAGTTCGCGATATTCTTCATATTCTCCATGCTCCTCGGGGCATCGCTTCAGATCACCAACGGCTACGCCAATACTTTCCTGGGCTCATTTGCCGACAATCCTGAATATGCCGACACCTTCGCCGTCAAGAATTCCAATGCGCTCATATCACTTTCACAGCTCTCGGAAACTTTGTGCATACTTCTGATTCCCTTCTTCATGAAGAGATTCGGCATCAAGAGGGTGATGCTCATCGCCATGTTCGCATGGGTGTTCCGCTTCGGCTTCTTCGGTCTGGGAACGCCCAGCATGCCGGGAGTCATTCTGTTCATACTCAGCTGCGTAGTTTATGGTGTCGCTTTCGATTTCTTTAACATCTCAGGGTCTCTGTATGTTAACGAGAACGCTCCTAAAGACATACGTTCTTCCGCACAGGGACTCTTCATGCTTATGACCAACGGACTTGGCGCCACTATAGGCACTCTCGCAGCCGGAGCCGTCGTAGATGCCTGTGTTTATAATGCCGCCAGCCCGTCCTGGAGTAAGGCGTGGTACATTTTCGCCGCCTATGCATTCGTGGTGGGTGTGCTTTTCTGCATCTGCTTCAAAGAACCTTCCAAGGTCAGGAACTAATATTTATTTATGTTCTGATACGCGGCTTCGATAAGATAATTGTCGAGGCCGCAGTTGTATTGGTTGGCCGGAATGTTCGCTACGTCGCACTGTCTTACGAAATGATAGTACCCCATACGTCCGTCAGCATAATCCTGCATTTCGGAGCCGCTCGGGTATTTTCCATAACCCTCTCGGGTGCAAAGGAGTTCAGTCCCTTCATTGAAAAACTGGGAGAACGTGAACTTGAAATAATCCATATGTGAGCTGAGATCTATCATGGCATCCTGCCAGAAAGCCTTCGGAGTGGTACCGTGTGAGATGGTCCATACATTGTCGCTTGAAGATGAAGGCACTTTTATCCTGTAGATTTTGCTGTCACGTCCTGAACGCACAAGCAGGAAATCGGGCATGTTGTCCGTCCACACCGACGACAGTGCATTGGTGGAAAATTCACAGAACGGCACGTATGATACGCCTAACTTGGTCGTCTTTTTGTCAGTATTATAGATATAATCAAATTGGCATCCGACGCTGACATAGAGAACCAGATCAAGGGAATAATAGCCCGTATAGTTTTTTTTCGAATAAGGGTTGGTGACCGTTCCCATCAAAGCCATATAACCGCACGAAGGGAACGAAGTCGTATCCATCTGGGTGAACGACAAAGAGTTGTCCACCACGGACGTGGAAGCGCTGTATATATCCTCACTCCCCTGCTCGAAAGCAGTCTGTGCTCCCGCATCGGTCCCGCTCAAGCTGTGGCGCACCTCCCACACGGTGCGGTTTTTCGACGGAGCATCTTCCGAACTGAAAGGAATGGCTGCGGTAAGGCTTCTCTTGTCGCCCGGAGCCACCTGATAATTATACACTTCCCCCAAGAACCCCTGCCCAGGGAAAGCCTCTATGCAACGCACCTGCGAAGTGGTCGATTGGTCCGATCTGGACAGTTTGAAAGTAAGTGTAAAAATCTGGTCCTGCACCAGATCATCCTTCCCGAAGATGCGCAGTTCCACAATCTTGCCCGAAGATTCGTAAAAATCAAAACGCTTCGTCAGGACCGCATAGCCGGGAATATAATGCCCCTTAGATCCCCAGTCCGAATACACATACGGATAGCTATACAGTTCTTCATAAGTGGAATATGCACTTTCCAGTCCGCTCAGGCCCAAATGTTCCATAAGTTCGTTCGGGATGCGAAAATTCGTGATGCTCACCTGGCTTCCGTCAGAATAAGCCGGATAAAGAGAAATCAGACTGTCGTAATACTGTCCGCTGTCCGTCTTGTCATAGCACCCCGATTCGGTTATAAAACCGTCATTAGCCTTAATCTGCATCTTATAGGAAGATGGCAAAGCAAAAATCTTTTTTGATTTGAAACATCTAATGCTGACATATGATTCTCCGCCGGCACTCTCACGGTATATATACAGAGTTCTGGAATCAGGATTAAGATACAGCCGGTCGTGTGACGCGGAATCATAATATTCCTGCCAGCCGCTGAGCGAGCCGTCGTCAAGATTCCAGACAGGTCCCCCGGATGTAATAATCTCCACGTCATCGGAAGCCTCGCCGAACGTAATATAACCATACTCCCCTATGCATTGAGGAATACGGGCGTCGTACTGCGTAAACCTTCCATCACGATAGGATATGTCCACCTCCAGTTCCGCCGTCTGTCTGCCGTCCCACGACACCACATTGACGGTGGCTGTAGGATAAGCGTTGCCTTCATACAAAGGCTTCACATATACATCACCTCCGCTTGTTCTGATATCCAAACTGCCCTCTATCTGTTCATCGGACACTGAAGCATAATAAGTCATATCGGACGGATATACGTTAAGAGGCAGTCTGGTCCATCCGTCCTCCTGATAGACAATATACGACGGACTGTCGAAATACAGCTGCCTTTCATCAGAGAAATCATCCAGAGACGCTTTCCAGCTGCTGGAAAGCGTACCGTCGTCCGACAGGGAAAGCGTCAGATTCACGTTGGTATTTCTCACCACATTGAAGTCCGAAGTGCTGTCATTGCCCAGATAAAGTCGAAGACATAGAGACGCGTCGGCTCCGGGAGTGCTCCAGCGTCCTTCTATCATCATATATGTGCACTTGTCTGATTGGCCGGAAATGGAATCGGGAATTTTCTTCCATGGATCCGTATTGGCAGGGAGCAACACACCCTGACAATTTTCCGGTATATAAAAATCCACCGTCTCACCCCCGTTCAGAAGATCAAGATCCTCAGCATCAGCATAATCCCCGTCCACCACGGTCCGGGCAAGGCTTCCGCCGGAAAAAGGAAAAACCTCACCTGCCGCTTGACATATCTTTACCGAGGTGAACTTCACTGAACATTTTTCAAGAAGAGGCTTTATGTTAATGGAATACTTTGACACCATACGTGTCAGGGCAAGGTCAACGGATCTCGTCCCGTCAGAAAGGTCCAAGGCCTTTCCTTCACGAAGACACATGGGAAGTACATCCGAGCCTGATACGGAGAAAGGACACGATATGCTTGAAAGTTCCTCCTCCCTGTATGGAGCTTGGACTTCACCCACATTGGCCAAAGCATATACGACGTACTTTTTCGAATTGTCCAGAGTAATCGCGGCAGACTGCTGTGTGGAATAGACATCGGCATACAGCACTCCGGAATCATACACATAGACATTAAAATTCTCTATCCTGTCTTCCTGAGCATTCATCGAACTTTTGGTGTTTCTGCCGACGGCTCTGATCTCCACCTGCACCATCTGAGCTGACTCCATCTCCTTCTGACATGCAAGAGTCGCAAAGGTGAGACTCAACAGTATGATATTCAACATTAAATTTTTCATAGTTCCACTTTTTCCCAATTTTGCACACTTACACAAAACGTATTGTCAACACAATCAACCTTCAGACTTGCATCATCAAGAGATTCCTTCTCCCAGTCCAATCCGCCGAGAGCAAGCACCTCTCCTATGTTTTGCGAAAACAAGCGTTTATCCGAATGCATGCTGAGCAGTTCCATAGAAAGAGAATTGTCAATCTGACGAGGAACGTTTATCACGAACTGCGACTTCTCCCCAGGCTGCGTCAAGGTCGGTGTGGCGATGACACAAAAATGGCCCGGAAGCGGGGTAAGATCATTCAAATCCACGCCACATACATTTCCCCTCAATCTTACCCTGCAATCCACGCCATACACTTCGATATGAATTCTGCAGAACTGCTTGAAAAGCTTTACTGACAGCTCTTCGACGTCGCTGCCACAATCCACACCGCAAGAACAGGCAAACAGCGAGGGCATCTGCCCTCCGAACTCTATCTCTCCGTTCCAGTTCTGATCCACGCCGTTATAACACTTGACACGATATTTCCCTCCTCTTTCGAGATCAAAACCAGCCCTCGCTATGCCGTTCTTCTTAATGACGTGCACCGATTCTTCGTTCTTTTCCTGCGATGACACACTGATATTCACTCCGGCATCGTCTCCCCCGCTTACGCTCATAAACAGCAAGCCGGGACAAGCAGATCTGTCACTTTTTACGCTACAAGAACAAAACAGTGAAACAACAATCATTAAAGGACTGATAAATCTGGTGCACATAATCCATTCTACATTATATGTTCTTCAACTACATTCTTGGTCCAGTCCACTACACTCACGCTGAAAGTAATATCGCTTGTGCTCACAGGTTTGTCAGGACTGTCAGAGCCCGGCCGCTTTATGGTGATTTCATTGAATTCGTACGAACAGTTGGCCTCCATAGTGGATATGAAGATAGGATAATAGAATGTTTTATCTCCCAACTGCGCCTCGACAACCACCCTGGTAGCCCTGCTCCCCTTATTAGGCATAGTATAAAAATAGTGCGAAACATTGTACGAAGTCTCGTTCGCTATGGTGCCCCCAGTCACCGCATCATAAAGAAGAGACGGAAGATCAGCAGTACCTGTCGCTTCGTTATACCATTTGGTGTTGGAGGCCCCCTTAATGTTGCCATTTCCGGAAGCATTCTGAACATAGATGGCTTTGATTGAGAAGTCCTGCGAAGCGAGTGCTGCGGCTTCAAAATCTCTGGTCACCTTTCTCACCACTATTCTGGACACCATGCGCTTTACAGAGATGTTCACGGTCCTGTCCCCGGGAAGAGTTACGCTCTGATTACCGTACATCAGCAGAGAACCTGAGCTGTTGCAATTGAGGTCGAACAAATAACCCTCAAGATCCTCTTGTGATGTTATGGAGGAAAGATCCGGTGCATTTACCATAGCATACACAACTCTCTCTCCGGAAGTACAGGTGAGAGTAATCGAAGAAGTGTTCTCTCCCTTTCCATACGCATCCAGACTGCCGTCCCTGAACACGAAAACCTGAAGCGTTTTGATAGTGTTTTCCGAATTTTTGACGGTTTCGTCCGTTCCTGTCGATTTCAGCTGCACCTCACTTGTCGCACTGACGGACAGTTCGCATATGCGGGATTCCGTCTGCGGTTCGGCCGCTTCCTGAGAAAGTGATTTGTTACATGACGGCAAGAATGCCAGTCCGCCTACAAGCGGAGCAATAAATAGAAGTTGTTTCATAGCCTTTTTGCAAATTAAATTTCACACTGAAGGCCATCTTCACAATCCACCGGAACCACGCGGTTGGCAATGACCTCAAATACAGATTTTTCTTCATCTTCAGAATTAGTATATTCACGCGTGTGAACCCTTCCGCTGACATAAAGTTTGGATCCCTTCTCTATTTTATCGAGATCAGGCATCGAAGCTGATTCCCACGCCACTACCTGATGCCACGTGGTTTCTATCACTGCGGCATTGTTCTTGTCCTTAAAAGCCCTGGATGTGGCCAGCGTGAATTTGTAGAGTTTTTTTCCTGCCGTCTGCTGACAGCGTACCGTTCCTACGACTCCCCGTAGTTCAATTCGATTTAAATTTTCCATATTTTTCTTAGTTTAATTGGTCGTCCACCACGCTGAGCCCCGCGAAGTGTCCGATGCAAAGGTCAAGAGTATTTTCTACAATTCAGCACG
>CAVEIF010000053.1:0-10645 GCA_963615835.1 Coprococcus eutactus | reverse complement strand
CATACGTCCGATACGGCCAAATCCGTTAATACCAAGTCTAATCATTTTCTTAATAGTATATTAAATAAAGTTATATCGAACCCTGTCGATTTTTCGCGTGCAAATTTAGTTAAAACTCTTCGAAAATCAATATCTTTGTAAAAAAATTGAGAATCTGTTTTAAAAATGCGGAAAATTCTGATTACGAACGATGACGGATATCAGGCCAAGGGCATTGCCACATTGGTCAGAATTATGAAAAACTACGGAGAGGTTACTGTGGTGGCGCCTAAAAAACATCAGTCAGGCATGTCCATGGCGGTGTCTTTAGGATGTAAGCCTATAGCCGTAAAGGATATGGGGGTGGTGGACGGAGTGCATTGGCATTATGTGGACGGAACGCCGGCGAGCGCCGCCAAATATGCCGTGGATGTGCTTTTCGCGGATGAGAAGCCGGACATCGTCCTGAGCGGAATCAATCACGGATCCAACGCTTCGACGGCCATGTGGTACAGCGGAACGATTGGGGCGGCCCGTGAGGCGGCATTCGCCGGGGTCCCCGCCATAGGAGTGTCATTGGACAATATGCATCACGACGCCGATTTCTCCGTGGTGGAAGAGCTGCTTCCGGGGATTTTGGACCGTCTGCTGCCTCTTCTTCCGAAGGGCTCCCGCATACTGTATAATATAAATTTTCCTGATGTGCCGGCATGTGAGATAAAGGGGGTCAAAGCATGCACGCAGGGTGAAGAGATGTGGGTCAACGAATTCGTGTGGCCTTCCCAGGTCGGCTGCGAGGAGCGGTTTGAAACGGAGGAGGGCGAGACGGTCTATTTTATGGCCGGCGACGTGATTCCTTCGCCCTCGAATGACTCAGACACGGACAATTGGGCCAATGAGCATAATTACGTGGCCATAACTCCGCATCTTCTGGACAATACCGATTACGCGGAAGTGGAAAGACTTAAAAAGTTGGGTTTCTGATGAAATATTTTCTTATAGCGGGTGAGGCGTCGGGAGACCTTCACGCCTCCAATCTAATGAAAGGCCTTTTCGAGGCTGACCCGGATGCGCAGATGCGTTTCTGGGGAGGGGATATGATGCGCGGTGTGGGCGGAACCCTGTTACACCACTATAAGGAAGGGGCGGTAATGGGGCTTGGCGACGTGCTCGCGAAGTCGGGAACGCTCCTGAAAAACATAGAGCGGTGCAAGATGGATATAGTGGAATTTGCTCCGGATGTGCTGATTCTTATAGACTATCCGGGCTTCAACATGAAGATGGCCAAGTTCGCCCATAAGCGTGGAATAAAGGTTTTCTATTATATTGCGCCCAAGACCTGGGCATCGCGCCAATACCGTAACAGGGCCCTGAAACGCTATGTGGACATGCTCTACATAGTCTTTCCTTTTGAGATTCCTTATTTTACAAAGTGCGGAATTCCTTTTGTCTATAAGGGGAATCCTCTGGTGGAGGCCGTGGAGAAGTATGAATTCGAACCTGTCTGCCCTGAAAGTCCGTATATCGCGATTCTTCCCGGTTCACGGAAGGGAGAAATCAGCAGAACCATGCCGCTTTGTATGCAGCTTGCCGACATGATGCACGCCGATCCCCGCTACGAAGGCTATAAGTTCGTGGTGGCGGGAGCTCCGTCGCGCGAAGGGAAGGATTATCAGCCTTTCCTCGAAGGCCGGCAGGACTATGTGAGCGTAGTATTCGGAAAGACATATTCCGTCATAAAGGGGGCGAAGCTCGCCATAGTCAACTCAGGTACGGCGTCTCTGGAGACCGCCCTTATCGGAACGCCGCAGATGGTATGCTGGTCCACTTCGCCGCTTACCGCCTGGTTCGCACGCAACGTCCTTCATGTAATGGACCGCATAAAGTATATAAGTCTGGGTAATCTGATAGTGGACTCGCTTGTATTCAAAGAGTTCGTTCAGGAGGACTTCAATATTGGCCATCTCTGGGACGAGACTTTGCGCATTCTTGAGGACGACGCCTATCGCGCTAAGATGCTGCAGGGCTATGAGCAGATAAAAAAAGCCTTGGGGCATGGCGGTGCGTCCGAGGCTTATGCGCAGGATATGATAAATCGCCTTAAGATCTGATTCTTTCGCGAATCATTCCACTTTTATCTTTCGGGTGATGACCTGGACGCTCCCGTCCTTGAGGGTCAGCCTGGCTTTTACCGTATGTTCTCCCTTGGTAAGAGGACTGACGCTTATATGGCTTTGCTTGAGTCCGTCGAAAGTCCATGTGAAGTCCGTGATGAGACTGTTCCCCGGCACGATGTCGAGAAGGAAACTGTCTCCTGCCTTGTATGAATCTTCCACGAGAAGGTAAGGCGTGTCTATCACGGATATGGCGTTGACAAATGAGGCGTAAACGCCGAATGCTGTAATGGTCTTCCAACTGCCGTTTTTGGCAAGGTACTGCATTACTATCCTGTCGCCGATGACGGGCGTTCTGCTGAAAGTGCAGCTTATGGAAGGGATCACCGTGTATTCGCCGCCCTCGAGAGTCATGTCCTCAGCGGCGGAGATAATCTCTTTCAAATCACCCCGATAGTCCACTATGGCCATTCTTATGGCACCGGCATAGCCTACGTTGCAGTCCGAATTCCATATTCCTCCTACTTTCACCGTAAACTGTTTGCTTTCAATGGAACCGCTTTTCAGGCTTATGCCGTTGTAGTCCGGAATGTCTTCATCTTCTATGAAGCATAGCGGGCCGCCGTTGTTGACGGTGCTGCCGTCGCGGTCAGGTTCAAGCCCCACTATGATGGACTGGCCATCCGAGAAGGTATAACTCTTGGGGATGTTCAGCGAGAGGGTGAAGTATCCGTTGTCGTCACCGCTCCAGCCCCAGTTGATGTGGACGTAGTCTTTCTTGTCATACCCGTCGCAGAGGAACTGGTGTCCTCCGTCTTCATCGCTGCCTCCATACGGCACGGGACGCCCGGCGTCTATCTCTTCCTTAATTATGCGCAGGAACTCCGCGTCTGATGAGCAGGCGTCACGGTAGAGGTGATAGGCCTTGCCGCTATATCCCATATGCTCGAACAGGGCGACCTGAATGTCTTCCGCATAGGCGCCCGTGCCGGTCTCGTAGTTGTATTCGGCCTTGAACATCACTCCCAGGTCATGCATAAGTGTGGCTACGGCTTCCTTTTGCGACGTGGTGGCGGAAGTTGAATACGTCATGGGCATATTGGAATAGTCATATGCGTGATCGTCGATGCTGTATGACGGGATGTTCACCTTTTTGTCATAGTCTGAAGTGTAGGAATATCCTCCGATGGTGCCCTTGCCTTTTTCGGGCCACTGATGGTAACGGAGAATTATGGCCAGGGAAGTCGCCACGCAGCCCGTAAGCGCGGTGTTTTTATTTCCCCCTTCCGTCACGACAGGGCAGTAGATGTTATAAGGATCATCCTGGTCCCATTCGGCGGTCTGCAGAAGTTTCCCTGTGCTCGTTTTGGTCCTCATTCCGGCTGTTTTCCAGAGTTTTACCACTTCTTTCGAGCCTTTAAGCCGTGCGTCTCGGGCCGCGTCTATGCTTCTGCTGTATCCGCCCAGGAATCTTCGCACATTGGACGGCATAGACTGTGTTTTGAATGCTCCCTTATCGTTATATGCCAATACAGGCAGAGTGGCGTCTTCGGCAGAAACCAGTATCCAGCCTCCTCCTGTGGCATTTACATAGTAAAATGTGGAACTTTCGTCGAGAGTTATCGTGAAATCGTCGCCGGAGAACCATTCGTGTGCGATTTGGCTGACCGTTTCCTCATTTACGAAGTCGGCTTTGCATAGGAATTCTCCTGAAAGAAGCAGTGCGATGGCAAGTCGTATTATTCTTTTCATGGCAGTCTCATTGGAAGATTATATATCCGATGTTTTTCACGTTGTCGCGGAGATAGCAGAGTTTTCCGCTGACTTTCACGACTTCGAGCGCGGCTTGTCCATTGCAGTCGGACAGGGCTTCGATTCCTGCGCTCTCCATATCCGCACGCACGGTGCTGTTTTCTTCGAGGGAGTTCACTTCCGCGGCGAAATCTATATGAAGATAAGCGGAATGCTGGAAATCAAGCATTTTATAGAATAATTCTGATGATTTGCCGGAGCAGATGAATTGGCATAGGTTTTCGTCAAAAAGAAAGATTTTTATGCTGAAGTCATCTTGGAGAGAATAGACTCCGCATTCTGTCTGTTCGATGAATGCAGGGCCGTATTCGGATCCCTTGTTGCCGGCGGAATTTTTGGATGTCTTCTCACATGCCGTCAAGAACAGCAGCAGGGCCAATGTTACGAAAATCTGTCGTCTTTTCATGAAAACGGAAGAGTTGAAAATAAAATGCAATATTTTTCAAAAATAAGTAAATTTTTGTAATTTTGGATGTTTTGGCCAATTTGCCTTGCGGCAGGAAAACACGAATCATCAAATTATAGATAAAATGAAGAAAATTGTATTGACATTGGCTGCATTGGTCGCATTCACGAGCGCACTCAATGCACAGAAGCCTAAGGTGGATTTTCCCGAGTATCAGTTTACCACCGTACTTGAAAATCCTATCACTTCCATCAAGAACCAGTATCGCAGCGGAACCTGCTGGGCCTTTTCGGCCATCAGTTTCGTGGAAAGCGAGATAATAAGGATAAATAACATAACGGACCCGGAGCAGTATCCTGACCTTTCGGAGTTCTTCGTCGTAAGTCATTCATATTCGGACCGTGCGGACAAATATGTCATGCTTGACGGTAACCTCACATTCTCAGCCGGTTCACAGGGCGAGGATGTTCTGGATGTCATCCGTCTCTATGGTATTGTCCCTCAGGCTGAGATGACCGGTATGAATTACGGAACCGAGCTCCCTGCACAGAGCGAACTTGACGCCGTGCTCCGCGCTTATGTGGAAGCCGTGGTCAAAAACCCTAACCGCACGCTTACTACAGCATGGAAGAGAGGTTATCAGGCTGTGCTTAACGAGTATTTCGGCGCATATCCGGAGAAATTCACCGTCAATGGGGTGGAGTACACGCCGGAGTCATACCGCGACGCCTTGAATTTTAATCCGGACGATTACATAACTCTCACGTCATACACTCACCATCCGTTCTACACATATTTTCCTTTTGAAGTGGCTGACAACTGGCGCTGGGACGAATTTTATAACGTTCCTATAGACGAGATGATGTCCATTCTCGATTATGCTCTGGAGAACGGATACACCATCTCATGGGGAAGCGACGTAAGCGAGCCGGGTTTCACCCGTGACGGACTTGCCATATTGGTGGATGTGAATGCCAAGGCCACCACAGGCTCTGACCAGGAGCATTGGGTAGGAAAGGCTGACGACAAGCCTGCCAAAGCCAAGGCCAAGAAGAACGCCAAACTTAAGGCTAATCCTATCGTGGAGCTTGTTCCTACGCAGGAGACACGTCAGGAGGGCTTCCTTAACAAGAATATAACCGATGACCACGGCATGCAGATTTTCGGAATCGCCAAGGACCAGTGGGGCGGCAAATATTATATGGTGAAGAACTCGTGGGGCGTTACCGGTAAATATGACGGCATCTGGTATGCGAGCGAGGCGTTCGTGAAGAACCAGACACTTGACATCTGCATTCACAAGAGCGCTCTCCCTAAGGATTTCGCGGAGAAACATCCTAACGCATTGAGCAAATAATGTCATTTGTAAAGCATATTCCAAATTGCATCACCACACTCAACCTTGTCTTCGGCATCGTGGGTGTGGTTTTCGCGTTCGAAGGGAAGACTTTCCTCGCGTTCCATATGATGCTCGCGGCACTTCTGTTTGACTTCTGCGATGGTTTCGCGGCGCGTGCGCTCAAATCCTATTCTCCTATGGGAAAGGAACTTGACAGTCTCTGCGACATGGTCAGTTTCGGAGTCCTGCCATCGGTCATGATGTACGACATCGCACGGGCGTATGTGTGGACTTCTGCCGGGTATATGGCTTTTTTGCCATTGGTGTTCAGCGTAGGGGCGGCCCTCAGGCTTGCCAAATTCAATGTGGATGAAAGGCAGCACAGTTCTTTCCGCGGTCTTGCCGCGCCTGCCGCTGCCGTGGCCGCTGCATCGCTCTGCTGTTATGCGGACGCTGAGCCCAACTCCCTGATCGGGGGTCTATGCACATTCCGGTGGTTTTTACCGGCCGTAAGCGTGCTGCTTGTATCGTTGATGCTTTGTAATCTTCCCATGTTCTCATTCAAGGTCTCAAAGGATGACAGCCGCGGGCTTAAGATGAACAGGATCTTCTTTGTAGCGGACTGTGCGGTGATATTGGCCGGAGTTCTGATACTCGGGGAACATTGGACATTGGCAGTGATGCTGATGGTGCTGCTTTATGTCGTCAAGAATTTGGTATTTGCACTTGGTGCACATAAGAAGTAGAAGGGGATGAATCTTAACTCATTCAGTGAAAGTATAGAAAGCGGTGATCTTGAGCGTCTTCCGTTGAATTCTTTTCCCGGCAGGATAGAGGTGATAGATCATGTGGGGTTTCATTATACCAGGGCATTGGCATACTTGAGAAGGCAGAAGGTGATAGGTTTTGACACCGAGACGCGTCCTTCTTTCGAGGCGCATCACTACCATCACGACGTGGCTCTTCTTCAGCTTTCGGGTCCGGAGAAGGCGTATCTCTTCAGACTCAATAAGATGGGTCTCCGGAAAACTCTGTCCCATATTCTGTCCAACCCGCATATCATCAAGGTGGGTGCGGCTTCCGCGGATGACGTGAGGAGTCTTCAGCGTCTGTGCCCTTTCAAGCCGGCGGGCTTTGTGGATCTGCAGAAGATAGTGTGGGAGTGGGGCATCAGAGACAAAAGCGTCAAGAAGATGACGGCCATCATCTTGAACTTCAGAATTTCAAAGAGTCAGCAGCTTTCGAATTGGGAGAATGACACGCTGACCAAGGCGCAGCAGGATTATGCGGCCACCGACGCGTGGGTGTGCAGGCAGATGTATTTGAAACTGTTGGAAACTTCTAAAAATCCATTGTCAAACGATGAGCAGAATAATATTACGCAAAGGTAGGGAGTCCTCCATCCTTCGCTTTCATCCGTGGGTGTTTTCCGGTGCCATAGCCCGTGTCGAGGGTGATGTCCGTGAGGGGGACGTGGTGTCCGTATGGTCAGCGGAAGGTTCGCTTCTCGGCTGCGGGCATTATCAGATAGGCTCCATAGCGGTGCGGCTGCTTTCGTTCGGCTCGGAACAGCTGGCTTCGGATTTCTGGGATGATGCCATCCGGAGGGCGTATGATGCCCGGCGCGCTTTTCTTCTGACGGACAGCGCTTTGACTACCTGCTACCGTCTTGTCCACGGCGAGGGGGACAGTCTTCCCGGGCTTATAATAGATTATTATGACGGGGTATGTGTGCTTCAGGCTCACAGCGTGGGCATGTTCCGCTCGAAAAAACAGATCTGCGGCGCTCTTCAGAAGGTTTATGGGGACGCCCTGAAAGCTGTTTATGACAAGAGTTCGGGGACGGCTCCGTTCAAGGCCGGGCTTGACCTGGTGGACGGATATGTCTATACCGCTCCGGGCTTTGACGCTTCGGAGACGGTGGTTCTTGAGAACGGCAACAAGTTCTGGGTGAATTGGCAGGAAGGGCAGAAGACGGGATTTTTTCTGGACCAGAGGGAGAACCGCGCTCTTGTAGGCAGATATTCTTCGGGCAGGCGTGTCCTCAATCTGTTCTGTTACACGGGAGGATTTTCGATATATGCTCTTAAAGGGGGCGCTGAAAGCGTAGAAAGCGTGGATTCTTCGGCCAAGGCCATGATGCTGGTGGACAGGAACGTAGCTCTGAACGGCTACACTAACCATATCTCGCATACGGCCGATGCCATGGATTTTCTCTCGGCGGTGCCCGAAGGGAAATTCGATTTTATGATAGTCGATCCTCCGGCCTTCGCCAAGCATCGCGGAGCTCTCAAGAATGCTCTCCGGGCATATCAGAGGCTTAACGCCATGGCCATATCGAAGGTCGCCAAGGGTGGCATAATCTTCACTTTCTCCTGCTCGCAGGTGGTGGACAAGGAGGCCTTTGCGCTGGCAGTGTTCAGCGCCGCTGCTCAATGTGGAAGACATGTGCGCATTATGGACAGGTTGAATCAGCCGGCGGACCATCCGGTCAGCATCTTCCATCCGGAAGGGGAGTATCTCAAGGGGCTGGTGCTCTATGTAGAGTAGCCCTTTATAGCGGATAAATATCCATTTTAACGTAGTCTATGAGGTCTTGCGGGTTGATTTTGACTTGCAGACCTCTTTTTCCTGCGCTTATGTAGATGTAGTCATAGAGCAGTGCGGACTCGTGTATGTAGGTAGGAAAGGGCTTTTTCATGCCTATGGGACTGCATCCTCCGCGAATGTATCCGGTAGTGGGGAGAAGGTCTTTCATATGGAGCATCTCGCAGTTCTTGTTGCCGGAGATTTTGGCCGCCGTTTTAAGGTCCACTTCCATGTCGCCGGGTATGACGCATACGAATTCACCTGTCCTGTCGCCTTTGAGAACTAGTGTCTTGAATACCTGGCCTATGTCTTCTCCTAGGCTTTCCGCTACGTGCCCCGCACTCAGGTCGTCTTCCGTATAATCGTACGGGATAAGCGAATAACTTATTCCGGCAGCGTCCAGAAGCCGTGCCACATTAGTTTTTTCCGTTTTCATTTTTCTTCGTCTCCTCCTCTATGGTAGGTGCCGAATCCTTATACAGGAAGCGGCGGATTTTCTGCGTCGCGGTCTTGATGAACGGTTCTTTCATTACCTGCACTTCGCCTATCCTGGCGCTGCTCGACACCTTGGAATTGACTTTGGCCAGAAGGTTGTCCTTGAACTGTGAGATGTCATTCACCAGGCCGTCGCTAAGTTCGATGAGAGCGATGAGTGTCTTGTTGCGCTGGATGACGATGGCTTCCGCCACGCCTTCCTCGTCCTTTATGACCTGCTCTATCTCTTCAGGATAGATGTTCTCGCCCGATGAACCGAGTATCATGTTGTTGAGACGTCCTTTTATCATATAGCGTCCTTTCTTGTCCATGACGGCCAAGTCGTTGGTCCTGAACCATCCGTCCTTAGTGAAGGCTTCCGCCGTCCTCTCGGGGTCCTTATAGTAGCCGAGCATTATGTTGGGCCCTTTGGCCACGATCTCCCCTTCGCCCGTCTGCGGATTTACGTCGTTAAGCCTGAGTTCCATATCGTGGAAAGGAAATCCTATGCATCCGGGCTTGGTTTTCTTGAAGGAGCATCCGGCAAGCATAGGGGCACTTTCTGTAAGTCCGTATCCTATATAATATGGGAACCGTCCCTTGTAGAGGAATTCCTCCACGTCTTTATTGAGCGGTGCGCCGCCTATGCCGAAGAATTTAAGCCTTCCTCCGAAATAGCGTTTGATCTCCTTGCATGCCATGCGTGCAAATGTCCGGCTCATGTGCCGGTTCATCCACGACAGCGTCTTGCTTTTCTTCATTTTCGGAACGACCACTCCTTTATATATCTTCTCTATTATCAGCGGAACGGTGAGCATGGTGGTCGGCCTGACTACGGGCATCGCCTCCTTGAGTGCGCTCGGTGTGGGCTTT
The DNA here is from genome assembly GCA_963615835.1 of Coprococcus eutactus. Lineage (GTDB taxonomy): Bacteria > Bacteroidota > Bacteroidia > Bacteroidales > UBA932 > Cryptobacteroides. The sequence continues at coordinate 1,059 of CAVEIF010000053.1, read as the reverse complement.
TTGGCCATATAAGCCACGCAAGCTCCTGCTGCAAAAGGGTAGAGCAGGCCAATGGACAGTTCGTAGGTATGGGCCAATGGCAGCACCGACAGGAATACGTCGCTGCTTTTGATAGGGTAGAAGTGGTAGGCGCCGAACACGTTGCTCGTGAAGTTGAGGTGGCTCAGCATGACGCCTTTGGCTTTCCCTGTAGTGCCTGAGGTATATATGAGTGCGGCCAACGAGTCTGCCGCGGGCTCTGTAAGGGTGGCGCTTTCTTCGCCTTTGCGGGGAACGTCAAGCGGCTTTCCGTCCACGAATATGGGTTGGAGAGTGGTGATGTCGATTATTACATGCAGCGCACAGCGGCATTCTTCGCCGATTCGGGGAAGAAGCCTTTCGGATACGAAGAGTGCCTTGGTCTGGGAGTGCGTGAGTACGTTGCTTACCTCATTTTCGGAGAAATCCGGTAGGATGGGCACTGCGACCCGTCCGAATGCGGTGGCGGAGAAGAATGCCACCGCCCAGTTGGGCGTGCTTCCCGAGTATATGGCCACCTTGTCCCCGGAAGATATGGCGTAGCTGCTTAGAAGTTCGCTCACTTCCGAGCATTTGTTTTTGAATTCCCTGTAGGTGTATCCGCCTGTGCCGTCAGAGGTCATGCTTGCTCTGAGGGATGAGAATGCGGATGTGGAATGGGCGTATAATTGAGATAACGTGTCGAATCGTTGCATAATTCAGTCCGGTTTTCAAGTACTGCATTTTATTTTGTGAGCGGCAAATATACTACAAAAATCTTTCCTTTCCATAAGCGGAAGTATCTTTTGAAACTGTTGTTCTGTGCAGTTGCTTCGCGCTATCCCACCCACTTCGTGGGCCTCTCCCGTTCACGGACCACGGGCGGTCAGTGACCTCTAATACCCGTTCACATATCACGGGAGACTAGCCGTCAACACGCGTTCTGGCAGGGTCCATTTCGACGACCGTCTCGCTATGCTCGACCCCACCACTCGCAAGCTCGTGGTCCCCCTCTTCCGATGCCGAGGATTTTATTCAGCCACGTCAGAGGTTTTTCTACGC
>CAVEIF010000052.1:0-10831 GCA_963615835.1 Coprococcus eutactus | reverse complement strand
ACGAAGACGCTGTCCGAGTGCAGCAGTGATCGTGATTATCTGTTCTACTGGTTTCTGAACGGCTGGAGGTACGACAAGGGCGGCCTGCCGAAAGAACTGGAGGGAACACCCATCACAAAGACGCTCAGCAGGGCATGTGAAATCGCTGCATTCACTCCGGAGAAGAAAATACTATACAACAAAAGTCTTATGAATGAACGAGATATACTGGCCCAGAAGGATTTCGCGGTAAAAGAGGCGCTTGCAAAAGGGCTTGCAAAAGGGCTTGCGGAAGGTGAGGCAAGAGGTGAAGCGAAAGGAGAAATGAAAGGCAAGCGGGAGACGGCGAAAATACTTCTTGAAAAAGGAATGGATATTTCTTTCATAAGTGAAGTCACCAGACTATCACAAGAGGAAATCCGGTGTCTTTGAAATCGCCTCATTTGCTCCAGTTGAGGGAAGGCTACAATCAGGGCATAGGGTTTGGAATTTTTCGTATTTTTGTCGGCGTTATGAGAAATATCTTTGTTTGCGCGGCTTTGGCGCTTGCGCTATGTTCTTCCTGCTGCAGCCGTTCCGGTGAGTCCGTTCCCCGCAGTGCGGACTTGCTTTTTGTGAAGATTCCGGCGGATTATAATCTTGGAGAGGACACCATGGGAGGAGCCATAGCGTCATCGACAGCCCCTTCTGATTCGTCCCTTATGACCATACACGTTGCCATTCTCGAGGTGGAGAAGGATTCCACGTGGGTTATCGACGCGACCATAAAGCACGGCGTCGACAGATATCCTCTGGATACTTTCCTCACGGATTTCAGGTTGAAGGACGGCAGTCTGCCCGTTCTGGAAGTGAAAAGGCCGGAAGTCAGCCGTAAGGAGGCCATCAGGTTCATCGAGAACGCTAAAACTTATATCGGCCAGCCTTATGACGTGTATTTTCTGCCGGATAACGGAGCCATGTACTGCAGCGAACTTGTCTATTGTTCTTATGTCAGGGCTGACGGAGAGCATCTGTTCAGCGAGTATCCGATGAATTTTCTCGACCGTGACGGGAAAATGCCGCAGTATTGGACCCAGCTTTTCTCTCTTCTGGGGCAGGAAGTCCCGCAGGGCGTCCCGGGAACCAATCCGCAGGCCATGTCCACAGAGCCTGTTTTGAGGGATGTCTGCAGACTTGCAGAAAATCAACCGTAAAACAGCCCGCTTCTACAGCAGCGCTGACAGGGTGGAGTAGTAGGTTTTGGATACGGGAATGGCAGGGCAGGAAGCCTCGTCCAGATTGGCCACTACATATCCTCTCGGATCCTTGCTTAAAATCTTGATATGCTTGGGATTGACATAATAGGCCCTATGGCATCTCTGCAGTCCGTGTGAATGGAGCATGCTTTCGAGCCTTTTCATCGAAGAGCGCAGGGTATAGTGCTTCACCGCTCCGGAATCGGTATAGACGATCTCCACATAATTCTCCTTGGCCTCAATATAAAGAAGGGAATTGGCTGCAAGGACAAGTTTGAGTTTCTGACTCTCGTCCTTGAAATGCAGTCTCCCGTCTTCCGGGCCGAGCGGGGACAGCAGTTCTTCACTTTTACCTTTGAGCGTCCTCTCCATGCCGAGAAGCAGATAGGGCCATATCAGTACGGCTCCGAAGCGGGAGAGGCATCTGGCCACCACGGTAAAGTATGTGTCCGTTTTCCCTTGCATAAGGAACATGTACAGTCCCGCAAAAAGGCAGAAAATTATGCATTCGACGGCACACCAGCCTATGTAGAGGGTGTTGTTGATGCTGAGTGCGTGTCTCAGGAAATAGAATGAGAGCCTGGTCGCTACAAGTACCAGAAGCAGTATGCATCCTACCATTATGAGGTTGAATTCCATGATGTCGCGTCCCATTTCAAGGAATGAAACTACATTTTCCGGCCTGTAGAGGAGGATGAATATCACGAAGAATATGGGTATCCCCAGGAAATGGATTATTTGGGACGGGAACTTGAAAAATTCCCCTGAAAGTTCGTTTTGTGAATGCATAGCCGCAAAAATACAAAAAAATGAGTACTTTTGCGGACAGAGTGTACAAATCTAAAGAAGAAAGTTATTTTCGAAACTTGAATATGAACGTAAAGTCGGTTAACAAGCAGCTGGAAGCCAGTTTTAAGGAGAATTGGTGGAAGCTGGCCCTCTCCAATTACAAGGGGGAGACCATGAATTACGCGATGATGGCGGAGCGCATAGAGATGATGCATGTCGTTTTCCGGCGCACCGGACTTGAAGCGGGCGACAGAGTGGCCATCTGCGGGCGTAATCAGGCCAATTGGGGTGTCTGCTTCCTGGCGGCTCTGACTTACGGGGCGGTTCCTGTTCCCATCCTTCACGAATTCAATCCTGACAGCATCATATATCTGCTCGGCCATTCGGAAGCCAGAGTCTTTTTCGTGGACGAATCCGTGTGGTCTCATCTGAATACGGATAACCTTCCGGAACTGGAAGTGGTAGTCAATATCTCTGACCTACAGTGTCTTATGTCTGTAAAAGGGGATATAGACGCCATCCGCATGGACGTAGTTATGGAATTCAGACGCCAGTACCCTTGCGGGCTTCGCCCGGAGCAGATAGACTATTACGAGGACAAGCCTGAGGAATTGGCCATTATCAATTATACGTCGGGCACTTCCGGGTTTTCGAAAGGCGTGATGATTCCTTACCGTGCGCTTGCCTGCAACATGAATTTTGCCGCCAATGTCGCTGAACCTCAGATGGACAGCAGTTCCAAAGTGGTGTCCATGCTTCCGCTTGCGCACATGTACGGTCTTATGTTCGAGTTCCTGTTCGAGATGAGCATAGGCGCGCATGTCTATTTCCTGACCAAGACTCCGAGTCCGAGGGTGATTATGGATGCATTCCGCGAGGTCCATCCGTCGATCATAATCTCCGTGCCCCTTATCATAGAGAAGGTCTATAAGACGCAGCTCAGGCCCGTGGCTGACAAATTGAAGTTCTTTTTCGCCGCTCCCTTCATTGGCCGTCTTATCCGAAAGTATATGAAGAGGCGTGTCGTGGCGGCTTTCGGCGGGGAGTTCGAGGAGATTATCATGGGAGGAGCCGCAGTCAACCCGGAAGTTGAAAAATTCTTTCACCGCCTGCGCTTTCCTTTCACCGTAGGCTATGGCATGACGGAGTGTGCTCCTATAATTACCTATGTCAAGTGGCGCAAGGCTAAGGTGGGTTCTTCCGGAAAGGCGATTCCGGGATGCAGGATACGTATCGATTCGCCGAACCCCGCCCGTATTCCCGGTGAGGTGCAGGTGTGCGGCCAGAACGTGTTCCTGGGGTATTATAAGAACGAGCAGGCCACCAAGGACGTGTTTACCGAAGACGGCTGGTTCAGAACAGGGGATATGGGAGTGCTTAAAAATGGATATCTTTATCTTAAAGGCCGTTGCAAGTGTATGATTCTTTCGGCCAACGGGCAGAACATCTACCCGGAGGAGCTTGAGGGTGTTATCAATAATTTCCCTTATGTGGTCGAGTCTCTGGTGGTGGAAGACGGGGGAGGGCTTACTGCCATCATCTATCCGGATTACGCTGCCTCCAGAATGTACGGCATCAGCAGGGAAGATATTGAGGGAAAGCTCCATAGCATGCTTCCGGAGGTGAACAAGGCGCTTCCGTCCTATGCGCAGATACGTAAGATAGAGTTCATAGAAAAGGATTTCGAAAGGACTCCTAAGCGTAACATAAAGAGATACTTATATCAGAAAAATAAAATATGAGCAAATTCGATCAGCGATATTTGGAAATGGCTCAGGTCTGGGCCAAGAATTCCTATTGCAAGAGGCGTCAGGTGGGCGCGCTCATCGTGAAGGACAGAATGATCATATCCGACGGCTATAACGGGACTCCGTCGGGTTTTGAAAATATATGTGAGGACGAGAACGGTGTAACCAAGCCTTATGTCCTTCATGCCGAGGCCAATGCCATCACGAAAGTGGCCCAGTCAGGTAACAGTTCGAAGGGAGCCACTCTCTACGTTACTGCTTCGCCTTGTATGGAATGTTCGAAACTTATCATACAGGCCGGGATAAAAAGGGTGGTGTACAGAGATCAGTACAGACTCCGTGACGGTATAGATCTTCTTGAAAAGGCCGGTATCGAATGCGTTCAGATGGAGGTGGAAGATGAAAAATAGGGGAAATTATGTGTTTGTCGCGTTGCTCGGTGTTCTTATAGGGGCGATGGGCGTCAGTCTTTATAATTCCGTTCAGCAGAAGAAAGCCTTATATCGTACGCAGTATGATGATTGGCGGAAACTTAATCTGATTCTCAGGGAAGTGGATGACAATTATGTAGATTCAGTCGACAAGAAAGCCCTTACCGATGCCGCAGTGCAGGCGGCCCTCGCCAAGTTGGACCCGCATTCCGTTTATCTTCCTCCCGTGGAGCGCGAGGAAAGCGACAATTCCCTGGCGGCAGGTTTTGACGGCATTGGCATTCAATTCAATGTGCCGAACGACACGGCCGTGGTGATAGAATCCATCCCCGGCGGTCCTGCGCAGAAGTGCGGAATGCTTTCCGGAGACAGGCTCCTCAAGGTGGATGACATAGACATAGCCGGAGTGCATTATCCGCAGGACAGCATGGTAAAGCGCATGAAAGGACCCGCGGGCACGAAAGTCAAGATTACAGTCAAACGGGGAAGTGAGATAATTCCTTTTGACATAACGCGTGGCAAGATTCCGCTCCATTCTGTGGATGCCGCGTTCATGACAGCCCCTGCCGACGGATATGTCAGGTTGTCCAAGTTCTCCCGCAGCACGTATGAGGAGTTTACGAAAGCCGTGTCTCAGTTGACTTCGCAGGGGATGAGTCATCTTATCGTGGATTTGAGGGATAACACCGGCGGCTATCTGGATCAGGCGCTTCTCCTGAGCAATATGTTCCTTCCCAAGGATTCTCTGATAGTTTTCCTTGAAGGCAGGCATCGCCCGAGAGAGGATTACAAGGCGGACGGCCGCGGACCTTATCAGGATCTGAAGGTCAGTCTTCTGATTAATGAGGGGAGTGCGTCTTCGAGCGAGATATTCGCAGGGGCTCTTCAGGATAATCATCGTGCCACGGTGGTGGGACGGCGTTCTTTCGGGAAGGGGCTTGTTCAGGAGCCTGTCAATTTCACGGACGGGAGTGGCATCAGGCTTACCGTGGCAAGGTTCCATACTCCTTCCGGAAGATGCATACAGAAGCCATATACCGAGGATTATGCGTACGAAGTGTATAAGAGATATTCCAACAGCGAGATGGTCTCGAAGGACAGCATGAAAGTGGAGAACGGAGGCATACTTCCGGACATCTTCGTACCTCTGGATACCACGCGTGCATCTTCTTTTTATCTGAAGTGCAACAAGAAAGCCAGTGCAATGAGGTTTGCGTCCTACTATTTTGACCGTCATCACCGTGAGTTGTCGGAGATTTCCGACTATCAGACCCTTTTAAAGTATCTGGACGATGCACATCTTGACACTCAGTTCCTTTCTTATGTTGAAAGGGAGGATGCTCTGGTGCCGACAAAGACGGAGTGGGAGGATTCCAAGGAATATATGATGATACAGATCAAGGCTCTGGTCGGCAGATATTCAAAACTTGGGGACAACGCCTTCTATCATCTGTTTCTCGCGATAGATGACACGTTCAAGGCTGCCGTGGAGACTGAATGACGCACTCTCTTATTGGGCTATGAATTTGTAGACTATATTTCCTAATTGACGTGCCGGGGCATCGCTTTTCCTTGAGAAGAGACTTGCTCCGGCAGCTTTTAATGCGTAGTCCTGAAGGCATTTGTCGGTGGAGGATATGTCTTCCTGAACCTTGGCTGAAACGACCCGGCCGCCCGGATCCACGCAGATGATGACAGTTACTTCTCCTTCTCCTATGCATTTGTATGCCGGGATGGGAAGTGAACTTCCTTTTCTGCCTTCAAGACTGTAGGACAGGACGGATGGCCCGGTGTACACCGCTTCAGGGGCTGTCTTTTCTTTAAGGGCTTCTTCGCTTTTTTTGCTTAGCGCGGCATAGTCCTCGTCTTTTCTCGACATATTGCTTTCATAGTCTTTCTGTATGCGGGCAGCTTCTTTATAGAGCTGTTCGGCGTCAGTCCCTCTGTCATCGCGGAGCGAAGCATCGACGCTGACATTTTTTATTTCGCCCGCACCCGTCTGAGAGATGCCCTGTTCGGTGAGCATTTCGTTCAGCCTGTCGTTTATTGCTTTGCTCTTGGCGAGTTTCTTTTCGAGTTCTTCAAGTTTCTCCTGTTCGGAAAAATCCAATTCTATCCTTTCCGCCCTGCTGACAAGCTGCGGATGTACCAGAGTAAGCATCAAAACAATTATCACCGCAAGATGTACGCTCACGGTGATAAGTATTCCTGCCAATTTTTCCGAATCAGGTTTTCTCACTTCAAGAATTTTTCCACCGTGGCGGTTATGACCTCTATGGCTACCTTGTTATGTCCTCCCTGCGGGATTATGACGTCTGCATATCTCTTGCTCGGTTCTATGAACTGGAGATACATGGGCTTCACCGTGCGCGAATAGCGCTCTATCACCCAGCTTACATCCTTACCGCGTTCGGAAATGTCCCGCGCCATCACGCGCATAAGACGGTCGTCATCATCTGCATCCACAAACAGCTTTATGTCCATCTGGTCGCGCAGCTCTTTGCATGAAAATATGAGGATGCCTTCGATTATGATGACGTCCGCCGGGTCCACTTTAACGGTCTCAGTCTTGCTTCGCGTACATGAGATGTAGGAGTACACCGGCTGTTTCACGCTTTTCCCGGCCTTGAGGTCTTTCAGCTGGGCGCAGAGCAGTTCCCAGTCTATGGCGTCCGGATGGTCGAAGTTATGGGCCCTCTTCTCTTCGTCGGTAAGATCGCTTGAGTCCTTATAATAGGCGTCCTGCGGAATTACCACTACTTTTTCGTTCTTGAGTTTGTCTTTTATGGCCCTTACCACGGTGGTCTTTCCGCTTCCTGAGCCTCCAGCGATTCCGATTACAAGCATAACTGTTAATATTCAGCGTTTTTAGGTGTTCTTGGGAACGGAATCACGTCGCGGATGTTCTGCATTCCGGTTACAAACAGGAGCAGTCTTTCGAAGCCCAGACCGAAGCCGCTGTGAGGGCAGCTTCCGAAACGGCGTGTATCTATATACCATTCAAGGTTCTTTCTGCTCATGTTAAGCTCGTCTATACGGCTTTCAAGCTTGCCAAGATCCGCTTCACGTTCGCTTCCTCCGATGATTTCGCCTATCTTAGGGAAGAGTATGTCCATGGCGCGGACGGTCTTGCCGTCTTCGTTCTGCTTCATATAGAAGGCTTTTATGTCTTTAGGGAAGTCTGTGAGGATGACAGGGCGTCCGAAATGCTCTTCCACGAGGAACCTTTCGTGTTCACTCTGCAGGTCTGTCCCCCAGTCCACAGGATATTCGAAATGATGTCCGGCCGCTACGGCTTCCTTGAGGATCTTTATGCCCTCGGTGTAGGGGAGTCGCACGAATTCGGTGCTGCATACGCTCTTAAGTCTATCTATAAGCGTGTCGTCGTAGCGGTCGTTAAGGAACTGTATGTCATCCATGCAGTTGTCGAGGGCGTATTTGACCAGGGACTTGATGAAATCCTCCGCGAGGTCCATGTTGTCTTTAATGTCGTAGAACGCCATCTCCGGCTCTATCATCCAGAATTCGGCCAGATGTCGCGGCGTATTTGAGTTTTCCGCGCGGAATGTAGGTCCGAAGGTGTATATTTCACCAAGCGCGGTGGCTCCGAGTTCACCTTCGAGCTGTCCGCTTACTGTAAGGCTGGTCTGTTTGCCGAAGAAGTCTTTAGTGTAGTCCGGTTCGCCCTTTTTGTTTTTAGGGACGTTGTTCAGGTCAAGTGTCGTTACTGAGAACATCTGTCCTGCACCCTCACAGTCTGAAGCCGTGATGAGCGGAGTGTTCAGATATACGAATCCTTTGTCGTGAAAATACTGATGTATGGCGTATGCCATCTGGCTGCGAAGTCTGAACACCGCACCGAAGGTGTTGGTGCGGGCTCTGAGGTGGGCCACGCTTCTAAGGTATTCGAAGGATGTGTCTTTTTTCTGAAGAGGGTAGCGTACCGGATCGCACTCTCCCATAACCTCCAGATTTTCAGCCTTTATCTCCACATTCTGACCGCTTCCAACTGACTCTACAAGTTCTCCGTACACGCTTATGCATGCGCCTGTCGTCACTTTTGAAAGAATCTCCGTAGTGTGTTCGTCTTTTTCGACGACTATCTGTATGTTCTTGATGGTGGAACCGTCGTTAAGGGCGATGAACGCTATCTCCTTGTTTCCTCTTTTTGTCCTTACCCAGCCTTTGGCAAGAACCCTCTGACCTGCTTTCATCTCAAGCAGATCCTTTACCTTGGTACGTAGTATTTCCGTAGACATTATAGTGATGATTTTTAAAAAGCGGCCCTCCTTCTGGGGGGCCGCTCATATAAGATAGGCCTTGATTAGTCGGCCGGTTTTCTCGCTGAATACATGATCTTGGTCGCTGAACAGCGGCGAAGTTCCTGCTTCACATCGACAATGATACCCATTCTTACATCTTGGTCAGCCCTTATGCAGACTGTCATAAGAGGACGATCAGATTCGTTCATGGCCTCACGTTCCGATGCCACGAAGTCGCGTATGTCATCCTTGGTCTTGAAAGAGTCGTTAAGCTGAATGCGGGCATCGGTACCATATTGAGCCTGAAGAGACTTAATAGGAGTTCCGATGTTAATGTAGCTGGCCAAGTCTTTACGGTCGAGTTTGACTGATTCCGAAGCCTCAGGTATGTTCACCTGCACTTTATTCTCGGTCTCACGCAACTGCGTGGTAACCATAAAGAAGAAAAGGAGCATGAAGACGATGTCGGACATCGATCCAGGGTTGATTCCCGGAACGTCTTTTTTATTAGAGCTGCCTCCGAATTTTGACATGATTTTATCTCCTATTATTATCTGCTACCTTTAACATCCATAGGCTCCGCCTCTGAAATGATCTGAGGCACCGCCTTTTTTACCCAATCTTGCTCATCTTCATTAAGACGGGCATAGGTCTTGCCGAAATTAGCCCTTGCGAATTCGTCGCGAAGTTCGTTGACAGCCTTTACAAGTTCGTTCTGTACGGCTATGTACGTCTTGTAACTTGTACCGCGGTCGTTCTGAAGGGATATTACACCCTTGGATACCGGAACTGTCTTCCCCCAGCCTTCGATGAGTTTCATCTCTTTGTCCGGCTTGGCGGGGTCGTTGCTTGGATTGGCAAGGAATTCCTTAACCTTATCTTTAAGAAGGGTAATGTCAAGTATCTCGGAACCGACCAAGATCTTGTCAGACGAACTGATACGCACGATGATGATGTTACGTCTGTTGACCTTCTGATCCTCTGCCTTCTCGTTAGGGTTAGGCATAGGAGGAAGCCGGCGGGCAAGTCCGTTCTGGCTTCCGATAGTGGTGGTCATAAGGAAGTAACACAGCAAAAGGAATGCGATATCCGCTGTGGAACTTGAGTTGATTCCCGGTGTTTTCTTTTTACCCATAATTTATTACCTGGCGTCTCTTTTATTACGGATGCCCTTGTAGATTTCACCTACGATCACGGTGATGACAGCTGCCACACCGACTACATAGGTAAGATTGAGCACCGTGTCAGTAAGTTTGAGCGTGCTGCTGGATGGCTGCTGGGCCAAGCCTATGGCAGGAGCACCCGGCGAAAGGACATATACTATCGCGCACACTACTGCTGCACCTCCGACGATGATAAGCAGTTTCCAAAGGAACTTCTTATCGTTCTTGATGCCTATGGCTCCGGCTACAAATACGATAGCCAGAACAGCCATGGCGATCATCGCGTAGGTCCAATAGAAGAGCAGATCCACTGAAGCATCGTTGAAGCCTTTGATGGCTGCATAAAGGGCTACGACGACACTTATCAGAAGAAAGCACAACAGTATAACCTTGATGACTTTAATATAATTGGATTTCATTATTATTTTGCTTTGTATGCTGTAAGAACATCAACAAGATCTATGGAAGCCTCTTCCATGTCGATAGTGATGCTGTCGATCTTGGAAAGGATATAGTTGTAGAACACCTGAAGAATCATGGCGACAATCAAACCGCCGACGGTGGTGATCAAAGCGACTTTCATACCTCCTGCAACGACGTTAGGTGAAATGTCACCGGCAGCCTGGATGGCGTCGAATGCCTCGACCATTCCGACCACGGTTCCGAGGAATCCGAGTGAAGGAGCAAGGGCGATGAAAAGTGAAATCCATGAAAGGTTGTTCTCAAGAAGGCTCATCTGTACGGAACCTGAAGAAACGACATTCTTCTCGACAACGTCGATGCCCTGATCGTAGCGGTCAAGACCGTCGAAGAAGATCTTGGCAACAGGACCGCGGGTGTTACGGCAAATTTCCTTCGCTTTCTCGATACCGCCTTCTGCAAGTGCCTTTTCTACTTTCTCTATGAGAGCTTTAGCGTTAACTTTAGAGAATGAAAGATAAAGAATTCTTTCAATAGCGAGTGCAAGACCGAGGATAAGGCAGATGACGATAAGTGCCATGAATCCTGCACCACCCTCAATGAACTTGGTTTTGAGTGCTTGGTGAAGCGGAACCTCGTTTTCTACTTTAAGAGGGTTGGCTTCACTGACAGTAGAGACCTCCTCTGTAGCCTCGGTGTTAACCTGAGCAGCATCCTGAGCAGATGCGACGTTAGCGGAGAGGACCATGATGGCCGTTGCTGCCAAAAACATTGAAATCTTTTTCATAACTGTTTTTGAATGTG
>CAVEIF010000051.1:0-11062 GCA_963615835.1 Coprococcus eutactus | reverse complement strand
ACGTAAAGCCTTTCGGTATCTTGAATTACCCGAAATGTTGACACATTCGATTCTGTTTTATTGAAATGGCTGTTCAGCGCTCTGACAAAGGGACACGACACTACAAAGAACAGTCGTAACATCAGTATTTCACGTCATTCAGATTCGGACACGACGAATCCGATTACGAATATGCAGAGGCAGTTCTTTTCGAGACCCGTGCCGCCCTCGGCATCGGAAGAGGGGGGACCACGAGCTTGCGAGTGGTGGGGTCGAGCGTAGCGAGACGGTCACCGAAAAGAAACTGCCTCTGCGATTCCCGGATAGGGTCGCGAAGCGACTGCGTAGAAAAAAAGCGACCTCAATCCTCGTATCGGCTCTTGTCCGGGAACCGCTTTTCGAAAGCCGTCAGGATAGCGCCACGCATGGTCTCATAGTGTTTCTCCCCGAGATGCACGTCATTGATGCAGACTAAGCGGCGCGAAGGTGCGAGAATAAATGAAGACACCTTCTTGGGGCTGGCAAGAGCTACGGATATATGCTTATTGGAGATCTTCTCATCTACGACCAATCCCCTGTAGTACATATAATCGAGATACATATACTGATTATAGTTCTCGGCGGTGCGGGTAACGGTTATGGAATCGCGAATCTCATTTTCGACTTTAAGAAAAAGCTCCTCACACACCGACTTCAGCATGGGCGAACAGATGTGCTGAGGACGGATAAATCTGCACGACGGAGCCAATCCAGCCTGCCTGCGGGCCAATGTGTCAGAATTCTTGCATATCTGCTTGTACATGTTGCCACCCACAAGAAGATGGGACGAAAAATGGATGACAGACTTCCCTTCGCGGAAGAAATCCTCCTCTCGGCAAGGCAGCACAGGGAACATGTCGTCGTTGAAATACAGAAACTGCTCGTCAAGCCCCTCTATGCGGTGAAGATACATCTCAAGCGGATTACAATTGAACGTAGGAAGAAACTCCTTAGGGACAAAATCCTCGTGGCGCACCACTTTCACCGTCTCGCGGTTCACCCACTCGGGAACTTGCGAATCGCCGGAAACCACCAGAAAGACGTTCCGGACAAATGGCATATTCTCCTCTATCCCTCTGAACAGATAAGGCAATGTCCCCCAGTCGCGGAACCTTTTGGTCATGATGGGCACATGGGTATGCTCGCTGTAACTTTTCCTCCAGACCGGGTCATTCCCGTCCACATATGTAATCACTATATCCATAGACGCGAAGTTACGAAAATTTACGACAACGCACACACGATGCTAATATTCAAGGCGAAGATCATCAACCCACAGAATGGAGTTCTGACTTCCGGTGAAATAATCGCCGAGCATGCTGGAGGCGCAGGAAACTATTATGTGCGTAGGCACACGCGAAGTGGAAGTGTACTTCAGAGGAATCTCCACCTTAGTCCACTCGTTGATGCTCTCCGTAGCGATATAGCGGCCATAAGCGATGACATTCTCCCCTTCCGGATCAAAGAAAGTGGACTTGTCCGTGGTGTTGATCTCCACAGGAGACTCCGCACTTCCGCCATATCTGCGATAATCCCAGTCGCCAAGGGCGATCCACACGGAAGCCCTGTCATTATCCCCGACATTGACTTCCTCCCCTTCAGGCACATCTCCGATAGTTTTCTTTTCTATCTTACCGGAATTATATTTAAGATACAATGTAAGTTTACGCGGCCTCACCGTAAACGGACGTCCCATATGGACAGCTCCTCCGGAAATGCCTATCGTGCGATCATAATACCCCGAAAAAACATTCCCGGCAGCGAATTTTATGACCACATAACGGGATGTCATCTTAAGCGAACGCTCACCTTCCACCTTATCCGTATCATCGGGCATGGTTATGGCATAGCTCGACCCTATGGTAGTGGAACCCTTGTTTCCGCATCCCCACCATTTGTTCTGCAGGGATTCATCCGAAGACGACGGATCATAAAAAGAATAGTATTTACTTGACTCCGCATGACTTACCGTCTCGAATCCGGCATTCGGGAGCTGAAGAGCCGCCTCGGTCCTGAAACGCTGCACCCGGCTAGTCTCCTCCGCGCTATAAGCTATGCATTCATACTCCGTAAGAGGCTCCAAACCATCGGCTGCGGCAGTAAAAGATGACCCGCACACGGACACTCCCTGCACTTCCCGCCAGTCAGTCTCCCCCGCTTTTCTTATCCTGAACCCGCAATCACCTTCCCCGAAGCGGGTGGCACCAAGCCAGGCCACGGCAGTCCACGCATCCATAGAGGTAAAAGACACTTCCTGTTCCACCTCCGCAACACATAAAGTCCACTCCTCCACGACATCGCGATACTCCACCCTCACGCGCTTGGGTTCAGAAAAATCCACAAGACGGCTTAGCTCCGGACTATATGAAGTCGCCCCTTCAGGTCCAAGTTTAAGAGAAGTCACCCTTACAGCGGAAAAATCCGTCCCTTTCGGGACAAAGGCAGTAGCCGTGAACCCCTTTTCATCGATTATGGAAGCGCCCGCCCCGCCGGACACGGTGAAAATACGCTCCACTTCCTGCACAGCGCGGATGGTCCATACAAATTCATAATAAACGCTCAACGTAACAGAAAATGGACTGCTTAAATCATGTACCCCTTCTATCTCTTCACTTGCACTCACACGTGCATCATTATACGTAACGCTCAAGATATTGGCATTTCGCGGATCCACCGTCTCGTTCAACCTTACAGTCACAATGCGCGATGCTGCGTCAATCTCTATTTTATCCGCTCCTTCCACCTGCAGGTCAACAATCCGCGCCTCCACATCCGGATAAGGGACATCGTTACGGATACAGGACAGCAAGACACTCAAAACGGAAGTTAAAACTAAAGACAGTATCCTTTTCATACCTCTACAACTTTCAAATTATGCAAATACGGTTAAAAATGCCAGCTCAATCCGTAAGAAATATCCAAAAGGTCAAGACTGAAATGCAGACGCGAAGTCACGCGGTGTCCTGTAACTTCTCCTCCCTGGACATAATCCGTAGAAGAATATTGCGCTCCTCCTATCCCCACGGACATGTGCGTACTGAGTCTGGGCGTAACAAAAATCATAAGACCGGGATGCACTGCCAGACGCAACCTTTTGGATATGGAGCTGTCATCTGACGACTGATTGTCTGAATTGAAACAAGTATCTGTACGGGACCAGCCTAACGCCATGTCCATAAACGCGCCGAAGCGGCCGTTACCGTCTATCGCAACATAGGAACGATGATACAGTTCCGTCTGAAAGACGCTTGATCTGGCGGTCATATCCTGCAGCGACACGTCAGAATCTTCTCCCGGCATAGAAAAATCCGCATTGGATACAGTCCCGCTTACTTCTGAAAATTTAACGCGCACCCCGACAGAACGATTATCCTTATACACATAATCCAGATACGGAGAAAAGGACAGAATGCTCCCGTTCGCGCCCAGATGCTGTAAGATAAGCGCCCATTCGCTGTTCGTGCTGTCAAAAGCAAGATGGAAAAACTGAACACCGGCACCGGCATCCCCCTTGGATACAAACACTTTATCCTTTATGCAGAGACTGTCCGTATTCTGAGCATGGGAAGAATGCGGAACACAAAGAGCCGCAACCATAAGAACAATAAACTTCTTCACTAATCCTGTCATACAAACGGAATCCTATATATAGTAGTAAAGGCCAAATGATATCGAAAGGACATCGAGCATAAAATAAGCCGCACTGCTGCGTCTGTTCCCGGTTTCTATCCGATTATGAATCTGATGGGTCCAGTCATATTGAAAAGAAAGCATATTTACGCACACATCTACGGAAAGACGGTCCGTAACAAAGGCCAGCAGGCCGGGACGTACATTCAGAGCTACCGCATTACTTTCTTCATAAGTGCCGTTCACCGAATTACCGCCACCGTCCAGAACCTTTCCCTGACCATAGCCCCAGCCAAGAGAAAATTCGCTGAAAAGGCCAATGCGGGAAGAAAAGCTTACGGGAATATAGTATCGGGCAATACCTTGCACATCAAAGGATTGGCTTATCTTATAATAATCCGCAAACTGAAAGCTCGCCATATCTCCGAGGTCAAGGGACGCCTTATCCACTTCCAACATTTTTCTTTTATAGCCCACTCTGGCGCCGACCCCCACATTATCCTTTATCATATAGCAAACGGCCGGAGCAAATGACACGTCATAGCCTTTCGCATCCAAACCGCTGACTACTATAAAATCAGCGTTATCGCTGTTCTGCGAACCATAACTTGCGCTTCCTCCAGCCATCCATGTTCCTTTCGACATCTTCTGCCCCGATGCCACCGGGCACAGAGTCATGAAAAAGAAAAAGATTGCCAATAATTCTTTTCTCATCTTTTCAGTAACCGTTACAAAAAGGGCGGTCAGATTTCCTGCCCGCCCCAAGGGTGCGATGTGGGGCTCGAACCCACGACACCTAGAACCACAATCTAGTGCTCTACCAACTGAACTAATCGCACCATAAACAAAAGGATTGCAAATATACGAATATATTTTTATTCTACAAACACACCGGAAATTCATAATTTTTCATAGATTTGCATTCGAAGCAACCGCACTGAAGCGGCACTCAAGGAACTTGACTATGAAAATTAAAGAACTTTCCATTTGTGAAAGACCTCGGGAGAGGCTTCTTTCCTACGGACCCGGAGCCTTGTCAAACGGCGAACTTTTATCCATCCTTCTTCGAAGCGGCACCAAGAACATGAACGTTCTGGACGTGGCGCGCAATCTTCTGAAAGAATGCGGCGGAAGTCTGATCGCTCTTTCTCGACTCACTGAAAGGGAGTTATGCACTTTCCCAGGCATAAAACAAGACAAGGCCACCACTCTGATGGCGGCATTCGAACTTGGAAGGCGTTTTTTCGCAGAAGGCCGGGAAGCAGAAGACAGACCTATCCTTTCCGCTAAAGACGCCTACGAAGTGCTTATCTCTTCTCTCAAAGGGACAGAGCACGAAGAAGCATGGGTGATACTGATGAACAAAGCACATAAAGTCATTTATGTTCAAGCTCTTGGAATAGGTTGCACTGATGCCGTGGCCATAAATGCCAGACAAGTGGTGAAATTGGCCTTGGAAAAAGGCGCACAAGCGCTGATTCTGGCGCACAACCATCCGAGCGGAAACCCTTCCCCCTCACGGGCCGACCTGACAGTTACTGAAACTCTGCACAAGACCTGCTCGGCATGCGACATAGACCTTTTGGACCATATCATACTCTGCGACCATTCGTACTACAGCTTCGCCGATGAAAAAATCATACTGATATGACGGAATTTCACTATCTTTACCCGCGGAAAATTTGAGTTGGAATGAAAAAAATTGTAGCCTGCATATCCGGAATCTGCATATTGCTTTCATTGGCATTGGCCCAAACAGATCTGAAAGAAAAATACATTAAAAAATACGCGCCCATAGCCGTCTCGGAGATGAAAAGATCCGGAGTTCCGGCATCCATAACATTGGCGCAGGGGCTGTTGGAATCCGGAGCCGGAGCATCGACGCTCGCCACCAAGGCGAATAACCATTTCGGTATCAAATGTCATAAGACTTGGAAAGGGAAAAACATACGGCACGATGACGACGCGAAAAATGAATGTTTCAGGGCATACGAAAAGGCCGAAGAATCTTTCCGCGACCACTCGGACTTCCTTCGCTATAACGACAGGTACAAATTCCTTTTCGACTACGACCCTACGGACTACAAAAGCTGGTGTTTCGGACTGAAAAAGGCCGGCTACGCCACTGACCCGAAATATGCGACCAAGCTTATAGAAATAATCGAGACCTACGACCTGCATCGCTACGATAACGTGAAAGTGGCTGTCGTCTCTCCGGACAGACTGGAGCAGCCGGTGGCGGTGGAAGTGACAGGCGAAGGAGCGGTCAAATACGATGAAGAATATACTTTCGAAGTCAACCGTCCCGTCTATAAAGTCAATGGCGTGGAATTTGTCTATGCACGCAGGGGGGACACCTTCGCCTCGCTCTCAAAGCAGTATAATCTGTACCTGAAAGAGATACTTCGGTTCAACGATCTGACGGAAGCTTCGGAACTTGCTCCAGGACAGATGGTTTACATCAGGGCCAAGAAGAGCCGTACCGCCAGAGGTCTTGACATGTATATAGTCAGTGAAGACGGCGAAGACATCTATACCATATGCCAACGGTTCGGAGTGAAGATGAAAAGCGTGATGAGACGCAATCATCTCGGTGAAGGCGACACCCTTTATAAAGACCAGGAATTAAGGCTGAGATGAAGAAAACGATAAACTGCTGCATAGCCGCGGTGACAGTCTGCCTGCTTGTGATGGCGTGGGGATATCTCAGAGATGCCAAGATATCCAATTTCACCGCCACGAGTGAAGTGTATGTAACGGACACCACCACCGTGAACGGCGTGATAGCCCAAATAAAAAAGACGAGCGACATACGCTCCGAGAAGAACCTGCGTAAAGTATTTGAGCGTAAAAGAGTTACAGACTTTATGGCAGTGGGTCACTATAAGATAAGGCCTTCGTATTCTTCCGTCTATGTGGCGAGGATGATCAACAACGCCTGGCAGACTCCCGTAAAAATCACCCTATCCGGATCTCTCCGTCTTAAAAGCGAAATAGCGTCCAAAATAAGCGACAAGCTGCTCATAGACTCCGCCGCCGTTCACAACGCATTGAACGATAAGGATTTTCTCGAAGCTTATGGATATACTCCGCAGACAGTGTTCGCACTCATCATCCCGGATACATACGAGATATATTGGGACAGCTCATTGGATGACCTGTTTTCGCTGTTCAAGCGTGAGCACGACAAATTCTGGACAGAAGAAAGGACTGCCAAGGCTGCCGCATATAAATTAAGTCCGCTGGAAGTCAGCATATTGGCCTCCATTGTAAGATGCGAATCGAATTATGTGCCCGAATACGAAAACCTGGCAGGAGTATATCTCAACCGTCTCAAGCGAGGCATGCGCCTGCAGGCATGCCCGACCATAGCGTTCTGCTATGATTTCAAGCTTACACGCATACGCGAGCGCCACCTGCGAGTGAATTCTCCGTATAACACCTACACCCACAAGGGTTTGCCTCCGGGACCTATATGTTGTCCCACGAAAGCGGCCTTAGATGCCGTTCTCAATGCCAATACGGCTTCGGGCTATCTGTATTTCTGCGCATCCACCACGACTGCCGGGCAGCACCTTTTCGCAAAGACATACAGGGAACACAGCCGTAACGCGCAAACCTTTCAGAAAAAGTTGGATAAAAAGAAAAAATAAACTATGGATGATCTGGTATCAAGAGCGAGAGCGATAGCGGCCGAAGTCCTTAAGGATGAGACCCGCAGCAACGGAGTTCCTTTCATAACGCACCCGGACGGAGTGGCGGCCATAGTGCGCGACGAGATAGGCCTTCCTGAAGAATGCATCGCCGCCGTTTATCTTCACGAAGCTTCCAGAGCACATCCGGAACTGGAGCTTTCCGAATTTACGGAGGAAATCCGCACACTCGTGGAAGGACTCAATAAGATAAGCACCATAAAGCCCAAGGACACACGTCTCGAAGCCGAAAATTATAAGAAACTCATAGTAGGTTACAGCACAGACCCGCGCGTCACCATAATCAAAATAGCGGATCGTCTGGAGGTAATGCGTAATCTGAGCATCTTTCCCAAGGCAAAGCGGGAGCAGAAGCAACTTGAAACACAGATGCTTTACATCCCGCTTGCACATCAGCTCGGCCTATACAACATCAAAAGCGAACTTGAGGACATCTTCTTCAAATTTGCCGAACCGGAACAATATCGCGCCATAACGAACAAACTGGCGGCGACTGCCGCCGACAGAGAAAGACTGAAAGTAGAATTCATAGAACCGCTCAAAGAAAAACTCGACACGGCGAATATACGCTATAAGGTTAAGGTCAGAACCAAGACGGCATACAGCATCTACAAAAAAATGCAGGTTCAAAAAGTGCCGTTTGAAGAAGTTTACGATGTCTTCGCCATGCGCTTCATCATAGACTGCGAACCCGTCAAAGAAGTGGAGCACGACCTGTGCTGGAAAGTATATTCCTATGTGACAGAAGAATATGTCCCCGACGTAAAACGTCTGCGTGACTGGCTCACCAAACCTAAGGCTAACGGATACGAAAGTCTCCACATCACTGTCCAAAACTCAAGAGGAAACTATATCGAAGTGCAGATACGCACGCGCCGCATGGACGAAATCGCGGAAAGCGGATTGGCCTCACACTGGTCATACAAAGGGATAAAAGCGGAACAGACACTCGACACTTGGCTCACATCCGTACGTTACGCCCTTGAGCACAAAATGGTTAATGATCCTGATGAGATGCCTCTCGCCTCACAGAAGGACATATTCGTATTCACCCCTTCAGGAGAACTGCGTATCCTTCCTGTAGGCGCCACCGTGCTCGATTTCGCATTCAACATACATAGCGGAGTAGGATGCAGATGCAGCGGAGCCAGGATAGGAGGAAAGGCCGTATCCATACGCGAAAAGCTTCATACCGGAGATGTCGTGGAGATCCTGACCACCAAGACACAGAAGCCGTCTTCGGATTGGCTCAACTGGGTGGTATCCAGCAAGGCCAAGAGCAAAATCCGCCAGGAACTGGATGCCGAGGAGAGGAAATTGGCATTACAGGGGAAAGAGCTTCTCGAAAGGCGTCTCAAGAACTGGAAGATGGAGTTTACGGATGAGCAGATTATGGATTTCTGTAAAAAGCTCAAGTATTCCGGACAGATTCCGATGTATGCAGCCATCGGAACCGGCGAATTGGATGTCAACGACATAAAGGAATATATCCAAAACGAAGCCAAACGTCAGGAAGAAAGCGTCGCAGCCGCCGTAGCTCTTGAGAATTCGCGGCCGGGCGGTTACACCAGCACAGGAGACGACATTCTGGTCCTCAACGCCAAGGATGTCAAGGGGCTTCAGTACAAGATGGCCGGGTGTTGTAACCCTGTGTTCGGAGACGACGTGTTCGGATTTGTAACCAGAGGAGAAGGTATCAAAATCCATAGAATTTCCTGTCCCAACGCATCCAGACTGATAGAAAAATATCCTTACCGCATTCAGAAAGTCAAATGGCAGGAAACACAGAGCAGCGGAGAATTCCTAGTCTCCATAGTGGTCAGCGCCACCCCTGAATCTTCAGTCATGCCTCAGATTACAGATGCCATAAGCAAGTTCAGAGTGTCTCTCCGCTCGCTGAACATTAATGCCAATTCCCGCACGGGCGAAGACGATATGCAGATAAAACTCCTGGTCCCTTCAAATTCGGAACTGGATAAAGTCATGTCCGCCCTGTCGAGGGTCAGGAACGTAACCAAAGTAAAACGGATCTAAGCCTCGTCTATCTTGATTATGGTCTTGAGATCAAGATCGTAAGGGAACACCTTAAGTTTAGGACATCCGGTCAGTTCGATAATGGAATTAAGCATGATCCTCTCAGGAGAAAATCTGCCTACAAGACGGCTTACCGCGGCCATTGTCCCCCCGGTAGCCAGAAGGTCATCGTGGATAAGAACAACATCCTCAGGGCCAATGCAACCCGTGTGAATCTCGATGGTGTCCGTTCCGTATTCGAGCTCGTATGTCTCGGACACTTTTTCACTCGGGAGCTTACCCCTCTTCCTTGCTGGGACGAACCCGGCGCCGAGTCTTTCCGCGATTATGCCGCCCATTATGAACCCGCGAGATTCGACTCCCACCACCTTGGTTATGCCTTCATCTTTATACATCTCGTAGAGACGATCGCTGAGTTCCTTAAGGCACTCCGGATTCATGAATAGTGTGGTTACGTCCTGAAAATGGATCCCCGGCTTCGGGAAATCCTCGATGACACGGATGTTGTCTTTTAATTGTTCAATAGTCATAGCAAAAAAAAATAGCGTGCCTCTGCGGACACACTTTACAAATGTAGCAATTTACCGGCAAATATAAAATGTTTTTTCTATCTTTGACGCCGCAAATCCGGCCTACGCAGCGACTTGCAAGCAAGCGGAAAAAGAAAGTCCTGTGATTAAGCCAGGTTTATAGAATTGAATTAGTTAGTTATTATTATTTTATGAAAAAGTTTTTTTATCTGACTACTACCGCCATTTGCATTGGCATAGCCGCCATTTCATGCACGAAAAAAGACAAAACGAACGATGAAGCCGTTATCGAAGACCTCGGCGGTGACATCTATGCAATCAATGGATACCGCTTTGTTGATCTTGGACTTCCAAGCGGACTTCTTTGGGCTGAGTGTAATGTAGGAGCAAGTTCTTCTACCGATGAAGGAAGCTACTTCGCATGGGGCGAGACCGCTGTTAAGGCTTCCTACACCGAAGACACATACAAATATGGCAAGAAAGGTGAATACACAAAATACTGCGAAAACGACGGAAAGCAAATTCTTGAAGCTGCAGATGACGCTGCTACCGTAGCACTCAAGGCTCCTTGCCGCACTCCACTTAAAGCCGAGTTCGATGAACTTCTTAATAAAGAAAATACCACCGGTGAATGGACGACAAAGACCGTAAACGGAAAAGAGGTTAACGGAATTGAAATTAAGAGTAAGAAGAATAACAATTCCATTTTCCTTCCTGCTTATAAATACTCAGGTAAGAACGGAGATTACTGGACAGCCGAGATCCGCAAGGGAGACCCTTATATCGACTATGACCTTGCAAGCAGCTATCCTTTCTCTGAAGCTTCCGGCACCAACGCTGCAGGCAGCCAATATCGTTACGAGGGTAATTCAGTTCGCCCTGTAGCTACCATCAGCAAGTAATTTAGCATTTATCCATATACTTTCAGCCCTTACAGCGATTTACAGTCGTTTGCGAGGGCTGAAGTTTTTTACGACTTCGTAAATCTTTCATTTTTAACGATTACTGACTATCTTTGCAGCCGCAAATAAGAAGCTGTTTTAAAATGGTTACCGAATTTTATTATGCTGAATTTTCGAGGCTTAGTAAGCGGTAAAAAATAAGTTGGTAAAGATATGACAGTATTTTCGAAAATAG
>CAVEIF010000050.1:0-11232 GCA_963615835.1 Coprococcus eutactus | reverse complement strand
CATTTGTGAGACTCTCTCACCGGCACTTCCCCTCGAAAGACAAGTTTAACAATACGAAGTGTAAACAAAAGATAAGTAAACGTGTTTTGTATTAGCTGTTTACACTGCAAATATACGAATAAATCCCGAACCTGCAACACAACGTTTTCGATTTATTGAAATTGCTGTTCAGGCCTGACAAAGGGATACAACACTACAAGATCAAGACATATCATCAGTATTTCACGCCATTCAGATTCAGACACGGTAGAGGTTTTTCGAAGCATTTGCCCGGATAGGGTCGCGAAGCGACTGCGTAGAAAAACCTCTGCCGTGGCTGAATAAAATTCTCGGCATCGGAAGAGGGGGGGGACCACGAATTTATGAGTGGTGGGGTCGAGCGTAGCGAGACGGTCTCCGAAAAGAAACTGCCTTCTGCGATTCCCGGATAGGGTCGCGAAGCGACTGCGTCGGAAAACTTCATCCGTGCCGGATTTTGTTCTGAATATGTGGCACAGATATTGCGCAATGCGCGCACGGACTTTATAATAGAATATGACAGTATTAGTTAGTTGTTTGTTTTTCCTTGCCCAGACGTTTATAACATTGGACCAGGCTCTTGAAATCGCGCTCAGTGAGAATGTGTCGGTAAAAGTGGCTGACAAGGAGATAGAAAGAAGCACTTACGCCAAGCGAGGCACTTACGCTTCTTTATTCCCACAGATAGATGGTTCCGCATCATTCCAAAGGACCATTAAAAAGCAGGTGATGTATATGGATTTTGATATGTCGTCCATTACCGGAGGCGGCGAAGAAGGCTCCGGTTCGTCAGATGGCACGACAGGTGGTTCTTCTACGAATTCGGGAGGCGGACTCGAAGTAGGTAGATGGAATACTTTCTCCGCCGGAGTCAGTGCTTCTATGCCTATCGTCAATGCTCAACTCTGGGAAAGCCTCCATATCAGCGGGCAAGATGTGGAATTGGCCGTAGAAAAAGCCCGCAGCAGCCGTCTTGAGATGGTAAGCCAAGTTAAAAAGGCTTTTTATTCGTGCCTGCTCGCAAAAGAATCGTACGCGGTATATAAAGAGGTGTATGATAACGCAGAAGCCAATTATGAACGCACGAAACTCAAATATGACGCACAGAAGGCTTCAGACCTTGACCTTGCCCGCTCGTCGACCACTCTTGCCAATGCGGTCCCTAACGTGTATGATGCCGCCAATTCTGTGGCTCTCGCCTTATGGCAGCTGAAAGCTGTGATGGGAGTGGACCTTGACGAGGATATAGATGTCGCAGGGGAGCTTTATGATTACGCTTCGGACATGTCGGCTCTTTACAGTGAAGATGATCTCTCCTTGGAAGGAAACTCTTCTCTACGTCAGCTGGCCATACAAGCCGAGCAGCTCGCCTCCACGGTCAAGATGCAGAAATATGCCACGCTGCCTTCGCTTTCTCTGGCATTTGCATATAACTATAGCGCGATGGCTAATGATTTCGAGTTCAAGCAATATAAATGGACCCCATATTCTTATGTGGGATTGAGCATAAACGTGCCTATCTTCGCCGGCGGAAAATATCATAATAACATCAAGGCGGCTCAGGTTCAGGCAGATGAACTTGATCTTCAAAGGCAGGAAAGCGAACGTCAGATAAGGATATCCATAAGGCAGAACATCAATTCTATGGAATCGGCCCTGCACAGTTTCGATGCGGCGGACAAGGCTGTGGAAGCGGCGCAGAAGGCTTACGATATCACGCAGGCATCTTACGAGGTGGGAAGCAGCACGCAGACCGACCTTAACGACGCACAGCTCGCCCTGGTGCAGGCCAAGATGACCAGCGCCCAGTCAATTTATAATTATCTGACAGCCAAGACAAGTCTGGAACAGACTCTCGGCTCGGATGACAGTCAAACGGAAGAAAAATAAGAAGAAGATGAATACAAAAGTAGTTTTGTTAGGTTTTATGACGCTCGCCCTGTGCTCTTGCGCAGGTAAGAAGGAAGCGTCTTTGGCAAGCTCCCACGCGGAGCAGATTCCTGCGGTCAAGATTACCGAAGCCAGAAAGGAAGCGGTGGAGATAGATCAGAAATACTCGGTGACGCTGCAGGCCAAGGCTGTGAACAACATCGCGCCGCAGAGCAATTCCCGGATAATATCCATAAATGCCGAAGTGGGAGACTTCGTGAAGAAGGGACAGGTTCTCGCCCTTATGGACAAGGCTCAGCTTGAACAGGCTGAACTTCAGCTTAATAATCTTACAAAAGAATATGAAAGAAGTAAGGCTCTATATAAGAAAGGCGGCGTGAGCCAGTCCGATTTCGAGTCTGTGGAACTTCAGTATAAGGTGGCCTGCACCACTTTCGAGAACCTCAAGACGAACACCATACTTGAAAGTCCGCTTGACGGTGTGGTTTCCGCCAGAAACTATGACCGGGGAGATATGTATTCCATGTCTTCGCCTCTGTTCGTCGTTCAGCAGATCAACCCTATGAAGGCGCTTGTGGCCGTATCTGAGAAGGATTACAGCCTGTTGAAGAAAGGTGCGAAAGTGGAATTCACCACGGAGGCTCTTCCGGGAAAGACTTTCACGGGATCCGTCATCAGAATTTATCCTACGATCGACGTTACCACTCATACCGTTACGGCCGAAGTGGACATTCCCAACGCGGGATTTGAACTTCGTCCGGGGATGTATTCCAATGCCCGTCTTGTATTCGGCGTGACAAATTCTGTCATCGTGCCCGATTCTGCCGTACAGAAGCAGCAAGGGTCGGGTGTGCGCAGTGTGTATGTTCTGAAGGCTGACGGCACCGTGGAACTCCGCAATGTGGAGCTGGGCCGTCATATCGGAGACGAATACGTAATTACGAACGGCGTGTCAGAGGGAGAGAAGGTCGTGGTGAGCGGACAGAGCGCGCTTAAGAGTGGAATTAAAGTTCAAGTCGTAGAGTAATGAGCATATATCGTTCAGCGGTTAAGAAACCTGTGACGACGGCCCTTATATTTTTGGCTTTCGTCATCTTCGGACTGTATTCTCTGTCAAAGACGTCCATTTCGCAGTTCCCGGATTTCGATTCGAATACGATAATGGTCATGTCCTCGTATCAGGGAGCCAGTGCGCAGGATATAGAGACGAACCTTACGAAGGTTCTGGAGAACTCACTTAACGGTGTGGCCAATCTTAAGGAATTGACATCTTCATCTAAGGAGAATGTGTCCATTCTTACTCTTGAATTCGAATACGGAACAGATATCGAAGTGGCTACCAATGATGTCCGCGACAAACTGGACATGGTCAATTCCGCTCTGCCTGACGGCGCGTCAGTGCCTGTAATCTTCAAGTTCAGTGCGGATGACATGCCAATTCTCATCCTTTCAGCCACGGCGAGCGAATCATTGGCAGGACTGGACAAGATATTGGATGACAAGGTGGCTACCCCATTGGCCCGTGTATCCGGAGTGGGTACGGTGTCGGTTTCGGGTGCTCCGACCAGAGAGATCTACATATATTGCGATCCGCAGAAGCTTCAGGCATATGGTCTGACCGTCACTTCCATCGCGTCCATCATAGCTTCGGAGAATAAAAATCTGCCTTCGGGTAACATAGACATAGGAACGGAGACTTATACCCTGCGTGTGGAGAAGGAGTTCGACGATCCTAAGGACATGCTCGACGTGGTGGTGGCGTCTTCCGGCAGCAAAGTGGTGTATCTTCGTGACGTGGCCACCGTATATGACGGCTCCAAGGAAAGGGAGCAGGAGTCTTACACTAACGGAGAACGCAGTGCCCGTATCATAATACAGAAGCAGAACGGGGCCAATACCGTAGATGTCATAAAGAACGTGAAGAAGCAGCTCGTGAAGATAGAGAAGTCTCTTCCTTCCGACATTAAGATAACCACGGTGGTGGACTCTTCCACTAACATCATAAACACCATCAATACGCTTAGGGACACCATTATAATCACGTTCCTGGTGGTTATGCTCGTAGTGTTCCTGTTCCTGGGACGATGGAGGGCGACTTTCATAATCGTGCTTTCCATCCCTATAGCCCTGCTGGCTTCGCTGGTATATCTGTACGCGACCGGGAATACGCTGAATATCATATCGATGTCGGCACTTTCCATAGCTATAGGTATGGTCGTGGATGATGCCATAGTGGTGTTGGAGAACATTTCCACGCATTTGGAGAGGGGAGAGAAACCTAAGGAGGCGGCGGTGCTCGCGACATCCGAGGTGGCCATATCCGTTGTGGCGTCCACCCTTACGATGCTCTGCGTGTTCCTGCCTCTTACCATGGTCAGCGGCATGACGGGTATCATGTTCAGACAGTTGGGCTGGATAGTGAGCATCATTATGATCGTGTCCACCGTGGCGGCTCTTACGCTCGTCCCTATGATGTGCTCAAGGATACTGCGGAGCGGTAAGAGCAAGAGCAAACTTCACCGTATGTTCTTTACTCCAATAGATAATTTCCTTACAAGGATCTCCAACGGATATGCAGGGATTATCAAGTGGGCCACTTCACATAGAACGGCTGTAGTGGTAAGTGCGGCGGCGGTATTCTTCGTTACTCTTGGTCTGCTCGGGCCAAAGGTTAAGACGGAATATTTCCCGACCAGTGATGACGGACGCATAAGCATTTCCATCAATCTTCCTGTAGGTACGGCTCAGCAGGTGACGGCTCAGGTCGCCGCGTCCATCTATAAGGACATAGCGGAGGCCGTTCCTGAACTTCAGGTGCTTAACTATACCTTCGGACAGGCGGATTCGGACAATGCGTTCGCCAGCATGCAGAGTAACGGTACGCAGATCATATCTATGAACCTTAACATAGGTTCGGTAAGCGAACGTGAGAGAGGAACATCGGAGATTTGCGATCAGATACGTGGAATTCTTAAAAATTATCCTCAGATACGTAAGGGTATCGTAACCGAGGGCGGCGGAATGATGGGAGGAGCATCATCCATCAAGCTGGAGGTTTACGGCTACGATTTCGAAAAGACGGACAGGATAGCGCGCGAACTTCAGGGAAAACTCCTCGAAAGCGACTGCTTCTCTCAGGCCACACTTTCACGTGATGAATATACTCCTGAATATCAGATGGATTTCGATCGCACCAAGCTTGCTCTTAACGGGCTTACATCCACTACGGCAGGTGCGGCGTTCAGTGCAGCCGTATCAGGTACGGTAGCCTCTTACTTCAGAGAGGACGGTGAGGAATACGACATACGTGTCCGTTATGCTCCGGAGTTCAGGACAAGCATAGAGGACCTTGAGAACATTACCGTAACCAATGCAGCGGGCAAGACCGTACGTATGAAGGAACTCGGTACCATAGTGGAGACGAGTGTTCCTCCTACCATAGAGAGAAAGGACAGGGAGAGATATATCTCGCTCAGCGGTATAGTCGCTCATGGGAAGGCGCTTTCCGATGCCGTGGCTTATGCTCAAAATGCGATAGATGCGACGGACATCCCTACGGATGTGAGTGTGGAGATAGCCGGAGACTATGAAGACCAGCAGGATATGTTCGGCGATATGATAGTGCTTATCGTTCTTATGGTTATCCTTGTATATATGGTGATGGCTTCACAGTTCGAGTCTTTCATGTCTCCTTTCGTGATAATGTTCTCGCTGCCTTTTGCACTTGTCGGTGTCATCTGGGGTCTTACCCTCACGGGGACGGCGCTCGGCGTGATGGCCATAATAGGCATAATAATTCTGCTGGGTATAGTGGTGAAGAACGGTATCGTGCTCATAGACTACACCATATTGTGCCGTGAAAGGGGAATGAGCGTGGTGGACGCTTCTGTAACGGCCGCACGAAGCCGTCTGCGCCCTATCCTTATGACCACTCTTACCACGGTGCTGGGTATGGTTCCTATGGCCCTTGGCATAGGAGAAGGTTCGGAGATGTGGGTAAGTCTCGGTATGGTCGTATGCTGGGGTCTTACGGTATCGACGGTCGTAACACTCGTGCTTATTCCGACAGTTTATTGTATATTTGCCACAAGGCAGGAAAAGAGAATTAAGAAATGATTGCTATATTTGTAAGTTACAATCAGGCGTTCAATGATGAGATCGTTGAGATCCTGGATGAATTGGGACAGAGAGGCTTTACCCGCTGGGGTGAAGTCTGGGGGAGAGGAGCAGTGGACGGTACACCGCATTATGGTAATCATGCATGGCCGGAGACCAATCAGGCGGTGCTTGCCATGGTGGATGATTCCAAGGCGGATGAATTGCTTGAAGCTTTGCATCAGAAAGATTTGGCATATCCGGACCTGGGACTCAGAGCCTTTACTTGGAAAGTAGATAAACATATATAATTATGGAAATTACGGTAACTGATCAGAATTTGCAGGAAGTCCTGTCTTCTTCACCTGTAGTGGTGATGGATTTCTGGGCTACTTGGTGCGGGCCTTGCCGTATGCTTGCCCCTACGGTGGAGCAGGTGGCAGAGCAAATGGACGGAAAGGCTGTCGTATGTAAATGTAATGTGGATGAAGCTCGTGAAACCGCCTTTAAATACAGAGTCATGAGCATTCCTACGCTTATCTATTTCAAGAATGGGGAGGTCGTTGACCGAACCGTGGGAGTAGTCTCCAAAGACGACATTGTTTCAAAAATAAATAGTCTGTTATGAAAAAATTTATTCTTTCGGCGGCGGCTGTATTGCTTTTCGCTTTCAGTGCCAATGCACAGCTGGGGATTGTGGTCGGCGTTACGTCCGCATCCACGGATATCAATTCCGCATATAATGATATAGCCAAGAGCCAGACGGTAAGTCAATACCATGCCGGACTTGTATATAACCTTAATCTTCCTTTGGGATTGAGTGTTCAGCCAGGTATCCTCTATAATGTCAAGGGTCAGAGTCTTAAAGCGAATATACAAATCGTTAGGGAAAACAGAGAAGACGTCACGATAGACACTAAGACCGGCTATCTGGAGGTGCCTGTACGTGTAGGATTTACCGTCCTTAATTTCGGGCTGGCTTCTGCGTTTTTATTCGCGGAGCCTTATCTGGGTTATGCCATTACGACAGAGACCGTTACCAAGTTCAAGGATTCCGCTTCCAAGGAATTGGCAAGTGTCGCCGTGTCGGCCATGGGGGGAAAACTTGACACATCGAACAGCGATTCCGACAAGTGGGTTGACCGTAATCGTTTGAACTATGGTATAGGAGTAGGTGCCGGAGTCAAGGTTCTTAAATTTGCTTCACTGTCAGTCAAGTATTTCTGGGATCTGGGAGCTATGTATAAGGATAACGGAGACGGAAGCAAGACTACCAATATCTCTGCCAAGGCTATGGGCAAGGCCCTCAAATCACAGAAATGTTCAGGCATAGCCGCTTCGCTTACTCTGTATTTTTAGAGTGGATAACGAGAGGTTGAACGTTTTTATTTCTACAAGCCGCACGAGGTCCGCGCGGCTTGTTTTCGTAATTCATGATGCTTAGAGAAGAGATAATTGATTTCCTCGGGGAGGACTGGAAGAAACTTGATTCCTGCATAAGGGAGTCCCTGCATTCAGATATCAGCCTGCTTCAGGCGGTTAACGACGACATACTTTCTCATGGCGGCAAGATGCTCCGGCCCATCCTGTCGTTATTGACAGCCCGCATGGTGTCAGGGGAGCTTATTCCCGATGAGGCCATCAAAGTGGCGGCGGCTACGGAGCTGCTGCATAACGCGACTCTCCTTCATGACGATGTGGCGGATGAAAGTACTACAAGAAGGGGCAAGCCTACGCTTTGTTCTCAAATAGGGCCTCAGGCCGCAGTGCTGGTGGGAGATTTTTGGCTTGCCAAAGCTATGGACCTGGTGATGAATTCTCCTGATATGAAGCCTCTTTCGCGTATCTTCTCAAAGTCCATGACCAATCTTGCGGAGGGAGAGATGCTCCAGCTTCAGAAAGCTTCGGGAGAAAAGACTGAGATAAAGGATTATCTGCGGATAATTTATTGTAAGACTGCGTCTCTTTTCGAAACGGCTTGCGAATCCGCAGCTCTCGCTTCGCATGCCGACAAGTGTCAGTCGGAGCATATTAAAAAATATGCCGTGGCACTGGGAATTGCATTTCAGATAAGGGATGATATTCTTGATTATGTGGGTGATGCTTCTTTAGGCAAGCCTGTGGGTATAGACCTCAGGGAGCAGAAGATCACTCTTCCTCTTCTTTGTGCCATGGAAGGGTCGGAAAGAGAGGATGAAATCAGAAATATGATTTTTTCTATTCATTCTCATCCTCAGTATTGCGGGCAAATTCGTACATTTGTGTTCGACCGTGGCGGAGTGGAGAAGGCGGAGGCGATTTTGGAGAAGTATGTTGATGATTCCATAGATGAACTGGACTGTTTCGCCCCTTGTGCGTCGAAGGATTATCTGATAAGACTCGCCCGATATAATAAGGCCAGAAGAAAATGACTTTTTCGCAGATAAAAGGTAACGATAAGATTGTATGTGCTCTTAGGGGGATGGTCGATTCCTCGCGGGTGCCTCATGCCATCATGTTCCATGAAGATGATGGCGGCGGTGCTATGGGACTGTCATTGGCATTTCTTCAATACCTTTACTGTAAGAACCGTACGGACGGAGATTCCTGTGGCCAATGTCCGTCGTGTAATAAGATATCCAAGCTTATTCATCCGGACATGTATTTCATCTTTCCTGTCAATACGGGAAAGAGCGATGATTATCTGGACAAATGGCGTTCTCTCGTGCTTTCTGATCCGTCTTTTACCGAGGCCGGGTTGGGAGAGGCGCTTGAGATAGAAGGAAAGAACGCCCTGATAAAGGTGGATGAAGCCAAGTCATTGATAGACAAGCTTTCTCTCAGTGCGCTTGAAAAGGGTTATCGTAGCGTTATCATTTATCTTCCGGAGAAAATGAATAAGGACGCCGCGAATCGTCTCCTTAAGCTTATAGAAGAACCGCCTCTTCAGACCCAGTTTGTATTTATCACGCATTCCGGGGGGCAGGTGTTGTCCACGATATCTTCCAGGTGTCAGCATATCAGGCTTTCCAAGGTGTCCGGAAAGAGGCCTGCCGAAGGGAGTGCCGAGCAGATTCAACTCTTCAGACAGCTTATGCAGGGCTTGCTTATGCACGACCTTTATGCCTGTCTGGAGATAGGGGACAGTCTTGCTGCCCTTCCCTCAAAGGAAAAAGCGAAAACTTTTTGTACCTTTGCCTCCGGCGTGCTCAGGAACATATTCTTATATCAGCAGGGTATGTCTTCCCTTGTTTCGGAAAGCGCTTATTCAGAAGCAGAACTTTCGGATTGGGCGTCGCGAAGCAAAAAGACTTTTCCTCGAATGGCGTTGGATGCTTTCAGTAAGGCACAGGTGCTGGTATCAAGGAATGTCAACATGAAAATTCTGTTCACCGAATTGGTGAATTCACTATATATGAACATATGAACGAATCTAAAAAATACGACTGCTTCCGAGGTTGCGAGATAGTGGACTATGAGGATGGCACTAAGGAAGTTACATATAGGGAAGGCTGCTGTAAGCTGGCAGTGCATAATTATCTGAAAGGTATTCCGTCCATAGAATGCAAGGATATTTTTGAGGTAAGATTCAAGAATACCCGTAAGGGATTTTATCGTAACGATTCCGGCCAGAGCATACGTCAGGGGGATAAAGTGGTGGTGGAGGCCGCTTCGGGATATGATTTGGGCATGGTGTCTCTGGAAGGGCCGCTGATTGCGGGGCAGTTGGAGCGTCGCAGGATAGATCCTAAGACTTATGAATTCAAGAAGATTTACCGTAAAGCCCGTCAGGCCGACGTGGACAAATGGATGGCGGCTACTGCACGCGAACAGCAGACCATGATAGAAGCCAGACGCATAGCAGCTACCATGGGGCTTGATATGAAGATAGGCGATGTGGAGTTTCAGGGAGATGGCACCAAGGCTATTTTCTATTATATAGCGGACGGACGTGTGGATTTCAGGCAGCTCATCAAGGTCTTCGCCGAAGAATTCCGTATCAAGATAGAGATGAAGCAGATAGGCGCCCGTCAGGAGGCCGGGCTGATAGGCGGCATAGGCGTCTGCGGCAGACCTCTTTGTTGCGCCAATTACGTTACGAATTTCAAGAGCATAAGTACATCGGCAGCACGCTGTCAGGACCTGTCGCTTAATCCTCAAAAGCTTGCCGGACAGTGTGGAAAACTAAAATGTTGTATAAATTATGAGGTTCCGGTATATCTTGAGGCACAAAGCAGGATACCTAAGGTGACGGGGCCTCTGGAGTTTGAAGATGGATTGGCATATCTGAGAAAGACCGACATACTCTCTCAGATGATGTATTTTTCTTATGACAAGTCATCGGACGCTAATCTTTATCCTGTTCCTGTGGATGAGGTTCGTGAGATTCAGGAGATGAACCGCCGCGGAGTGCGTCCTCAGTCCTTAATCCCGGATGTGGAACCTGATTCTCCGGAGTTTGTTACGGCGGTTGGCGAAGGGAGCATATCCAGATTCGATTCGCCTAAAAGAAAACGTAAGAAAAACAGGTCGCGTGGGAATAAATCTCAGGAAAATAAGTAGTCTGCTGTTCTGCATGGTCGCTTTAGCGTTCGTATGCTCTTGCGGGAGACCGGATGCCGGGTCGGATTTCATAAGAGGCCGTCGCATGGCGTATGAATTCACACTTAGCGATGTGGATTCATTGTCGTTTTACGATATCTACCTTTATACTAATCCAAAAAACAAAAACGTTAGCATTCCGGAGAGTTTTCCTTTGCAGATAAGATGGACCTCTCCGCGCTGCGACGTGTACGTGGAAGATGTATGGATGAGTGTTTCTTCCCGAAAACAGGAATATAGGGAGGCTATGTCATTCCCTTATGGTGGACAGTGGAAGATGAGTGTTTACATACAGAGTGGCTCGACGGATAAAATTAACGGACTTGGAATAACTTGGAGACGATATGGGACACGATAAACTCAGACGATTCGCGGAGAACGAGACTTTCTCTTGTCTTCTGCAGCCATCAAGCGAGCAGGTGCTTTCGGAGGGCTTTTTTAATCTGACCGACCACCCGATAAAGGGTCATTGGGCACAGAAGATGTTCGGTCGCGAGAATGCCGAGATAATTCTCGAACTTGGCTGCGGGAAGGGTGAATATACTATAGATCTGGCCAGAAGATATCCGGACAAGTGTTTTATCGGTGTGGACATCAAGGGAGCGCGTCTGTGGAAAGGCGCCAAGACGGCTACGGTGGAGGGGATTC
>CAVEIF010000049.1:0-10000 GCA_963615835.1 Coprococcus eutactus | reverse complement strand
TAAGCGTGTCATCCGGCAGGAGATGGCTTACGCTTCTTATCTGTATGGTGCACAGCAGCGGTGTCAGCTGTAATACTGTCCTGTCCATATTCGCGACAAGTGTTTCTGAAATGGCCATTATGGGAAAGTCTGTGTTTTCGTCTGACAGACAGGTTTCAAAACTTTCCCAAGAGTCATAGTGCCTGAGCGCTTCCTCGTTGAATTTCCCCATGGCGTTCGCTATGGCTACCATCTTATACGTTTTGTTCTCTTCTAGAGTGAGGTGCACGGAATCTTTCTTTTCGAACCTTCTATGTTCAATAAGAAAATCCTCGTATAGAAAGATATCCAGACTTGAAACAGGCCATTCCCCGGACGTGAACTGCACGATACGCTTATATGTCTTAATCTGAGGTGTTTCTTCTTCTGAAGGCTTTTCTGCCTCTTCTGGGGGTGTTTCTTCAGGTCCGCCGCTTAAAATACAGGCTCCCGCCAGTGGGATTACTGACAGGAGCGCTGCAAAGAATTGAATCTTTGAAGCTTTCATAGTGATGAAGTTTAAGTTCTAAAATTTCAATTAACCTCCGAAGTTATCGTAGAGGATGTTTTCAGGTGGTACTCCGAGAGAGTCAAGCAGCTGGTTTACACAGCCGACCATCATAGGAGGACCGCACATGAAATATTTGATGTCTTCCGGAGCCTCGTGGTTCTTGAGGTAGGTCTCGTTCATCACATTGTGAACGA
Organism: Coprococcus eutactus; assembly: GCA_963615835.1. GTDB lineage: Bacteria > Bacteroidota > Bacteroidia > Bacteroidales > UBA932 > Cryptobacteroides. Next base: position 9,277 of record CAVEIF010000049.1, on the reverse strand, counting down.
AGCCCGCTGTGTATGCAACTCCTGCCGCATCTGCTGCCGGATCCGGACGGTCAAGGGCGAGGTGGAACTTGAAGTTAGGGAATTCCTTTTCAAGTTCTGCAAAATCCTCAAGGTAGAATGCCTCCACAAGGGCGCGTGCTCCATAGAAGAAGTTGACCTTGCGACCTGTCTTGAGCGTTTTGAACAGCTGCATTATGTGAGAGCGGAGAGGTGCCATACCTGCACCGCCACCTACGAATATGTATTCGATATCATCCGGGTCATTCTCAGGGAGAAGGAATTCTCCGTAAGGACCGCTGATGGTGACTTTATCTCCCGGTTTGCGGGTGAATACATAAGATGAAGCTATACCCGGATTGACAGGGAGAAGCTTGAATCCCTGCTCACGCGGAACACTCCTGTCGAACGGAGGTGTGGCGATACGGACATTCAGCTTGATGATACCTTTCTCTCCCGGATAAGAGGCCATGGAGTATGCACGGATGGTAGGAGTGGTGTTTACGCTCTCAAGATTGAAGAATCCGTATTTCTCCCAGTCCTTGCGATATTCAGGATCCACATCTATGTCTTTAAAGTATAGATGGTAGGCCGGAATGTCTATCTGTATATATTCGCCGGATTTGAATTCAAGATTCTCTCCTTCCGGAAGTTTGACGGTGAATTCTTTGATGAAGGTGGCCACGTTCTTGTTGGAGATCACCTCGCACTCAAGTTTCTTTACGCTCAGAGCGCTTTCTGCAACTTGAATCTTGAGGTTGTCCTTAACTTTGACCTGACAGCCGAGTCTCCAGCCGTCCTTTATCTGTTTGCGGTTGAAAAAGCCTGTTTCTGTAGGAAGAATTTCTCCGCCGCCTTCGAATACCTGCACCTTGCACTGTCCGCAATTGGCCTTTCCGCCGCAGGCAGAAGGAAGGAAGATCTGTTTCTCGGCAAGAGTGCTCATGAGGGACCCTCCGGGGGTTACGTCCAGAGTTTTCTTACCGTTGTTGATGTCTATTTTAATAGTGCCTTTAGGTGTTATGGCTGTCTTGATGATCAGAAGTACGCCCACTAAAACGATAGTGACGATAACCATAAGCACCACTGCTGAAATTAATGTATTGCTCATAACTTCGTCTGCTGATTAAAGTGAAATACCCATGAAAGCCATAAAACCTATACCCATGAGACCTACCGTGATAAAAGCTATTCCGGTGCCTTTCAGCCCTGCCGGTACATTGCTGTATGCCAATTTTTCACGAATGGCCGCAAAAGTTACGATAGCCAGATACCATCCGAGTCCGCTGCCGAGCGCATAGACCGTGGATTCGCCTACATTGGCAAATTCTCTCTGCTGCATGAAGAGCGCACCGCCGAGGATGGCGCAGTTCACAGCGATAAGCGGAAGGTAGATGCCGAGAGAAGAGTAGAGCGAAGGAAGGAATTTCTCCACTACCATTTCAACTATCTGGGTGAATGCGGCGATGACCGCGATGAATATGATGAAACTCAGGAAGCTGAGATCGATTTCGGCGAACTTGGGGTTCAGCCAGGAAAGAGCGCCCGGTTTGAGCACGAATTCATCGAGCAGATAGTTGAGCGGAAGGGTTACCAGAAGCACGAATACCACGGCAATTCCCAGTCCGTTCGCTGTCTTTACATTTTTGGATACTGCCAGGTATGAACACATACCGAGGAAGTATGCAAATATCATATTGTCAACGAAGATTGACTTTACGAATAAACTTAAAAGATCCATAATTCCAAGTCAGTGTTTAATTATTTTTCCTGGAGTGATTTGTCTATGCTTCTGTGAACCCATACCACACATCCCAGAAGGATGAGCGCCATAGGAGGAAGAATTATAAGACCGTTGTTGGTGTAGCCTATGGCCTTGAGCACCGGAATTCCGAAGAGGGTTCCGCTGCCGAGGAGTTCACGGATGAAGGCCACCACGATAAGAATCATGGCATAGCCGAGTCCGTTGGCCGCGCCGTCGAGAAGCGATGGGAAAGGTTTGTTGCCCAGGGCATAAGCCTCGATACGTCCCATCACGATACAGTTCGTGATGATAAGTCCGATATAGACGGAGAGCTGCTTCGATACGGAGAAGGCGTATGCTTTAAGGAATTGGTCCACAACGATTACCATAAGGGACACCACTACCAGCTGCACGATGATACGCGCACGGTTAGGAATGGTCTTTCTTATGATGGAGCATACGAAACTGCTTATGGCGGTTACTATCGTCACGGAAAGACCCATGATCAGGGCTCCCTTGAGTTCGACCGTAACGGCAAGTGAAGAGCAGATACCGAGAATGAGGACAGTTACAGGATTGCCCTTGAATATCGGGTTAAGGATAGTTTCTTTCAAATTGCTCATTTTTATTCCTCCTCTGCTGTTTTGATATAATTCTTATATGCTTCAAGCCAATCATTTATGGCTCCGTTCAGACCTTTGCTCGTAATGGTGGCGCCGGATATGGCGTCGATGGCGTTGTTCTGGCCTTCAGGTGCGCCGCCCTTGACGATTTCGAAGATATGCTTTCCGTTCATGTCAAGAGTCTTGCCTGCGAATGAAGCACGGAATGAAGGGTCGTCCTTGATTTTTCCTCCAAGACCAGGGGTCTCTGAAGCATGGTCGAAATATGCGCCTACGACGTTCGTCAGTGTGGAATCCGTGGCGATGTATCCCCATACAGGACCCCAAAGTCCCGCTCCGTAGATAGGGAACACGTGGACTCCGTTCTTGAAGACGTAAACCGGAATCTCGTATGTGCCGTCCTTGAAGAAGTACCCCTGAGCCTTGAGATCTGATGTTCCGTAAACCTGGGCGTTGGCTTTGTCGAGAGTGCCGGTCTTTTCACCTTTAGCGTTGACCAGACAAGCATAGTCGAGTTCGTCCTTGAATATCTTGATGACGGCCTGGTTACCTTTCTTGCTGAGCTCAGCCTTGTCGCCGAACTGTGCGGCGCAAAGTATCTGGCTGATGGTCTCCGCCTTCTCGTTGTCCTCCTGAAGAGGCTTGAGGGTCTGGGACACGAAGGCCAATATGGCTGCTACAAGCACACAGATTACTGTGGTATAGACGATAGTATATATGTTACTGTTAGTATTCATACGATAGCCTCCTTTTATTCTGCATAAACTTTTTTAGCCTTGCTCTTAAGGTGAATGCTTATCACGATATGGTCGATGAGCGGAGCGAAGATGTTACCGAGGAAGATGGCGAGCATCATACCTTCGGCATAACCCGGGTTAAAGAGCCTTATGACCACACACATGGCACCGATCAGGAATCCGTAGATCCATTTGCCGGCGTCAGTCTGTGCAGATGTTACAGGGTCCGTGGCCATGAATACCGCACCGAATGCAAATCCGCCCATTACCAGATGGTAGTAGCAAGGGATGTCCGATGCGCCGGTGAGATTGGCAAGTCCTGCGACAAACAGAGCGCCAAGTACGCTGCTGCACATTACCTTCCAGCTTGCGACGCCTGTCCAGATGAGGATGAAGGCACCCAGAAGTATGGCGATGACGGAAGTCTCACCCACTGATCCTGGGATGCCGCCCCAGAACATGGTCCAGAAACTGGTGCTGTACTGAAGATGGGCATTTGACAGGGCGTCCATTCCGTCCGCTGCGAGGGCGAGAGGGGTGGCGCCGCTGAAGCCGTCCACCACATCCTTTCCTGCCGCAATCCAGCAGTTCTCTCCGGACATGTTGCTCGGATACGAGAAGAAGAGGAATGCACGGGTGAGGATGGCCGGGTTTACGATGTTCATGCCTGTTCCTCCGAAGACTTCCTTACCGAAGATGACCGCGAAAGCCACTGCTACAGCGAGCATCCAGAGAGGGACGTCCACAGGAACGATGAGAGGGATGAAAAATCCGGTGACGAGGTAACCTTCGTTCACTTCCTCGCCTCTTATCTGGGCTGAAGCGAATTCTATGGCAAGTCCCACGATGTAGGAAACCAGGTAGAGTGGAAGGACCTTGAGGAATCCGAACCAGAATGCCTGAAGTACGTTGAGCGATACTCCTGTGGCAAGTGAATGCTGATAACCGACGTTCCACATGCCGAAGATGGCAGCCGGAACTGCAGCTATGACAGCTATGATCATAATACGCTTGATATCCACTGCGTCGCGTACGTGAGCTCCTTTGCGGGCTACCGTGCCGGGAACGTGAAGGAATGTCTCGAAAGCGTCGACTGTAGAGTGCAGCCAATAAAGTTTGCCGCCTTTTTCAAAAATCTTATTCATACGCTTAAGCCATTTCTTTAAGCATCAGGTCGATACCTTTTGCGATTATATCCTGAATGTTATTCTTTGAAGGGTCCGTGAATTCGCATACCGCGAGATCTTCAGGGAGCACTTCGTAGATGCCGTATTCTTCCATTTTTTCTATATCTCCGGCAAGGCATGCCTTTATGAGATAGAGCGGGTAGATGTCCATAGGAAGATGCTTGGCATAGTAGGTGTCAGGCATGACGAATGCACGCGGGCCTCCGTGAAGGTTCGTGTCCATGTCGTATTTCTTTTTAGGATTGAGCCACCCCAGACACCAGTTGAAGTATGAATGGTCTGCGCTGAACTGATTAAGACGCAACGGTCTTGCCCAGCCGAGAAGCTCCTGTTCCGTGCCTTCCTTGATGAGGGTGATGGTGTTGTCAAAGAATCCGAGATAACCGTTTTCCCCGACGTTCTTTCCGCTCATGATGTCTCCGCTTACCACTCTGACTTCATTAGTGCTGTAGAATGGTTTGATGCAGTTCATGGACATGCCCGGAACGGTGAGGATGTAGCAAGGTTCTATGGCCATAGGCCCGCTCACTGCCACTCTGCGGCTTACGTCATAGATCCCTTTGTTAAAGAGTTTGCCTATGGCTGCAAGACCCTGAAGGGAGATGGTCCATACCGTCTCGCCCTTTTTGATGGGGCTGATGTGAGAGATCTGCACGCCTACGTTACCCATAGGGTATTTGCCTGAGAAAAGGTGCGTCTTGCAGCCTGTGAGCTTGTTCAGAGGGGAGGTCCTGTAACTCTTTTCTTCAAAGGAGATGTGGACGCCGCCGTCGCTGAGTTTTGAAAGTGCGTTGATGCCGACCTGAATGTCTGCGATTTCATTCTCGAAGGCGAAATCGGGACAGGCTGCGTTTACTGCGGAACGGATAGCCGAGACGAAGATGGCTTTAGGATTTGCCGCAGGATCGGCGATGACACCATAGGGACGCTGAATGAAGAAAGGCCAAAGACCGCTTTCAAGCAGGGCTTTTGTAATCTGCTCCGCGTTAAGGTCTTCAACTTTTTTCTTTCCGAAATCTACTGATTCCGTCTTCGCGTCGGTTTGAATTAGAACGGCGAGCAGTTTTCTCTTCTCGCCCCTGACTATCTCCTTGACTGTACCGCTTACAGGCGCAGCTATTATGATGTCAGGATTTTTCTTGTCCGACAGAACCGGTGAACCGGCGAGAACCTTATCTCCCTCCTTTACAAGAAGACGTGGCAGAAACCCTTTGAAATCTCCGGGTTGTACGGCCACGGTCTCGCCAAACACGGTTTTGCTCAGACGCTCCTCGCTCATTCCTGAAACGGGAATGTCGAGACCCTTTTTCAAAACGATGGTTTTGGACATTTTATTTAAAATTATAAATAGTAAAATAAGTAATTACAAAGCAATCATCTACCAACTTATTCCCTGCCGGAGAATCGTGGAAATGGCCGTGCGGTTCTCAAGGCGGTGCGAAGATAATAATTTTTTGCGTACTTTCGTAATCTTTTATGGGATGAACTTTCATGGGCGCAGAATATATTTGAGAGCCCTTGATAGGCGGCGACAATCGGGCGGGAAAGAGGTGCCGCGCAGCATAGAACGTACTTGACTGATGACAAATATGAAAAAGTCCGGAAAGGACTATAAGAACAGTGTATGGATAATGGGAAGAGTGTGATTTTGGAAGGCCTGAACGAGGCTCAAAAGGAGGCCGTCGAGGCGATGGAGGGACCTGTCCTCATAGTGGCGGGAGCGGGATCCGGTAAGACAAGGGTGCTTACAAGCAGGGTGGCGTATATGCTTGCGTCGGGAGTGGATCCGTCAAGGATATTGGCGTTGACCTTCACGAAGAAGGCTGCCACCGAGATGAAGGAGAGGATAGAACTTATGGTGGGGGGAAAGGCAGCCCGCAGAGTGGTGATGGGTACTTTTCACGCCATATTCGTAAGATTCTTGCGTGAGTGGGCTTCGCAGCTGGGATATCCTTCGCAGTTCACCATCTACGACACTTCGGATTCCACGTCCGCCATCAAGACTTGCATCAAGGAACTTGGCCTGGATGCGGCTGTATATAAGCCCAAGGAAGTGCTGTCCAGAATTTCGGGAGCCAAGAACAATCTGGTGACGGCGGACAGGTATGCCACGCGCCAGGACCTTCTGCAGGCTGATCTCCGCGCAAGAAAGGGCCGCCTCTGCGATCTGTACAAGATGTATCAGAGTAAGATGAAAGATGCCGGCGTGATGGATTTCGATGATATCCTGGTGAATATGAACATCCTTCTTCGTGATTGCCCGGAGGCGTTGCATTCATTGGCATCGCGATTCTCCTACATCATGGTGGACGAGTATCAGGATACCAATTTCGCACAGTACAACATCATCCGTAAACTTACTTTCTTACATCATAACATATGTGTGGTGGGGGACGATTCGCAGTCCATCTATGCGTTCCGCGGCGCCAGGGTGCAGAACATCATAAATTTCAAGAATGACTTTCCGGAGTGCAGGATCGTGCGTCTTGAGAAAAATTACCGCTCCACGCGCGTCATTGTCAACGCGGCGAACAGCGTCATAGAGCATAATGCCAATCGCATCCCGAAGCAGTGCTATTCCGAGTCGGAGGAGGGGGAGAAGATAAGAATCATCAGCTGTTACAGCGAGACGGACGAGGCGGCGAGGATAGTGTCGGAGATAACTTCGCGCATGCACACGAAGTCGGCGCATTACAGCGATTTCGCCGTGCTTTACAGGACCAATTCGCAGTCGCGTGCCATCGAGGAGGCCCTTCGCCGCCGCAATATTCCTTATATGATTTATTCGGGCAACTCCTTTTTCGAGAGGGCCGAGATTAAGGATATGATGGCCTATTTCAAACTGACTCTTAATCTGAATGATGACGAGAGTTTCAAGCGCATTGTAAACAAACCTGCCAGGGGGATTGGCGCCACTTCTGTCGAATACTTGGAAAAGGCGGCCAAGTCGCACCGGTGCTCTCTCTTCAGGGCCATATATCTGGACGATCTGGGCGATTTCGGATTGAAGGGCGCCGCAGTGACGCGATTCCGGGAATTTGCCGGGAAGATGAATTCGCTGTCTGTGAAGGCGAGGGAGTGCGATGCTGTCCAGATGGCCACCTTTATAAAGGAAGATACTGATTATTACGCTTCTGTCAAGGGCGATCTGTCTCAGGAGGGGAAGAATGCCCTGGCCAATCTTGACGAGCTTTTCAACTCCGTAAGCACTTACCTTCAGGACCGTGAGGAGGAAGCGCAGGAAAACGGCGAACAGGCGCAGGAAATCCATTTGTCAGATTATATGGAGAACGTGTCTTTGCTTTCCAATGTCGATACGGAGCAGGGGGATGATAAGGAAAAGGTGTCTCTTATGACGGTGCATTCGGCCAAGGGACTGGAATATCCGTATGTGATTATCTCCGGAATGGAGAATAACCTTTTCCCCTCCCTTACATCTATGGGCTCGGCGGCTGATGTGGAGGAGGAACGCAGGCTTTTCTATGTGGCGCTTACCAGGGCCAAGGAGAGTGTGGTCATTACGCACTGCGAGTCCAGAATGCGTAACGGAAAGACTGAAACTAATGATATCTCCATGTTTGTAAAGGAGATAGATCCTAAATATCTGGAAAATCCCGTTTTTGCCGCCGCTTCTTCTTTCGGCTCGTTCTACGGGAAGAGTTCGCCCGCGCGTCGCGAGATGCCCGTTTCTTCCGCGTATAACCGTAACGCCTCTTTTTCAGGGTCGCGCTCCGGCAGAGAGTATCGCGCTTCATCATCGAGAGTGGAGAACGAATATGACAGATCAAGGGTCGGGCAGAGGCCTTCCGCTGCGCTGCCGGCTGCGGACCCGAATTTCAAGGCGGATGATATGAACGTCTTCCGCGTGGGACAGAGGGTGGAGCATAACCGCTTCGGTGCAGGGAAGATACTTTCCCTCTCGGGAGTGGCTCCCGAGATACGCGCCGAAGTGGAGTTCGACGCATATGGCAGTAAGATTCTGCTTCTCAAATACGCGAAGATGCGCATCGCACGGGGGTAGGAGTGATTAGTGTTTTTCGGCATTTTTTTCGTATCTTGCGCCCCATTTTGGCGAGTTGAGACATTTCCATTTTAGAAGTAGTAGTATTAAATCATTATAACGTTTATGAAATCAAACACTTACAAACCTTACACCCCCCCCGTCATTGAGATAATCGAGGTCGGGATGGAGAGCGCCGTGCTTCAGGCAAGCACCGCCGTAACTTCTACAGAAAGTATGGACAACGAAACTTTTAACTGGTAGGAGGACGGCGATATGAAGACAACGACACTCACACTCTCAGCACTTGCGGTCCTGGCGGGACTCGCAGCCTGCAATAAGGAAAACTTCAATCCATCTTCTTCTGACCTGATAGAAGGTAACACTGTCAAGGTTACCTTGTCCGCAAATCAGGACATCACCCGCGCTGCCATCGGCAATACAGGTTCTGACAACAAGACCACCATTTTCTGGTCCGCAACTGACAAACTCAGCGTATTCGATGGCGCGAACAAGAACATAGAATTTTCCATAAAGGACGGCGTCGGGACGACCTCCGGCACATTCGAAGGAGAAGTCTCTAAGACTTCCGACAGTTATGTCGCGCTATATCCTTACCAGAGCGCGGCTACTATAAATTCTGACAGAAGCGCCATCAGCGGCGTAACGCTCAGCAGCACCCAGACCGCCACGGCGGGCTCTTTCGACCCGACGGCAGCCCTGATGGTGGCGAAAGAGACGACCGAAGGAACTCTCGCCTTCAAGAACGCGGTGGGATATATTAAGGTGACTCCGACATTCGCCTGCACGAAGATTACCCTCACAAGCAACAACTCCTCCGATGCCCTCGCCGGCACGGTCAAAATAAGCCTCGCTTCTGACGGCACTCCGACAGCCTCCATCGCTTCCGGGGCCTCATACTCCGTCTCGATAGAGGGCGACATCGCCGCGAACACCGCCTGCTACATCGCAGTGCTTCCGTGTACGCT
>CAVEIF010000048.1:0-11545 GCA_963615835.1 Coprococcus eutactus | reverse complement strand
CCATCATACTTCTTACGAACACCGCGCATCCTTTTGACAGGGGCTCCGTCATCCGGACACGGGAAGCGGTTTCCGACATTGTGGGAGAAGCTCTCGGAAAATAGCGGCTTTTTTAGTAAATTTGTGCCGTCATGATTCTACCCTTGATCGACATAGGATTCGTTCACTTCACCTTCGCCGATGTCCTGGACATACTGATGGTGGCCGCCGTCATATACGTCGTATTCCAATGGATAAAAGGGTCGGGGGCGGCCAATATATTCATAGCCATCATAGCCCTGCTTCTGCTGCGTTTTCTGGTGGATGCGCTGAACATGAAGATGATGTCCGCGCTGCTCGGAAAGATAATAGATGTCGGAACCATAGCCCTGATAGTGATTTTTCAGCCGGAAATCAGACATTTTCTGTTCAATATAGGCCGCAAGGCCTTCAACAGACGTAATTCCACCATAGGCAAATTCTTCTATAAGGACAGGCACAACCTCTCCGCCGCCTCCATAGATGAAGTGGTGCAGGCATGCTTCGAGATGGGCGAGCAGAAAGTGGGGGCGCTGATAGTCATCCCTAACCAAGCCTCCGTGGAAGACATCATCTCCACAGGCGACAGAGTGGATGCACACATCAGCAAACGCCTGATAGAGAACATCTTTTTTAAAAACTCCCCTCTTCACGACGGGGCGATGATAATAAGTGAAGACAGAATCCTGGCCGCACGGTGCACCCTTCCCATTACGGACAGGACCAATATCCCGGCCAGATTCGGCATGCGGCATAAGGCGGCGATAGGAGTCAGCGAACACTATGACGTATCGGTGATAGTGGTCAGCGAACAGACGGGCGGGGTGTCGTTCGTTACCGACGGCGTCATCAAACCCGTTAAAAATGTAAACACACTCAAACTTCTCATAAGCGATGACAAGAGCAAGACTGGAAGCGAAGATAGGGTTTGACAAGGTCAGAGAGATCATATCTGACCATTGCCAAACAGAATATGCTGCTCAAAGAGTCGCAAACGAAGAATTTTCTACCGATGAAAGCATAATAAAGGAGCGTCTGGCACTGACCGACGAGATGCGTCTTATAGTGATGTTCGAGGATAATTTCCCCACGACAGGCTACATAGACGCCCTTCCTTTTCTTAAGCCGCTCGAAAAAGAGGGCAGCAGCATAGACGCGGCTTCACTCGGGAAACTCAGCACGCTTCTCGAAATCTCCAGAAAAATCAACACCTTCTTCGCCTCCATAAAAGACGGAGTCTATCCCCTTTTAAAAAGAAGAGCGGGCAGAATAGGCACATATCCGGAAATCAGACGAAGGATAGAAGGCATCCTGGACAAATACGGCGAGATTAAGGATTCCGCCTCACCGGACCTTCTGCACATACGTACGGAGCTGAGAAACAAGCAGGAGCAGGTCTCAAAACGGGCGCAAGCCATCCTCAGAAAAGCCCAGGACGAGGGGATCACCGACACCGATGCCAATATCATCATCCGCGACGGCAAATTCCTGGTGCCCGTAAGCTCCTCAAACAAAAGAAAACTCCCCGGATATGTCTATGACTGCTCTTCGACGGGCAAAACCACATTCATAGAGCCCGCGGAGATAGTGGAACTGGAGAACGACATCATACAGCTGCATTTCGACGAGGCCAATGAAATCTCACGCATTCTCTTCGCTTTCACCGAGTTCCTGCGTCCGTACATCAAGGATCTTCTCACCATAGCGACCGAAGTCGGGGAGATGGATTTTCTGCTGGCCAAGGCGCACACGGCTCTTGATTTCGTGGCAGGCATGCCTGTAATCTCCTCCGACGGGTCGCTGTCGCTTCGAAAGGCACGTCATCCGCTTCTCGAACGGTCTCTGAAGAAAGAAAACCGGCATATCTGTCCTCTAACCGTCAGCCTTACCGCAGAAAAAAGAATCCTGATGATTTCCGGGCCTAACGCAGGAGGCAAATCCGTCTGCCTGAAAACCACCGGACTTCTTCAATATATGTTCCAATGGGGTATGCTCATACCTACCTCGGAAAGTTCCGAACTACCCATCTTCGACCGCATCGAAGTGTGCATAGGAGATGACCAATCCTTGGAGAACGACCTCAGTACCTACAGCTCTTTCCTTCTGGACATGAAGGAGATGCTCTCCTGCAGCAACGAACGGACCCTCATTCTCATAGACGAATTCGGCTCGGGAACGGAGCCGGCGGCAGGCGGAGCCATAGCGGAAGCCCTGCTCGCAGAATTTGACAGAAGAGGATGCTATGGAGTCATCACCACCCACTACACGGCGCTTAAACTTTACGCCTCACAGAACAGCACTCACGTGATAAACGGGGCCATGCTCTATGACACGTCGAAGATAGAACCTCTCTTCCAGTTGGAAATAGGCCTTCCGGGGAATTCATTTGCGTTTGAATTGGCCCGAAAAATGGGCTTGCCCGAACAGATAGTGAAAGATGCAGAGACCCGCGCGGGAGAGGATTTCGTGGATATGGAGAAGACCCTGCGGAGAATAGTCAAGGGCAGAAGGGTATTGGATGAGAAAATCAGGAAAGTCAAGAACGCAGACAGGACTCTCGACGCGCTGACCGATAAATATCAGAAGGAACTCGAAACCATCCAGAGCCAGCGCAAAGAGATACTTGACACCGCCAAAAAGGAGGCCGAAGACATAGTCAAAGGCGCCAACAGGCAGATCGAAAAGACCATACGCGACATTAAGGAAAGCAAAGCCGAAAAGGAGAGGACAAAGGAGGCGCGCGGAGAGCTTCAGGGCTTCCTGCAGGCGATAGAAAACAACAAGACGCGCCAGCAGCAGACTCACGACGAATATATCTCCCGAAAAATGGAACAGCTTGCCAAACGACGCAAGACGGCCAGGACGGAAGAGAAGACACGCGAAGACGAATTCCGTAATGCGCCGCTCAAGCTGGGAGAGAAAGTCAGGGTGAAATCTAACGGCATGGTGGGCGAAGTGGTGATGGTGTCGTCGAAAGAAGTGAGGGTGGTGATAGGAAGCATAGCCAGCAAGATGACCCCCGACAAGGTGGAAAGGATATCGGCGAACGAATTCCGGCAGGCGTCAAAGCGTACGGACACGCCGGTCTATGAAAAAGTGGATCCGGCCATCAAGGCACGCAAATTGAACTTCTCACCGGAATTGGACATAAGAGGAGAGAGACTTCAGAACGCTCTGGACATAGTGACACATTACATCGACGATGCCATGATGCTGAACATAAGCTCCGTACGCATAATACACGGCAAGGGGACCGGTGTCCTGCATGAAGAGCTGCAGAAATATCTCCGCACCGTTCCGGGAGTGAATACCGTAAGCGACGAAGACATAAGACATGGAGGAAGCGGAGTGACGATAGTGACATTGGAATAATTTATGATAGATATAAGGCGGAACGTGGGAAGGCGCGGAGAGGAATTGGCCTGCCTATACCTGGAAGAGCATGGGCACAGGGTGATTCAGAGGAACTGGAGAGCCGCCCACAAGGAAATTGACATTATAAGCATTACGGAAGGAACGCTGCACATAGTGGAGGTGAAAAGCAGAACGGCACCGCTGGCGGCGGACCCCTCCCTTAATGTTAACCTTACGAAGCAGAAGAATCTTGTCGCAGCAGCCAAGGTCTTTCTGAATTCGAAGACAAGAAAAGATTTACCACAAGACCTGGAAGTGGTCTTCGACGTGATATGCATAGTCTTCTATGAGGACAGCGTGGACATCGAATACTACCCGCAGGCATATATACCGACATATGTGTAAAAATAACCACTACTACTGTGTCATCATGGCCGGTGGACTTGGAACAAGGTTTTGGCCCATCAGCCGCAAATCGCTGCCGAAACAGTTTCTCAATCCCCTCGGGGAGGAAAAATCCATGCTCCGGCAGACATACGAAAGGATGGCACGACTGATAACTCCTGAAAATATTATCGTGAGTACGCTGAGGGAATATCACGATATAGTAAAAGAACAGATTCCCGAACTTTCGGAGGAGAACATCCTTCTGGAGGTGTATAACCGTAACACGGCACCCTGTATCTATTTTGCGGCCAATGTTGTTCTGGAACGCGACCCCAATGCCGTGATGGTGGCCTGCCCTGCGGACCACCTGATAAAGGACGGAACTGATTTCGAAAGCACCATTACGGGGGCTCTCGACTATGCCCGCGAACACGACGAACTCATAACGCTCGGCATAATGCCTACGCGGCCGGACGAAAACTTCGGATACATACAGGTGGCCGGCGGAAGAAAAGCCATAGAAGAAGGCGTGCCGACACCGGTGAAAACCTTTACCGAAAAACCAAGCAAGGAGATAGCCGAAGTGTTCATCAAAAGCGGAGAATTTCTGTGGAACTCAGGTATTTTCGTATGGAAAACCTCGCTGATAGTCTCCGAAATCAAAGAATTCGCCCCTCAAATATCAGAACTCTGGGCCGGGACCTCGAACCTGGACAAATTCTACGGAGACTGCCCACGGGTGTCCCTCGACTACGCCGTAATGGAGAAAACATCCAAGGCATTCGTCATCCCGTCCCACTTCAAATGGGCTGACATGGGTAACTGGGAGTCTCTCTACGACAATCTGCCCAAGGATGAAAGGGGCAACGCCACCAACACCCTCGGCAAACATCTCTTTAAGGAAGATGCCAATACGCTTACATACTTGCAGGACAAGCATAAACTGGTGGCCATCCGCGGACTTGAAGGCTTCGTGGTGGTGGACACGCCGGACGTGCTCATGATCTGCCCGCGCGATGAAAGCCAGATACAGGAATTCATATCCGAACTGGCGATGCCGGAATTTGAAGATTACAGATAATTATGCAGGTACTTAAATTTGGAGGTTCTTCGGTGGCCAATGCCACGGCCATGTCAAGGGTGCTTGACATTACACGCGAGGCCCTCGCCCGGGACCGCGTGGTGCTGGTCAGTTCCGCCATCAGCGGAGCCACGGACACCCTCATAAAAGCCTCCAAATCAGACGATAAAGAAAAGAAAGCGCTACTTGATGAGCTTAAGGAAAAGCATTTCAGGATTATAGAAAGGCTTTTCACGGGAAAAGAGTGCGAGGAGACCAAAAAGATAATCTCAAACATAGACGAAGACCTTCGATGCGCACCGCGGGAAGATTACCAGACTTTCGGGGAGATATTCTCCACGATGATACTCTCGCGCAAACTCGCCTCCGAAGGCGTAAACACTCTGTGGCTTGACTCCACAGGCCTGATACGCGTAAAAAACGGAACAGTGGACAAAGAACTGAGCTATCAGAAAATCCGCTATGCCGTGGATATTCATCAGGAGACTGACGTCTTCGTGGCTCCGGGATTCATAGCCGGCGACCTGAACGGACACGTATGCACACTCGGACGTGGGGGAAGCGACTACAGCGCAGCGCTTTTCGCGGCCGCGCTTGACTGCGGTTCCCTACAGATATGGACAGACGTGCCGGGGATAATGACCACCAATCCCAAGGACATAAGGGAAGCGCGCACCATACCGCAGATGAGCTACCGCGCGGCTTTCACGCTTGCCTCTCACGGAGCGAAAGTGCTCTATGCTCCCACTGTCGAGCCAGCCGAAGAAAAAGGCATAGGCATACAGATTCTTAACTCCCTGGATCCGGGCGCCGGAGGAACGATCATAAAAGACATTTCGCTCAAAACCGTGGGCGAATGGGTCGGAATAGGTAAAACGGATAATGGGCAGAACTGCGTTCTTACTCTTGTGGCCGACGGAAAGATATCCCACGACAGCGTGGATGAACTTACGGCACGGCTCTCCAGAAGGGACATCACTCTCTTGAATACGGTCCTCGAAGAAGATTTCGTGGAATTCACCCTCCCTTCCGAACAGTGCCTCGACGCTCTGGGAGCGCTGCATTACTACTGCTTCGAAACGGACGAATACCGGAATGTCTATATAGCCGGACAGGGAGCTGTGGGCAAGGCTCTTCTTAAGATTCTTTCCGAAAGCGACGCCAAAACAGAAGTGCGCGCCATATCCGCACACGAAAGCGAAGACGAGGAATTTTTCAAAAAAGTCATCGCGGAAGCGGCTCCGAACAGCGTGTTCGTGGACTGCACGGACAGTGAGAGCATATGGAAGTGGTACTCCCCTCTTCTTGAAGCCGGAGTCAACGTGGTGTCTTCCAACAGACGGGCTCTGAGTGTCCCTTATGCCCAATATGCCGCCATGAAAAGAAGCGCCAGACTATCCAGACGCTTTCTGCGCTACGAGACTACGGTAGGAACCGCACTTCCGGTACTCGACTCCATAGCCACCAGCACGGAGAGCGCCGACGAGATACTTTCCATAGAAGCGATAGTAAGCTGCACCCTCAATTACATTCTGACGAGCGGACTGCCTTTCCGTGAAGCGCTTGAGAACGCGAAAAAGATAAAACTTACCGAAAAAGATCCATCTTCTGACCTTTTGGGGCGCGATGCTTCACGAAAATTACTTATATTAGCAAGAGAAGCCGGAGTCAAACTTGAAGAAGCCGACATAGAAGTGGAACCTGTCAGGGAAGAAAACATACGTCCGGGGCAGAGATTCGTAGCTTCCCTTGAGAAAGACCCGTCCCGCCCTTTAGGATATAAGGCGAGCATACGGCTTAAAGTCCTGGAAGAAGGACATCCGGCACTGAGAATTAAAGGAACTGAGAACATGATAATCATCTCAAGCACCTATCAGCCTACTCCGCTCATCATACAGGGCGCGGGAGAAGGCGCGATGATGGCCGCTTCACGATTACTTACAGACATACTTAGATAATGGACCAATACCTGCTTTCACTTTTCAAAGACATACTTGAAACGGATTCCACCTCCGGGAAGGAAGACGTCCTCGCGCAGATGCTTTACGAAAGACTGGAAGCTCCGCACAAGGAACTGCTGGAAGTGGGAGACGGCACACATAATCTGCTGCTCAAATGGGGAGATGCTCCTAAAGTAGTGTATTGTACGCATATGGACACGGTGCCGCCTTTCATCGCACCGACATTCACTCCGGACGGACGTGTACTCGGACGCGGTTCGTGCGATGCCAAAGGGCAGATCATCGCTCTTTACGGGGCATGCAGGGAACTGGCCTCCGAAGGGAAAACGGATTTCGCCCTTCTTCTGGTAAGCGGAGAAGAAACAGGTTCGTTCGGGGCCAAGGCATCGGCGGATCTCATCAAGGCACCGCTTCTGGTGATAGGCGAGCCCACGGATAATTTCCCGGTAAGCGCCACCAAAGGCACACAGTCATACGACCTCAAATTCATAGGAAAAAGCGTGCATAGCGGATACCCGGAGCACGGACGCAGCGCCGTGGACATGTGGATGGACTTCATGATGGAGCTCGAAATGGAAACGGACTTTCCCCACGACAAGATTCTCGGCGACACCACATGGAACGTGGGCCTTCTGAGAAGCGATAACCCTCAAAACGTGCTCAGCGGATGTCTTACGTGCCGGATTTATTTCAGGACTACGTTCGCCAGCCATGAACGTGTTAAAAAATGGATGTCCGGGAAAAACAGCCCGAATATCGTGATAAGCGCGCGCGGAGGAGACGACCCGAGGGAATATTTCGTCCCGGAAGGTTTCAAGGGAAAGTGTGCGGCATTCGGAAGCGACGCGCCGCACCTTCATGGGTTTGAGCGGAAAATCATCTGCGGACCGGGGTCCATACTCTGCGCCCATACGGCGGAAGAAGAAGTGATTCTCAGTGAAATAGACAAAGCTATAACCAACAACATAACATTTTACGAAACCAACTCTTAATTATTTGAACGTATGAAAGCAGTAATTAGCGGATATGGCAAAATGGGCCATATGATTGAGGGCGTTCTCATCAAACGCGGAATTGAAATCGCAGCCATTACCGACGACGTATGCAGCATCGATCCTGCCCTCGCAAAAGAATGCGTATGCATAGACTTCACCACCCCTGAAGCTTTCAAGGACAATTATAAATTCTTAGCCGACCATTTCAAAGCTGTCGTAGTGGGCACCACGGGATGGGATGACATAAAGACGGATGTAGTGGGACATTTCTATGCCACGGGCACTCCCATGATTTATTCCGCCAATTTCTCCATAGGCGTAAACGCCATGTTCGCCGCAGTGGACAAAGTCAGCGAAGTTCTCAGAGGTTACAACTACATTCCTCATATCGAGGAGACTCACCACGTTCACAAGCTGGACAGTCCTTCAGGGACAGCTAAAGTATTGGCACATATAATAAAGCACGAATTGGGCGTTACTCCTGACATCACATCTCTGCGTAAGGGTGAGGTAGTGGGCGAACACATCGTCAAATTCAAATCGGAAGTGGATAAAATCAAGATTTCCCACGAAGCATTCAGCCGCGAGGCCTTCGCAGAAGGGGCCGTTGTGGCCGCCCAGATGACGGAAGGGCTCAAAGGAGTGCACGAATTCAAGGAAATGCTTGCCATAAAATAAATTACATCATGTTATTCAAAGGTTGCGCCACCGCACTTCTCACACCGTTCGACAGTGAGGGGAAGATAGACTGCAAAGCCTATGAGCGGCTTGTCAGACGGCAGGTTGAAGGCGGAGTGGATTTTCTGGTCCCGCTGGGCACTTCAGCCGAGACCCCCACGTTGAATAAAGAAGAAAAATCGATGCTATGGTCCATCACCAGAAAGACCGCCGCATCTGTTCCTCTTCTTGTGGGATGCGGGAGCAACAGCGTGGACGCTACACTTGAGAACATGTCCCTTTTCGAGGACGCCGACGCATTTCTGGTCGTGGTGCCATTCTACAACAAGCCTACGCAGGAAGGTATGTACCTTTATTATAAGGCATTGGCAGAGAAGGCCAAGGCTCCCATAATAATGTATAACGTGCCGGGAAGAACGGGGGTGAACATGACCGCCGGGACAGCCCTGAGGATAGCGCGCGAAGTGAAAGGGGTGATAGGCATAAAGGAAGCGTCAGGCAAATTCGACCAGGTGAAAGAGATAATAGACGGGGCTCCTGAAGGATTCTGCGTTTTGAGCGGGGATGACGACATGACATTTGACCTGATAAAAGCCGGTGCTCACGGAGTCATCTCTGTAGCATCCAATATATTACCCGATAAGGTAAGCGAGATGACCCACCTCGCGCTCGAGGGCAGATGGACCGAGGCGGAAGATCAGAACCGCCGTCTGATGCCTCTGTTCAAAGCCTGCTTCGTGGAATCGAACCCCATACCGGCGAAGGAGGCCCTGCGTCAATTGGGCCTTTGCGGAAACGCCATGCGTCTTCCTCTCACTCCCGCTTCGGAGGACACGAAAAGGATCATCGGGGAAGTACTTGAGGATTGGCAGAAGTCAAACAATCGTTAAACGTTATGGAGATAACTCTCGAACTTTTTGAAAAGACACTTTCCGAACTGGAAAGCGGGCAGACAAGAGTGGCAGAAAAAGTCAACGGAAAATGGGTGGTCAACAGGCACATCAAAGAGATCATATTGGCAGGATTCTCCCTTGGCCGGATGAGGGATATGAGCCAGGGGGAGTTCTCGTTTTTCGATAAGGACACCTACCCCGTAAGACGGTTCAGCGCGGAAGACAAGGTCAGGATAGTTCCCGGGGGGAGCAGCATCAGACGGGGTGCCTTCCTCGCGAAAGGGGTCGTGGTGATGCCGCCTGCTTACGTGAATGTAGGAGCATACGTGGACGAAGGCTCCATGGTGGATTCTCATGTTACGATAGGTTCCTGCGCACAGATAGGAAAAAACATACATATAGGGGCGGCGGCACAGATAGGCGGTGTGCTTGAACCCGCGGGAGCTCTTCCTACCATAATAGAAGACGGAGCCTTCATAGGAGGAGGCTGCGGAATCTACGAGGGTACCATAGTGGAAGAAGGGGCGGTCATAGCGTCCGGAGTCATAATAACGTCAGGGACTTCCATTTTCGATGCCACCACAGGAGAATTTGTGCCGCGCAATGAAAACGGAAGAGTGGTCGTGCCTCGCGATGCGGTAGTGGTAAGCGGAAGCAGACCTATAAGCAAAGGGCCGGGAGCGGAAAAAGGAATCTCCCTTTACTGCCCCGTCATCGCAAAATACAGGGACGACAAGACGTCTTCATCCGTAAATCTCGAAGAACTTTTAAGATAATCTTTTGACGGATAATGGAGTACGATAATCTTTTTTCCTTGGACGCGCAGAATTTCATGCGCTCCCCGGTAAGGGATCTTTTCAAGAAAGTTGACATCAACAGCATATATTCTTTCGCGGGAGGTTATCCTTCGGCACAGACCTTTCCGCTGGACAGAATGAGCGAACTTTCCCAAAAAACGGTGGAGAAATACGGAGCCAAATCCCTCCAGTACGGCCCTACACAGGGAGTCCCCGAACTGCGTGAAGCCCTGTCCCGACGATACGATGTGCCCGTGGAGAACATCATGGTGAGCACATCTTCCCAACAGGGGATAGACGTCTGCGGAAGAATCATGCTTGACCCCGGAGATGTAGTCCTTACTTCAAACCCTACATATCTGGGTGCCATCCAGACATTCAAGAGCTATCGCGCCGAGATGGTGGGAATCGAGATGAGCGCTTCATTTGAAGCCTGCAAAAAGCGCGATGCACAGATAGGCGAGATCCTGAAAAGCGGAAAAAAGATAAAATATTTCTATATAATTCCGGATTTTCAAAATCCGAGCGGAGAGACCCTCTCGCTGGCTCAACGCTCCGAGATAGTGGCATTGGCCCGAAAATATGACTTTATCATAGTGGAGGACAGTCCGTACAGGGAACTCCGTTACGAAGGAAAGCACGTGGCCACCATCTATTCGTTGGCTCCGGAAAGGACCATTCATCTGGGAAGTTTCTCAAAGATATTCGCCCCCGGGCTGAGACTTGGATGGATTATCGGCCCGGAAGCACTGCTCAATAAAATCTACGAATGCAAGCAGTCTCTCGACCTGTGCGCGCCTATATTTGACCAATACCTTATGGCCGAATATCTGGAAAGCGGAATGCTCGAAGAGAATCTTCCGAAAAGCATAGCCTTGTATAAAGACAAGCGTGATCATCTTCTTTCGCTTTTGGAAAAATATATGCCTGAAGGTGTCAGCTGGACACATCCGGAAGGCGGTCTTTTCCTTTTCCTCACTCTTCCGGAAGAAATCGACACCGTCGCACTCTACGACAAGGCGCTGTCTGCCGGCGTGGCCTATGTGGCCGGCTCGTTTTTCCACACCGACGGAAAAGGCAGGAACACCATGCGTCTGAATTTTTCTTTTCTCGATAAGGAGAGAATGGAAGACGGCATTAAAATACTCGCATCCATACTATGAAAATCCATCTTTATTCCGGAGCCGGAAACACGTTCACGGTGCTCGACGGCAGAGATAGTTCAGAGGAGATGCCCGATGTCGTAAGACTTTGCAGGAAATACGCTACGGACGGACTTATGATACTTCGCACAGACGCGAAGTTCGACTTCTCGATGGATTATTACAATTCCGACGGAAGCGGAGGCATGATGTGCGGTAACGGAGGCAGATGCATCGTG
>CAVEIF010000047.1:0-11612 GCA_963615835.1 Coprococcus eutactus | reverse complement strand
CCACTCATAAATTCGTGGTCCCCCCTCTTCCGATGCCGAGGGCGGCACGGGTCTCTGAAATGGGCCTGTCAGAGCGCTGAACAGCAATTTCAATAAACCAGAATCGAATGTGTCAACTTTCCAGTAATCTTGGATACCAAAAGGCTTTTACAAGGACTGGCTGAATTTCTAACAGATTGGCCGTTTGTCCGCAATCTCAACAAAATGGGGATGGTCGATGCATCGGCTGGATTTCCTACACGCTTCCGCAGTCCGGTCTGACTAAGACCGCCCTCCTGAAGATGGATGACGAGCAGCGCGAGCTATACGACATCGTCACCTATCGCCCGGAAAAATAAAAGTTGGGTGTCCCAACGCGGAAAACCGGAAAAGAAGTTGACTGAGCAGTTTTTCGACTTTTTTAGGGTGGCGCGATGTCGAAGTCGGGGAAGAGGCTTTTCAGAGGGAAATTCTGCCGGAATGGAAAGAGGAAAAATGTAGAATGGGAAAATTGAAAAATGGGAGGAGGGAAGATGGAAAATGGAAGAAACGGAAGAAATGGAAACGAAAAAGCGGAAAAACGGAAGAAGGAAAACGGAAGAGGGAAAACGGGAAAAAAGGAAGGAATGAAAAAATTTTTTGAGGCCAAAATCGGGCTTCTGCGGCTGTGTATGGGGGGGGGGTAGAAATGAACAAATATGGCTTGATTATATTGCGGTTAAGCCGAAAATTATGTGTATATTTGCATTCCTTTGTGAAAATGAGGACATTTCAGTAGAGATGTCAGTCATAAAGGAGCGAAAAAGAGCTTGAATTTCAGTAAGTGGCTAATTATTAGCATCTTATATGCAGTTTGAGGAGCCAAGACTTTGCGCGGAGTAAAAATTGGCATAAAAGAAGATGGCAGACTCTCCGAAAGATAACTTTAAGGTGTCATTCAGTAAAGGCGACAGGCAGGCGGTGAAGTGGTACGCTATGAGTGCCACCTATCGCAGTGAACTGAAAATTAAGGAGTTCCTGGACGCTAAAGGAGTGGAATGCTTTCTGCCTTTGGTTATGGGCTTCAGGGTGGTGAACCGCAGGAGAGTAAAGAAGCTGGTTCCGGCCGTAGGTAATCTGATATTTGTCCGTTCTTCGCAGGAACGCATAGATGATCTGAAGATAAGTCAGCCCCGCTGGCAGTACAAGATGATGCCCTGCGAGGCAGGCACGAAGAGGGTGGTCATACCTGACGGACAGATGGTTAACTTCATCGCCGCGTGCGGGTTGGCCCGTGACAGGAAGAACTTTCTCGACCCTTCCACTTTCGATTTTTCCAGGATTGACATCCACAAAGGCGACAAGGTCCGGATTACACGGGATGACGGCACTCAGATAGACGGCTGCTTCGTGTCCATCAAAGGGAATAGAAAGAGGTACATTCTTATCGACGCAGGTAACGTCCTCGCCGTCAAGCTTGACGAAGACTCGGTTAATTATACGATAGAAAAACTATAGAACAGATGCCCGTTTTAAGTGTCATTGTCCCCGTATATGGGGTGGAAAAATACATTGAACGTTGCGCCAGAAGCCTTTTTGAGCAGAGTCTGGATGGGATAGAATATATATTCGTGGACGACTGCTCTCCGGATCGTTCAGTGGAGATCCTGCAGACTCTTGTAAAAGAATACGCCCCCGCTTTCGAGAAGCGTCATGAAACGGTGATCGTCGAGCGGATGCCCTCCCATTCAGGACAGGCAGCCGCACGGGTCCGTGGTATGCAGCTCGCCACAGGCGACTACATAATACACTGCGACAGCGATGATTGGGTGGGGAAAGACGCCTATAGGCTGATGCATGAAAAGGCTCTCGCCGAAGGAGCGGACGTGGTGGTGTGCGACCATATCATGCACGACGGAAAAGACGCGCTTAGATACGTGAAGGCGGTCGACCGGGGCACGGAGCCTGACACCATGCTTGTCGACGCCGCCCGGGACAAGAGCACGTGGGCCTTGTGGGACAAGATGATGAGGCGCGAATGTCTGAAAAATGTCATCGTTTTCCCTAAGGATAATCTGGGCGAAGATATGGCGGTTACATTTCAGGTACTCGCCTCACAGCCCAAGGTGGCATATCTGGAAAGGGGGATATATTACTATTACGTCAATCCTGAATCCATTACCAAAGGAGTAACGAAGGAGATGGCGCTTGAGATGTATCATCAGCTTCTGTCCAATGTCGACGTGGTGAAGCTCTCCCTGCAGCGGAGCGGAAAGTATGAGAAGTACGCCGAACTTATGGACTGCCTGTATTACAGGACGCTCAATGTACTCGTGCGCTTCATTCCCGACCGCGAAATCTACCGTCTATGGAGACAGAGCGTCAGAGATCTCCACATAAAAGTGCTCGGTAACCCTTACATCAAGTCTCACTACAAGATCCGCCACGTCATTCTGATGGCTCACCTTAACTTCCTTTTCATCCGCAAGGGATGCAGATAAAACACGATGGACAAGGTAAAAGTGCGTAACTGTTTAATTAAAGTAGAAATATGCGATCATTTTCTGATATAAGGATAGCCGTTGCGGGCACGGGCTATGTGGGCCTGAGCATCGCCACGCTGCTGGCTCAGCACCATAATGTTACGGCGGTGGACGTCATCCCGGAAAAGGTCGATAAGATCAACCACGGGATAAGCCCCATTCAGGACGAATATATAGAGAAATACCTTCGCGGCGAATTCACGCCCAAGGAGGGCGGGGCGGAGGCCAGGCTGCATCTCACCGCCACTCTTGACGGAGCCGCGGCTTATAAGGGCGCCGACTTTGTGGTCATCGCCGCCCCGACCAATTATGACCCCGTAAAGAATTACTTTGACACCTCGCACGTGGAAGAAGTAATAGACCTGGTGCTTAGCGTGAACCCCGATGCCGTGATGGTCATCAAATCCACCATCCCGGTAGGCTACACCCGCAGCCTCTATGCCAAGTACGGCCCGCACCTGAATCTGCTTTTCTCCCCGGAGTTCCTTCGCGAGAGCAAAGCCCTCTACGATAACCTCTACCCGAGCCGCATCATCGTAGGCTATCCTTCAGAAAGAGAAGATCTCAAGCAGGCCGCGCAGGTCTTCGCCCGTCTTCTGCAGGAAGGTGCCGTCAAGACCGACATCCCCACACTCTTTATGGGGCTCACCGAGGCCGAGGCCGTGAAACTTTTCGCCAATACTTACCTCGCTCTCCGCGTCAGCTACTTCAACGAGCTCGACACCTATGCCGAGGTCAAGGGTCTTGACAGCAGGGCCATAATCGAGGGCGTGGGTCTGGACCCGAGAATAGGCACTCACTATAATAATCCGTCCTTCGGGTACGGCGGTTACTGCCTTCCGAAAGACACCAAGCAGCTTCTGGCCAATTACCAGGACGTTCCGCAGAATATGATGACCGCCATCGTCGAGAGCAACCGCACGCGTAAGGACTACATAGCCGATGCCGTGCTCCGTAAGGCCGGCTGGTACGACTATTCATCCAATAATCAGTATGCGGGCTATGGCGCCGCCGCAGGGGAGAACGGCTCCGTGGTGATAGGCGTGTATCGTCTCACCATGAAGTCCAATTCCGACAACTTCCGCCAGAGCGCCATCCAGGGCATAATGAAGCGCATCAAGGCCAAAGGCGCCGAAGTCATAGTCTATGAACCCACCCTCGAGGACGGCAGCACCTTCTTCGGCAGCCGTGTCGTGGGCGACCTCGCGAAGTTCAAGGCCTTGAGCCACGCCATCATCGCCAACCGCTACGACTCCGTCCTCGATGACGTACAGGACAAGGTCTATACGCGGGATCTGTTCAGAAGGGACTGAGGTATTTGCAAATGGATGAAATATATTGTATGTTTGTTGTGAAGGCCTTGGAATAAAGAGGAAAAAGATGATGGGAGATACTTATTATGCCATGCCACACGGTCTTGTGCCTAGTGACGCGAAAAGCGTGCTTGAAAACGCCAAGACCAAACTTCGTAATTACAAAGGATATAAGGAACACTACATATCTAACCATGGAAGCCATGAGTATATGGTTGTCGGGGATGCTGATTTAAGTATGTTTTCCGATTCTGACCAAAAGGCGATGGATGAGGTATGGAATGCTTTCGGTAAGATGAACGCAAAGCAACTATCGGAACTGTCGCATCAGTTTCCTGAATGGACGTTTTACAGTGAACTTTTGAAAGACAGGGATCAGAAAAATTCATACCGGGTGGATTTTGATCATTTCTTTGAAGATGGACCGGAATGTAATATCTTTTCCGAAAATAAGAACCTGTTACAATTAACTCAGGAGTTATATCATCAATATAATCGCGAATAGTATATTATGGATTTGCCGGAAAAGATTTTGGGGATGTCGGTCGGTGAGGGAGAGTTGTATTTCTTTACGGTTGATTGTCCAATAGGTGTGCGGGAGCATATTCATGTTTGTATTAAGCGAAATAACGTAAATAAGTTTCAGCGAGATATAACGTATATCAATTGTAACAACGTGATAGAGATAACAGAATCTGAGTTCGGTAATTTTATTAAGGATGGCAAAGTGCATCGTTTAAGTGGCCGAATTGATGAGGATGGATTATCTTTGATAGCGAACGGAGTTAAGCTAAGTTCGGAAGTTGAACGTAGAATTAAGGCGTTGTTTTAGGCGACATTATCTATGAAAGGTATAGTTTTGGCCGGGGGGTCGGGTACGCGTCTGTACCCCATCACCAAAGGAGTCAGCAAGCAGCTGATCCCCATCTACGACAAACCTATGGTATATTACCCGATCAGCGTGCTGATGCTGGCCGGGATTCGCGAGATACTTATCATCTCCACGCCTTTTGACCTGCCGGGCTTCAAGCGTCTGCTGGGAGACGGATCGGACTATGGCGTCCATTTCGAATACGCCGAACAGCCTTCGCCGGACGGATTGGCGCAGGCTTTCACCATAGGGCGGGATTTCATAGGGGACGACTGCGTGTGTCTGGTACTTGGCGACAACATATTCCAGGGTAACGGCTTTACCGCCAAACTTAAAGAGGCCGTGCGTGCCGCCGAAGAGGACAAGATGGCCACCGTGTTCGGCTATTGGGTTGACGACCCCGAGCGCTACGGCGTGGCGGAGTTCGACCGGGACGGCAAATGCATCTCCATAGAAGAGAAACCGGAGCATCCGAAAAGCAATTACGCCGTGGTAGGACTCTATTTCTATCCGAACAAGGTCGTGGATGTGGCATCGAAGATCGAGCCTTCCGCCAGAGGCGAATATGAGATAACCACCGTGAACCAGTGGTTCCTTAATGACGGAGAACTCCGCGTGCAGACGCTCGGTCGCGGTTTCGCGTGGCTTGACACCGGCACACATGACTCGCTTGCGGAAGCATCGACCTATATCGAGGTGCTCGAAAAACGACAGGGCCTGAAGATTGCCTGTCTCGAAGGCATCGCCTACCGTCAGGGATGGATTACCGAGGAGCGCTTGCGCGAACTTGCCAAGCCTATGCTCAAGAACCAGTACGGCCAATATCTTCTCAAGGTGATAGATGAACCGAGATGAACATCCTGGTAACCGGAGCCAACGGCCAGCTTGGTAACGAGATGCGCCTGCTGGCTAAGTCCTCTGCGGACAAATATATCTTTACTGATGTCAATCAGGTGGATGGTCTCGAAACTGCCTTTCTGGACATCACTGACCTTGAGGCGGTACGCAGGATGGTATCCGAGAAATGTGTTGATGCCATAGTGAACTGTGCCGCATGGACTAATGTGGACGGGGCCGAGGCGCCGGAAAAATACGAAATCGTCGAGAAACTTAACGCCATCGCCCCGGAGAACTTGGCCAAGGCCATGAAGGAAGCGGGCGGTCTGCTGGTGCATATCTCCACCGATTATGTCTTCGGTAAGGAAGCATACAATCTGCCTTGCCGCGAAGACCAGCAGGGAACGCCTACGGGGGTCTATGGACTTACCAAACTGCACGGAGAGGAGCGCATCAAGGCCGTCGGCTGCGACTATGTGATTATCCGCACGGCATGGCTGTATTCGGAGTTCGGCCGGAACTTCTGCAAGACTATGCTGAACCTTACCGCCACCAAAGAGCAGCTGAAGGTCGTGTTCGACCAGACAGGCACTCCCACATATGCGCTCGATTTGGCTCGTGCCATCGGGACGGTATTGGCTGACTATGCCGTGGCTCGGCATCCATACTCCAAAACTGGCATATATCATTACAGTAACGAGGGCGTTTGCTCATGGTTCGATTTCACCAAGATGATAGCGGAATATAGCGGACAGACCGGGTGCGACATCCGGCCTTGTCATTCCGACGAGTTCCCGTCTCCCGTTACCCGTCCGGCGTATTCAGTGCTGGACAAGACGAAGATCAAGGAGACTTTCGGTCTTGAAATCCCTTATTGGACCGATTCGCTGAGAAAATGCATCGCCAACATCAAGAATTAGTAAGCGGTAAAAAATAAGTTGGTAAAGATATGACAGTATTTTCGAAAATAGAGGCTTTTTTGAAGAAGGAGTTTAGCGGTGCTAAATGACTGATGAAAGAAAGTCTATAGACCAAAAAGACAAACATAGATCACCAAGTTATTTTTTAACGATTACTTAACCGTATGAAGAATATAGTCATCACCGGCGGGGCCGGTTTCATAGGCTCCCATGTTGTGCGCCTGTTCGTGAACAAATACCCCGGGTACAACATCATCAACCTTGACAAACTTACCTATGCCGGTAACCTGGCTAATCTCAAGGACATCGAGGACAAGCCGAACTACAGGTTCGTCAAGATGGACATCTGCGACTTCGAAGGCTTCCTGAAGCTGATGCAGGACGAACATATAGACGGAATCATCCATCTTGCGGCCGAAAGCCATGTGGACCGCAGCATCAAGGACCCTTTCACATTCGCCAGGACCAACGTGATGGGAACCCTTTCGCTGCTTCAGGCGGCGAAGCTCTATTGGGAGTCTCTCCCTGGGAAATATGAAGGCAAGCGCTTCTATCATATCTCGACGGATGAGGTGTACGGTGCGCTGGAGATGACCCGGCCGGAGGGCGTCAAGCCGCCTTTCACCACCAAGGCCAGCTCGGGAGAGCATCATCTCGCGTACGGCGAGGACTTTTTCCACGAGACCACGAAGTACAACCCTCATTCGCCGTATTCCGCCTCCAAGGCGGGCAGCGACCACTTCGTGCGCGCGTTCCACGACACCTACGGAATGCCTACGATAGTTACGAACTGCTCGAACAACTACGGCCCCTATCAGTTCCCGGAGAAGCTTATCCCGCTCTTCATCAACAATATCCGTCACCGCAAGCCTCTTCCTGTCTATGGCAGGGGCGAGAATGTACGCGACTGGCTCTATGTCGAGGATCACGCGAGGGCGATAGACCTCATTTTCCATAAGGGAACGGTAGCCCAGACTTATAACATAGGCGGCTTCAACGAGTGGAAGAACATCGACATCATCAAGACCATCATAAAGACAGTTGACCGTCAGCTCGGACGCAGGGAAGGCGAGGACCTCGATCTTATAACCTATGTCACCGACCGTCCCGGCCACGACGCACGCTATGCCATCGACTCCACCAAACTCCAGCGCGAGCTCGGCTGGGAGCCGTCCCTCCAGTTCGAAGAAGGCATCGAGAAGACCGTCAAATGGTACCTCGACAACCAGCCGTGGCTGGATAACGTCACCTCCGGGGACTATCAGAAGTACTACGAAAGCATGTATAAGGGAAGGTAGCGACAGTGAACTAACGAATTATCTGCATATTGAGAATTTTTTGTGTTTTTGCGAAAAGTTATGAGTATGGAGAGAAAGAGTTCACTTATCCGCCTTGGCATTTGGGAAATAGTACGGACCTTTGCCTGGACGGCCTTCTGCCTTGCTACTGCGGTCTATAAACAGCAGAATTAACAAAAATCAAGTAAAATCACAAAATCTCCCATTAAAAATCAATGGGTTGGAGAAGTGAACGCTTACGGTCAGCCAGAGAATTTGTTGGGTTTTGTGAATATCCTTCAGGAGGAGTTGGTGCGGGCTGGTGTGCTGCCGCAGGATTATGACTTTGAGGCGCACAAGCAGCTGGTGCCTATGCAACTGGGGGATGTGTCGACGACGTATGCGGATGCCAGTGCGTTGGAAAGAGATTTTGGGTTTATGCCGAAGATTACGCTTAGGAAAGGTTTGAGGAAGTTCTCGGAGTGGTATAAGGAGTATTATGGTTAGTACTAAGAACCAATGTACGTCATTCCCGGCTTGGTTGGGATCCACAATGAAGATAAATATACACCAATGAAGAAAGTAATGTTAGTATTCGGAACCCGGCCAGAGGCTATTAAAATGTGTCCTTTAGTGAAAGAGTTCCAGAAACACTCCAAGGAGTTTGAAACAATAGTATGCGTGACTGGGCAACACCGTGAAATGTTGGACCAGGTGCTCAAGATATTTGAGGTGAAGCCCGACTATGATCTGAACATTATGAAGCAGGGGCAGGATTTGTACGACGTGACGGCTCGTGTGCTTATGGGTATGCGTGACGTGTTCAAGGAGTGCAAACCGGATGTCGTGCTGGTTCATGGTGACACCACAACTAGCACAGCTGCAGCCTTGGCAGCCTTCTATCAGCAGATTCCTGTTGGCCACGTGGAGGCTGGCTTACGTACCCATAACATATATAGTCCGTGGCCGGAGGAGATGAACCGCCAAATCACGGGGCGTATAGCTACGTATAATTTTGCTCCAACTCCTTTGAGCGAGAAAAACCTCCAGGAGGAGAAGGCACAAGGACAAATCTTTGTCACGGGAAACACGGTCATAGATGCTTTGCACATGGTCGTGACTAAGTTTAAGAGTGACAAGTACCTTGCAGATAAGCAAATCAATGTGCTGCAGAATGCTGGCTACGATGTGACTCGCCTCAACAACGGTAAGAAACTAGTCCTTATTACTGGCCATCGTCGTGAGAACTTTGGTGAAGGTTTCCTTTCTATGGTTACAGCTATGAAGGACCTTAGCGAGAAATATCCTGATGTGGATTTTGTATATCCTATGCACCTGAATCCCAATGTGCGTAAACCTATCCGCGAAGTGTTCGGTGACGATTTGGCAAGGCCTAATTTCTTCTTCATTGAACCTCTACAGTATTTGGAATTTGTTTATCTTATGGAGAAATCTACCGTTGTGCTCACAGACTCGGGTGGCATTCAGGAGGAGGCCCCTGGACTTGGCAAGCCTGTTCTCGTGATGCGTGATACCACTGAACGTCCGGAGGCATTGAAGAGCGGCACCGTCCATCTTGTAGGAACCAACCACGACCTCATTGTAAACGAAGTCAGTACCCTCCTTGAAGATCCTATTGCCTACGAAAAGATGAGCAAAGCAGTGAATCCTTATGGTGACGGCAAGGCCTGTCCCCATATCGTCCATGCCCTAAATGGAGAACCCATAGATAGATACGAAATATAGTTGAAATCCTGTATGAAAGGAATAGTACTTGCCGGACCAAGCTATTCTGTTTTGGATAAAACCAAAGTTAAAGAGACTTTTAGCGTGAAAGTTCTTTATTGGACCGACTCTCTGAAATTATGCATTGATAACTTAAATAAATAATATAAATATGAGCGTTTTTAAAGACAAAGTCTTGTTGATTACAGGCGGGACGGGCAGTTTTGGTAATGCTGTTCTTCGTAGATTCCTTACGAGTGACATTAGGGAGATTCGTATTTTTTCGCGTGATGAAAAAAAACAGGACGAGATGCGTCATCGCCTACAGGCACAGCATCCCAATGAGGCATCAAAGGTGCATTTCATCATTGGTAATGTGCGTGATTTCGATGCCATTGATGCAGCTATGCATGGCGTTGACTATGTGTTCAGTGCAGCAGCATTGAAGCAGGTGCCTGCTTGTGAGTTCTACCCCATGCAGGCTATCCGTACTAATATCTTTGGTTCTGAGAATGTGCTGGAGGCTGCTGTGCGTAATCATGTTTCACGTGTGGTTGTTCTTTCTACCGATAAGGCAGCGTATCCTATCAACACGATGGGTATGACCAAGGCTCTGATGGAAAAGCTTGCTATCAACAAGAGCCGTGACCCTCGTACACGTGAGAGTGGTACGGTTATTTGTGCGACTCGTTATGGTAACGTGATGTGCAGCCGTGGTAGCATCATCCCCCTGTTTATTGAGCAGATTAAGACCGGCAAGCCAATGACTGTTACCGTACCAGAGATGACTCGTTTCATGCTGTCTCTGGACGAGGCTGTTGATTTGGTAATCTTTGCCTTTACCCACGCCAATCCTGGTGACCTGTTTGTACAGAAGGCCCCTGCTGCCACTATTGAAATTCTGGCTCAGGCCGTGAAGGAGATTTTCCATGCAGACAACCCGATTCAGGTGATTGGTGCACGTCATGGTGAGAAGATGTATGAGACGCTTTGCACCAGTGAGGAGATGGCAAAGGCTGAAGATATGGGCAAATTCTATCGTGTACCGGCTGATATGCGCGATCTGAACTATGATCAGTACGTAGATAACTTTGGCCATCGCGTGGATTGCGAACAGTACAATTCTGATAACGCCCGTCGCCTTGACCTTGAAGGTATGAAGAAGATGCTGCTGTCATTGGACTATGTTCAGGAGCAGCTGAAAGAGTACGAGGCAGAGTTAGCAAAGAAAGCAAGAAAATAAGAATTTAGTGCGTAAGATAATGATACCTTTAGTAAAACCGTTTATGCCCCCTCGTGATGTGCTGATGCCCGCACTTGAGGAAATTCTTTATAGTGGCTATATCGCCACTGGCCAGGCTGTATATGACTTTGAGGACGAGTTCAAGGCGTATATTGGCAATCCCAATATAATGTCTGTTCATTCGGGAACGGACGCATTGCATATTGCTTATATCCTTGCTGGTATTAAGCCTGGTGATGAAGTAATCAGTACTCCAATGACTGCTGAACCCACTAATACAACTATTGCCATGGTGGGTGCAAAAATCGTCTGGGGCGATGTTGACCCTAAGAATGGCCTGCTTGACCCGAAGAGCGTCCGCTCGCTGATTACAGATAAGACCAAAGCTATTGTCCTTGTTCATTATGCCGGTATGGTCTGCGACATGGACGAGTTCTATAAGATTTCAGAGGAGTTCAATATCCCCATCATCGAGGACGTTGCTCATGCACTTGGCAGTAAGTATAATGGTAAGATGGTGGGCAATTATTCGGATTACACCATCTACTCACTACAGGCCATCAAACACATGACAACCGTTGATGGTGGTTTCCTTGCACTGAAGGATGCCTCACAGCTGGAACGTGCAAAGCGCCTGCGTTGGTTTGGCCTTTCTAAGGACAAGAGCCGTTTGGAGAACGATATAACCGAGGTAGGCTACAAGTACGCAATGAACAACGTGAATGCCACCATTGGTCTTTGCCAAATGAAGTATGTGAAGGACACCATTAGTAAGTATATTGCCAACGGCAAATTCTATGATGAGGCATTGAAGGGTATCTCTGGTGTGGAGTTGGTAACGTACAACAAAAATACTGAACCTTCCTACTGGCTTTACACAATGAAAGTTGAACGTAGAGATGACTTCTGCAAGATGATGGAAGAT
>CAVEIF010000046.1:0-11636 GCA_963615835.1 Coprococcus eutactus | reverse complement strand
GCAGGCAGGCGGGATGCTCACCTCAAGAATACCGCAATCGCAAATCATATTGATGCCGCGCAACCAGCTCTCCACGCCGCTTGTACTGCTACCGCTTAAGACAAAGCCGGAAAGAAAAACGGCAGGGCGTTGTAGAGGTATTCCACCGTTGGGCGGAACTCGTGCCGGGCATCGTCTTTCTCGTGGATGCTTCTATCCCCCGCTGCGTCAGGCTGTAGATAGTAATTCAAAATTCCCCCACTATTGTAATTGAAAAATGGTCCACTTATCGGGTGTTTTGATTTGCTTTAGAGCAAATATGATAGATATGGACATTTACGAACAGATTCTTCACTACTACAGTCTACACTGGAGCGCAACAAAGCACAGAACGGACCATTTGTCGCCTATCTGTGCCAGAATATCCCTTACCGGACAAAAACCTTCAAATTTTTTCATCATTAAATTCTTTGATACTCAACAATTGTTACCCCGGCGTAACTATGCTACCAGCCGGTAACGTCTTGTTTCTATACAATAATCCCTATACCTTTGCTCCCGTAAAAATGACAATGTTTCCAGAAGAAACAAAATTAAGTAACAATAACTTATAAGTATTATGAACACTATCAAAGAAGGCAAGAACTTCAAAGCCGTGGATTTCGGCAGCATCGAAAAACTCATCAATTATGAACTTCCCCTGGGACCGGATGTACTGAAAGGCAAAGTATTCGGCGGACAGGCCGTCTGTGCCACCGGAAGCGAATTCTCATTCCAGACCCTCGTTCCCGGTCAGGACGGCGGTTTCCTCCACAGCCACAAAACCCACGAAGAACTTTACTTCATCCTCAGGGGTGAAGGCGAATATCAAGTTGACGGTGAGGTGTTCCCCATCCGCGAGGGTAGCGTCATCCGCGTCTGCCCCGATGGGAAGCGCTGTATCCGCAACAATGGAACAGAGAACCTCACCATGCTCTGTATCCAATACAAGGCAAATTCTTTCGGCGCGGACGACAATCCTATGACTGACGGCAACATTCTCCAAGAGCCCCTGAACTGGTAAAACTCCAGATAAATAAAACCCTGATACGACGGCGAATTCATTATCGGGAAGAAGGATATATTTGGCTAATAATAAATTTATTATTACATTTGCATATCAAAATAAAACAACGCAGACGTTCAGATTAATGACATTTATAAAGTCACGATCGAACGGAAGCACCGAAGTAATTTTCAAGGCAAGATCAAGAAAACCATGTATCAGGGCAAAAGAAAAGTTTTCGATCCGAAGAGGAACGAAGAAGAAAGAAACAAAGTCATCACTTATCGTGGAGGTGCAATTTACAATGCGTTCGTAGAGCTTGACGGCATCATCTGCAAAAGCGAGTTCGCAAAGCAGTATATGGAGAAGACTCAGAGCTGGTTCTCGCAGAAACTGAACGGCTGTCCTGTCGGCGGCGCGAAGAAGGAGTTCACCTCTGCCGAGGCGGTCAAGATAGCGGAATCTTTCCGCGACATAGCTAAAAGGCTCTGCGCTCTGGCGGACGAAATAGATGCGGTCGCCGACGTGGACTGATCGATAACTGAGCCGTAAGACAGCATACTCGCGGGGATTGATTTAATGGTAATGAACGAAATCAGGAAACGAGTCATCGAGTCCACTGAGATATCGGAATTCCAACGGAAAGTCTATCTGGAACTGCTGAACATACCCGAGGGAGCCACTATCTCATATGGAGAACTCGGAAGAAGAATCGGGTGCAGGAGCGCACGGGCCGTTGGCCAGGCTCTGCACCGCAATCCCTTCGCTCCCGATGTCCCCTGCCATAGGGTCATAAAGTCCGACGGCACCCTCGGTGGTTATGCTTTCGGGACAAAGAAAAAGGAGGAACTTCTCAAAAAAGAATCCTCCAAAAAAAAGATTAGTATCGACTTAGACAGCCTTTAATCCAAATAGAGCCAATTGAGGTCCACACGTCCGCTTCTCAGTGCGAGGCGCAATGTATGGCGGCCTTTGGAAAGAGCGATATCCTCTATCCATTTGCACTTCCATGAAGGAGTCTTCTCAAACTCCACCACACTCTGGTCTTCGCCGTCAACGGTGAGGACCATCTTTCCGCCGAGAAGCTCGGATGTGTAACGGGCCGCAAGGGCGTATGTGCCGTCCTTGTCCACCTCCACCTGATATTCCACCCAGGCGCCTTCCACATTGCAAAGGACCATCAGGTCACCGAACACATCGGTGCAAGGACGCACCTTGAAGACTTCATTCCAGCCTGTCTGAATGCCGGACATGTTATGGGCGACATAGTGTGCGGCAGGAATAGGCTCGTGACGTGAGTACCAACAATTTTTGTCAAAAGACGAGAAATTGACATACATCTTTCCGAGCGGTGTGAGAGCCGGAGCCTGCGTATCGGAGTTAAGAAGAGAGATCGCCGCCCAGTTTCCGGTACCACGCACCATAAACCAGCTGTAACCTTCTACACTGGTGTCGGTTTCAAGCATGTTCAGAAC
The DNA here is from genome assembly GCA_963615835.1 of Coprococcus eutactus. Taxonomy (GTDB): domain Bacteria; phylum Bacteroidota; class Bacteroidia; order Bacteroidales; family UBA932; genus Cryptobacteroides. Next base: position 9,137 of record CAVEIF010000046.1, on the reverse strand, counting down.
ATCGGACATAAAGGAAATCTGATCAGACTCATTGTTGGTTATGCTACCATTGGCATGGCAGAACTCAGTCATAAAGACCGGCTTGCCGTATTTATCGAAACGGCGGATCATAGAGCGCATTCCGCTGGCGTTCGGCATATAACAGTGAAGGGCTATCGCATCGAAGGCGTCGCTGCCTATGCCATCGCACCCGATGAATTCATCCAGCCATACGACAGGGTCACCGTAACCCGAAAGCGTTCCATAATTCAGAGCGGGTGAAGCCAGATTCATCCCCACCTCTTTAGAGAATGCGCGAAGCTCAGGCCAACTTTTGGCAGCTACGCCTGGGACCATATTCGCCTGATCGGTAAGATTAGGCTCGTTATAACCGAGAATCCATCCCGTCTGAGGATAATCTTTCTTCAACCGTGAGATATTGTCCTTGTTTAGGCCGGCGTTCCATACCATAGGATAGAAGGAAATGCCGTTGGCATAAAGGCCGGAAGCCATAGAAGGATAATTGTGTGACCAGTCGTAGTCCCAGCAAACACCCTTACCGAGCAGATCGGCGTCGGAGGCCATCTGGAAATTGCCGGCCACTCCCCTTTTAGCGCTCTTGGCCTGTTTGACAGGAACGCTTGTGACGTTGAAATCCGAAGGATGCCCGGTCGGATCAAGAGTCCCGATTGCAGAAGACGTATTGAATTCTGAAATGACGGAATATCCTGTCATCTCCACCACCGCCACGGCGTAGTAATCCACTCCCGTTTCCAGCGAAGATGCTGTAACAGTATGTTCACCCTTGGCATATTCCGCTGTCTTCGGGATGCGTGACGGCCTGTAATCCGACTTCGGTGTAACATAGAGACAGTATTCCGTCTGCGAGTCTGAGGGCGAGGCAACCACGGTGGCGGACGAAGGTGTAAGCGCTTCGATAGACAGCTTTATGCTGAAGCCATCATCTTGAGCTATGCTATTTTTGCACGAACAAAGCACACAAAGACCTGCGATAAACGGCAGTGCGAGATTGAAGATATTTTTCATTTCAGGAAAAAGAGGGGTGGCGTTTTCACCACCCCCGAGTGTCAGATTTATTATTTACTTTTTTTATAGAAGAATACGGCGTCGAAATCCAGAGTGGTAGGATAACCGTCATTACCCTGTGTGAATGCGACGATACCGGGCTCGGTGGTAGCGTTATATTTATCGCTTGCCATAAAGACTGACATAGGGATTTCTATCTCATGCCACTGTCCGTCCCTCTTGAATCCGTAAGTGGAATTCTCATCACCGATCATAACGCCGAATTCACCGCTGAGGCAACGCAAAGAATACTCTCCAGCGCAGTTTGCCTTCATCGCAATGTGAAGAGTATAATCGGAAGTGATGCTCTGAAGAGCCGCACGGCGCTTTGCGGACTCAGCTTTCTCCTCATCGGTAATACCTGCGTCAAGACGGAAACAGTAACCGAACCAGTCGGAAGCGGTATTAAGGGAGAACCATCCGTCAACGACTCCGTAAGAGTTAGGCCCCGAGCAGGTTCCTGCTGAACCGCCGTTCCAATAGTCAAAGAAAATTGTACCGGTATCTCCGTCCTCAGAATAAACACCGTCAGCATACATGAGATATTTTGTCTTACCTGCGATGCTGTTGCTGGTGGTCTCATCCATAGAGATGATGATATAGTCACTACCCTTAAGGCTCTCGTAAGTGACGGTAGCCTTGTCGGTCACGAATTCCTTGGTCTTGAAACCGGCAGAAGCCGTATAAACGGCCGCAGTGTACTCTGTGTCAGACTTGAGGGAAGTAAACTCCTCTGTAGCATTGCCCTTGAGAGTCTTCGCGGTCTCCGGGACCTTCTCCTCATAAGATGCGGTTTCTACAACCCAGAGCTGATACTCTGTCTGGGCATCGTTCACCTCTACTGCAACAGTAGCGCTGTTCTCGGACGGAGTCACCTTAATGGTGCATCCGAATGCTGTAGATGGATTTTCACTCTTCTTGCAGGAAGCAAGAGAAATGATGGTCGCTGCACTAAGCAGGATTGGAATGATCTTTTTCATAATTGTAAATATTGATTTATAGTTTTAAATATTTGACTAATAACCCTCGTTCTGATCAAGTCCGGCCAGGCGGATCTGTTCCTGAGGGATAGGCATCAAGACGTGATGGTCTTGGAATTCACACATATCATCCCCGTCGAGAAGTTCAAAATGAGACTTATCTATTGAAGATATGAACGGATACTCGCTTGCAAGGGCGTCCCAGTTGTCCAGTCTGAATTTCTGCCTGTATGCGTTCATCGTCTCCTTGGCGATGCCCCAGCGGCACAGATCGAACCAACGGTGGCCCTCCATTGCCAATTCCACTCTTCTCTCGTGGCGAAGTGCCTCGCGGGTAGCTTCGACTTCCGGAAGAGAGGCACTTGCGCGATGACGTATGGCATTGATATATTCCTTGGCCGTGGCCAATTCGGTTCCGCTCTCAATAGCGGCTTCAGCATACATCAGGAGCACGTCGGCATAACGGATTTCCTTCCAATTGAGTCCGGCACGGGATGCGTGGCTGAGATCCGGAAATTCAAAGCGAAGTCCCTTGGATGTAGCCTCGGCAGATGCCGGATAAGACTCCATCTGGTACTTGCGGTTATAGAAATAATTGGCATACTGAATCTCCGCAGTCTCGTTCTCAACTTCGGAAGGCAACTGCTCGAGGATGGTCCATCCGCGACGCGGATCTCCTTCTTCGAACTCGGCGTAAAGGTCCCATGTAGGACGGTCATATCCCCAGCCTGAAACGCCGCCTACATTGGCAGAACGTGGCCTCATCATTATCTGGGTAAATGTTCCCCGGGTGAATCCGAATCCGCCATAATCCGAATACATGTCCGTAACGTAGTTTATCTCGAAGACAGACTCCCTGCTCCACTCATTCTCGATAAGGAACTGCGAGAAATAATCCGGAACCAGAGAGTACTCGCCGGACGCGGTGATGAGTTTTCCCCATTTGAGCACCTCCGAATAGTTTTTCCGATAAAGGTTCACCTTCATGAGAAGAGCCTCGGCGGCACCCTTGCTCACCCTGCCAAGATCATCGGCGCTGTACTCGCTCTGAAGCGGAAGCAGTGCCTCCGCATCCTCGAGATCAGAAATAATCTGCGCATACACCTCATCGGAAGTGGATCTGGGCATCTTCCAGTCCTCTGAACTTACCACAGGACTTAGCGGCATAGGCACACCTCCGAAAAGCCTTACGAGCCGGAAATAATAGAAAGCGCGCAGGAACTTCGCCTCACCGAGCATCCTGGCACGGTCAGTTTCCGTCATATCGCTAGGCAGCGGCATCGCTGCGATGGACTCCAGCGCCTGATTGCACCTGGATATGCCAATAAACTGGGCGTTATAGTAATTATCCAGAAGAGCGTTGCTCGAAACCACCTGGAATTTACAGATGTCGTAAGCATCGGCCATATCCTTAAGATATTCTCCGCCTTTTATCGCGTCATCTGAAGCGACGTCGCCTATGAGCCATTCGTTGCAGTATGTACTGCCCAGATTCCATGTCATAGGGACATAACAACCCACTACAGCCTGCTTCGCGGCGTCTTTCGAAATGAAAAAGTCACTCAGTTTACTCTCATTGGGCTGCTGCTCCGTGAGCCAACCGTTGCAGGAAGCCAGACCGCATACAAGTGCCAAGGCAATTATTGAAAATTTGATTGATTTCATAGTCCGTTCCTCCTAAAAATTAAGTGATGTACCGAAAAGCAATGTCCGGGACTGCGGGTAGTTTCCCCAGTCCACACCACCGCTGACCTCAGGGTCATAGCCGCTATATCTTGTGAGAGTAAGAAGATTGTTCGCCGACACATAGAACCGCCATGATGAGACATGGAACTTCTGCGTAAAACGGCTCGGAATGGTGTATCCGAGTTGGATATTCTTCAAGCGCAGGTAAGATCCGTCCTCGACAAATCGTGAGGATGCTTCCATATTGCGCGACGACCCTGCCGGATTCGGAATGGTTCCGTCGGTGGAAGTGGCTGTCCAGACATTGCGCATTGCAGTGCTGAGGGTTGCCTGACGGCCGTCACCCTCTGTCTGCCGGCGAAGAGCGTTGTAAATCTTGTTCCCATAGACTCCCTGAAAGAACATGGAGAAGTCCAGTCCTTTCCATCCCATAGTGAAATTGAGTCCATATGAAAGCCAAGGGAACGGATTGCCTATGCTTACCATATCGTCGGTATTGATGACACCGTCACCGTTCTGATCCTTGTAGCGCGCGTCCCCGGCATGCTCCGTAACGCTCGTAACGCCCCATTGATGCTCCACCACTTCCTGATCAGTCTGATAGATACCTTCATACTCCCAGCCCCAGAGGCTATATAAAGGAAGACCCTCGTCGCACATCGTGTAGGACCCCTGCACCCTTTCACCTCCGTTGAGGTGGGTAAGGCGGTTGCGCACGAAGGACACATTTCCATTAAGGTCGTAATGGAAATCACCCACAGCATTGGCATGTCCGAGAGTAAGTTCTATACCCTTGTTGCTCACCGTTCCGACATTCATGGTGCTGGAATAAAGGTTACCCACTACGGCCGGTGCCTTGACACTCAGGAGCATATCGTAAGTGTTACGGATGTAAGTGTCGATATTTCCGTAGAGTTTGCTGTTCCAGAAGCCGAAGTCCAGTCCAAGGTTGATCTGCTCCGTGTACTCCCATTTCCCGCCGGTATTCACATATGTAATGACGGCCGCCCCGGGAGTATAAGCTGTCGACCAGTCCCCTGTGGTGTTGCCCAACGGGTAGCTGACGAAGGTGATACCCTGCTGAATGGCCTGCACGAACGCTCCGTCGGACACCTTGTCGTTACCTATCTGTCCCCAGCTCAGGCGAAGCTTGAGGTTATCCACGACATCCTTGGTATTGTCCATCCAGTGCTCCTGTGAGATTCTCCAGCCGAGTGCCAATGACGGGAAGAATCCCCAAGTGTTGTTCGGGAACTTTGATGAACCGTCCGCACGGAAATTGGCAGTGAGAAGATAGCGGTTGTCATATGAATAGAACACACGGCCGAGGAAAGAAAGGCGACGGGTCCTGGAGACGTAATCGCTGGAGTTCTTGTCCTCAGTAGTGTTTGAGACATACCACTTGTTAGGATCTGTTACGAGAAGAGTAGAGCCGCTGCCACTGAGACCATAGCTGTTGTATTCCTCGGTGGTCTGCCCCACCATCACGGACACGTCGTGCATGTCGTCGAATTTCCGGGCAAAGGTGAGAGTGTTCTCAAAGAACATTTCAGTGCTGTTACCCATAGAGGCGGACACTGAGTTCTTCTTATTGGAATCGTAGTCGGAGAATTTATATTTCTCACGATATGAGCGATTCTGGTATGAATAGCGGTTCATGCTCACGCTGGACTTGAAAGTAAGCCATTTCCACGGCTTGAACTCGAGATACGCGTTACCCAGAAGCCTTTCGTCGCTGTTGCTCGGATGCGAAGTCTCTATCTGTGTGAACGGATTATAGACATTGGCATAATTGGTGGAAGCCGCTATCTTGCCGCTGATGTCGCTGCCGTCCTTGGCGAGCGTACCTGCAGGATAATGGGTCGGATCCCACGGAGCCATGGAGATGGCCTGGAAAAGCACTCCGTTATATTCGGCGTTGTTCCCCAGCGAACGAGAACTGGAAGTGATGTAAGAAATGTTCGTGCCCAGGCGAAGCCGCTCGGTGATGTCATACGTAGCATTGCTGCGCAGCGTAAAACGATTATAGTATGACTGTTTGATGGTTCCGTCCTGCGCGAAATACCCTGCCGAGAGAGAATACTTCATCTTGTCACTGCCGCCATCCACGCTGATATGGTAGTTCTTAATGGCGGCATTCTTATTCTGCACCTCACTCTGCCAATCCGTATCCTGCGTCTCATAGCTGAATGTCTCCGGGGTGGCGTAATAATCGCGCCCCAGACGGTATGTCTTGAGCCAGGAAGTGAATCCGCGCTTGAGTTCCCTACGTTCAGCATCAGAATTGCCAATCCTTACCATCGTCTCAACGAATTCATCCCTTTTCATCAGGTCAAGCGTCTTCCAGATGTTCTGCACACCTGCATAGCAGTCAAATGACACTTTGGCCTTACCTTCGCTTCCGCTTTTGGTGGTGATGATTATGACGCCGTTCGCACCTCTGGATCCATATATCGCAGCGGAAGACGCATCCTTAAGCACTTCCATCGACGTAACATCGGCAGAATTAAGAAAGCCAATGTCCTCCGTGATGACCCCGTCAACCACATATATGGGAGAAGAATTGTTTACCGTGCCAATTCCCCTGATACGCACTTGGGCAGCCTGACCCGGCTGACCGGACTGGGCGTTCACCGTCACTCCGGCCACACGTCCCTGCATAGCCTGGTCAACGGTAGCAACAGGTGCGGCCTTTAGTTCTTCCGAAGTTATGGAGGAAACAGCCCCCGTAACGTCGCTCCTCTTGGTGGTACCATAACCTATCGCCACCACCGCTTCAAGCGAGATGGCATCGGTTTCAAGCGCTATGTTTAGATTTGTCTGCGAAGATGAAACCGTAACCGTTTTTGAGATATAGCCAAAGCATGTAAACTCGAGAGTGGTGCCCGAGGCGACGCTGATCTCATAGGAGCCGTCCGGCTGGGTCATAATTACAAGATTCTCACTTCTGGCGATCACTGTGGCATAATCAATGGGCTGCTTGGTAGTGGCATCGGTGACCACACCGGCTACCTTAACATTCTGGGCAAAGGCGGAATAGTTCCGCCCCTCCCAGAAACAGATTATCAGCGATAAAAGAATGACAAACGATGTGTGTCTTTTCATTTTGTATAGTTTCGCAAATACTTTTGTCTTAGCTTAAGCGTTCTGGAAATAGACAATGGTTGAAAGAACATTGCCGTCTCCGTCCTTTGTCTGGATCTTGAATGTGCGGCGCGATCCGGTAGTGTTCTGCTTAAGAACTATGCGCACATAGATGGCAGCGCCACCGTCACACCACATCTGGAGTTCCACAAATTCCTTCATTTCCTCAACAGTAGTGAGAGGATCTGTCCCAGGAACCTGTACGTCAGTACTTTCAAGCTCAAGGAAAGAGAACGCATAATTCAGCATCTCCTGTCCAAGGGCGTCAGTAGATAAGTTCTTGAGAGCATCGCCGGCAGGATATGATGTCCCGTCAATCGTCACATTTTCAAAACGATACCAGTCACCGACAGTTCCTGACCCGGGACCGAAGCCAGTACCCTTTGACTTGTCAGTAGCATTGTTATACAATTTATATGAATAGGTATGAGAAGGGGTGTCTCCGCCCGGGTTCGCAGCCTGGGTGAAGCTTGCAGTCGCACTTCCGTCCTCTGAGCTAACGCTGAGTTTATAGGTCTTCGTGGAAGCGGTCTCGTTTTCTGGGAATACGATGCTGATTACACCGTTCTTGCAGCTTACCGTGGCAGCACCGCAGGAAATCGTAAGACTTGAAAGATAGGCGTCCACATCGGCACCGCTCTTGGCCTCGCCGTCAACGGTGAGTGAAAGGGTCGCGGCATTTTCGACTGTTTCTCCGCCGTAAACGATTTCGGTCGTATAAGCGTCAGAAAGTGTCGGGATGATGGTAGGAAGTCCTGTACCGGCATCCTGATGGACATTGATACAGTTCTTGGACCTTGTACCCTTATATTCCATATATATCTTCGCGGCGCGCGCTGAAGTGGTCTTGTTCTTTTCAATCTTGATTCCGAGGTTGAAATTGTTTGTATTCTCCCAGAAAGCGGAAACCCAGGAAGCGGTATTTCCATCCTCTCCGATAGCGACAAGAACGCAATCACCGTCTGTCATCGTGACGGCCTGCCCACCGCAAGTAGCGGTCGTGGCGCCGAGATACAGTGTATGAGAATCGGCATTGACATTCTGATCGGCATTGACTCCCGGAGTAAAAATAACATCATTCTCAGTGGAAGCATATGTGCCTTTATCGAGATTGAGAGAGATATTATGGATAGTGCCGGTCTTGAACTCTACAGCAGAAGACGGAGTGAAAGTGTAAGTTCCCTTGTCTGTAGTTACGATGTAGGTAGTGGAAGTAGATGTGGCCGGGATAAGACCCAGATAGATGCCCTTGGTATCATCCTTCGAGGTGATGCCGCTAAGATCAAACTCTTCACCGAGTGTCACGGCAGCAGTCTTGGACACTTCACCGCCATTGAATTCATAATTTCCTTCATTTGACCAGTTTACGATGGCTACTCTTGCTCCTGCGATGGCTGCGTCTGAAGTTATGGACACAGATTTCACCTTGTCAGTCTTGCCTTCTGTAGAATATACCAGGAAGCGGGCGAGAGATGAGATCATCCTCATCGAAGCCGAGTATTCTGTCGCCGAACTGCTGAGGTCAATCGGTGCGGTGCCGACGAAAAGAGCCTTCCCGTCAGCGCTTTCCATCTTCCCTGCTGCAGCCTGGGTCTGTGCGGAAGCGACATTGAAATAGATCGTAGCGCATCCGTCGTTCGCTCCTGCGTTTGAGGCTTTCGGATAAGTCGCAAAGAATTTTGTGGCATCAGCATTCACCTCCCCTGTGAATACGGCCGTACCGTCATCGTTTATGATAAGAGCCGTGGAAGCATTATGACCTCCCATATTATCGATAAGGCCGAGCTTCGTGGCATCTGACGCATCCCACTGAAGTCCCTTGCCGTCAGCCCAATTGGCTTTGGAGGAAACAGCCGAGCCGGGGTCGTCGAATACCATATTGGTCGTAATCTTGATGGTTCTGGTAGCATCCTGTGCTGCAGGCTCGTCAAGTTTGTCAGAGCAAGCCGCGAGAGATAATACGGACGCAGCCAAAGCGGCTGACCAAATTTTGATTGTCTTTTTCATAACTTGAGCCTCCTATTCAAATTCGTCATAATAAACACTTCCGATGGTAAAATCGCCAGATGAATTGTAAGCATCATCCCATAAGTCGTAGGATGCGGCGAACACCTTTTCAGCGCCAAGGCTTAGGACCTTGACCTCCGGAGAAAAGTACTGATTTCTCCCCTTAGAATTAGTTATCTTCATAATTTTAGTTGTTTATGTAGTTAGTTTCTATCTTATTCTGTTTTTACAGGCTGAGTCACCTTAACCTTTTTT
>CAVEIF010000045.1:0-11966 GCA_963615835.1 Coprococcus eutactus | reverse complement strand
TCATCTTGAACGCCGGAGCCTCCAGGTTTTCCTTCAAGATCTGATCCGCTATGCGCAAACGATACTTTTTCATAATTAATTCATCTTTCGACAAATATACTAATTATTTTTGGACTTCATTCACCCAGTTGGCGCGTTTTCATTCACCCAGTTGGCGCGTTTTTGTTCACCCGATTGGCGCATTTTTGTTCACCCGATTGGCGCATTTGAGAGCATATCTGTGTGCCAGATTCCCCCCAAAAAAACGGCCGGAAGTCTTATGACAACCGGCCGCTCCTGTTTACAAGTTAATGCAAAACTATTCGAGAATAGCTGCGATGCCCGGAAGAGTCTTGCCTTCGAGAGCCTCGAGCATGGCGCCGCCGCCCGTACTTACATAACTTACCTTGTCCGCATACCCCATCTGAGATACGGCTGCGACTGAATCGCCACCGCCGACGAGAGTATATGCGCCTTTCTCCGTGGCCTCGGCGAGGTCCTCGGCGATCTGAAGCGTACCATGAGAGAATTTCTCGATCTCAAACACGCCTACAGGGCCGTTCCAAAGAACAGTCTTGGAGCCGAGAATGACTTTCTTCCAATTCTCCAGAGACTTAGGACCGGCATCAACACCCTCCCAGCCGTCAGGAATCTCGTGAGACGGAACTATCTGAGTATTGGCATCTGCGCTGAAAGCGTCAGCCACGAGTGTCTGAACTGAAAGATAAATGTTCACGCCCTTCTCCTTAGCCTTCTCAAGGATGGCCTTTGCTTCAGGGATAAGTTCGTCTTCGTGAAGAGAATTACCTATCTTGCCTCCTTCAGCCTTAATAAAGGTGTAACCCATACCGCCGCCGATGATGAGATTATCCACCTTCTCAAGCATATTCTCAAGAACGGCAAGCTTGGAACTTACCTTGGAACCTCCGATAATGGCCGTAAACGGATGCTGAGCATTCTTCAAGACATTGTCTATGGCCTTGATCTCACCCTCCATAAGATAACCGAACATCTTGTCTTCAGGGAAATACTTGGCTATGAGAGCGGTAGAAGCGTGTGCACGATGAGCGGTACCGAAGGCGTCGTTAATGTAGCAGTCGGCATAAGAAGCAAGTGTCTTGACAAACTCCTTCTGAGATGCCTTCACCGCATCCTTGGCAGCCTTTTTCTCTTCATCTGTAGCATCTTCCGCAAGTCCGCGAGGTTTACCCTCTTCCTCTGCATAGAAACGGAGGTTCTCAAGAAGAAGAACTTCTCCCGGCTTAAGAGCCGCCGCCTGAGCCTGCGCTTTCTGGCAGTCTTCCGCGAACTGTACCGGAACACCGAGAAGCTCACTGACATGTGCAAGTATGTGCTTCAAAGAGAATTTGGCATCCACTTTCTTAGGACGTCCGAGATGCGACATGATGATGACGGCACCTCCGCTTGCGAGCACCTTCTTGATGGTAGGAAGAGCTGCACGGATACGGGTATCATCCGTAATTTCGAAATTTTCGTTCAGCGGAACGTTGAAATCCACGCGAATGATGGCTTTTTTACCTTTAAAATCGTAAGAATCAATGAATTGTTGCATGATTATGATAATTTTGATTTATGATTTTCTGATCGCAGCGCAAAAATACATAAAAAGAGCGCAAGTTCAAACCCTCTCTCAATTAACGGCGCCGTGTACGGACTATCTGAGCGGGAACTTTTCTTCTGCAGGAGCATATCCATATCACGATACCGGCCACGATAAACGGCATGCTCAGCATATGTCCCATATTAATCACGACATCACCTATGGTGAAAAGTGTAACCGAAGGCTCTTTGGTAAATTCCAGAAGAGCCCTGCAACCAAAGCAGAAAGTAAGGAAAATGCCAAAGAATTCACCGCGATACATCTTATCCAGCTTGTGTTTATACAGATACATGAGCACTATGCCAAGCATCACATAACAGAGGGCCTCATAAAGCATGGTGGGGTGTTTGGGCAGAGGGTCACCGGTGCGTTCAAAAATCACACCCCAAGGAAGAGAAGTATGATAACCGTAAATCTCGGAGTTGAAGAAATTACCACACCTTATGCAAGTCCCTGCAAAACAAACGATTATCACCAGATGATCTGCAAGCCACCAGAAATCGAATCCCTCCTTGCGGCCATATTTGCGCGCATACCATATAAGCCCGAGCATTATGCCTATGGCTCCTCCATGACTTGCCAATCCGCCTTTCCACGGCTGGAAAACTTCGAGAAATCCCTCCCTGCTTCCGAAATAATACTGAGGATCGTAAAAAATGCAATGCCCGAGCCTTGCACCTATCACCACACAGATGAGCATGGCATAAAGAAGCGGATCGAGAAGAGCTTCATTAACGCCTTCCCTGCGGTAAAACCATCTGAAGATGTAATATCCGAATATGAATCCCGAGACGAAGAGCAGAGAATACCATCTTATGCTCAAAGGCCCTATATGAAAAAGCACAGGGTCTATATTCCAATGTATAAAAAGAAAATCTGTCATTTTACAGGCCATTAATCGATTTGCAAATATAAAATCAAGCATTTAATTCTTCACCGTCAGCCGAATCTTTCACTATCAGGATGGAAAACTCGTACAGCAGATATATGGGAAGGAACACTACCGTCAAGGTGAAGGGGTCCCCCGTCGGGGTTATTACCGCGGCAAGTATCAGAAGCGCCACTATGGCGTGCTTGCGGTACTGTTTCAAAGTGGATTTATTCAATACTCCCAATACCGACAGAAGCCACGCGAGGACGGGAATTTCAAAAAGAAGACCCATCAGAAATATGATGGTAAGAAACGTGGACATATACGAATCCAGAGATATCTGAGTGATGATGTCGCTTCCTATATGATACCCGGCCAGAAAACGGAAAGTCAAAGGGAAAACCACGGTGTACCCTACTCCGCAGCCCAAATAGAACAGCACCGCCACTCCGAAAAAAGCCGCACTGACTCCTTTTTTCTCATTGGCATAGAGAGCGGGCGAGACAAAACGCCACATCTCATAAAGCAGATAAGGGAAGAGCAGCAGCAAAGCCACCCAGAACGCCACTTTCATATGTGTGAAGAAGGGGGTGGTTACGTTGATGTTGATGATGTCTATGTTAAAATCCGGATCGAACAGTCCGCCGAGAGCCTTGTAGAAAAAAAAGTCCGATTTCGATGGAGAAAGGATAACGCTGTCAAAAATGGAAGGCATAATCGCGAACACCGCTATAAATCCCAGCAGTAGCGCGATTACAACTCTGATTATAGACCATCTGAGTACTTCCAGATGGTCCCAGAAAGACATATCCTTATCCTCGGACATCCTATTTCTTGTCCTCTGAAGGCCCGTCTATTTCTTTGATTTCCTTCTCTACGTCGTTCATCCCGTCCTTGAAACTCCTGACACCCTTGCCAAGTCCGCGCATAAGTTCAGGGATTTTCTTTCCGCCGAAAAGAAGAAGTACGATGAGGGCGATGATAAGGATCTCCCCCGTGCCAAGATTACCGATAAGCAATAAATTTCTCATATTCTATGAATCTAATTTTAATACAGCCATAAATGCCGACTGAGGCACCTGAACAGAACCTACCTGACGCATTCTCTTTTTTCCTTCTTTCTGTTTTTCAAGCAGTTTACGCTTTCGGGTCACATCGCCTCCGTAACATTTGGCCGTAACATCCTTTCTTACCTGCTTGACCGTCTCGCGAGCTATGATCTTGGCCCCTATCGCCGCCTGTATAGGTATGTCGAACTGATGGCGCGGAATGAGCTCCTTAAGCTTCACGCATATCTTGCGTCCGAAATCATAGGCGTTGTCCTCATGGATGAGTGTGGAAAGGGCGTCCGCCGGCTCGCCGTTAAGAAGAATATCCAGACGGACAAGCTTCGCCGGGCGAAAATCCGTCAGGTGATAGTCAAACGAAGCATAGCCTTTGGATATGGTCTTCAGCTTATCATAAAAGTCGAAAACTATCTCCGCCAGCGGCATGTCATAGTTGAGCTCCACCCTGTCCGCCGTTATATAGTGCTGACTCACAAGCGTGCCCCTGCGGTCGATGCAAAGCTTCATTATAGGCCCGAAAAACTCTGTCCTGGATATGATCTGAGCTCTTATGTAAGGCTCCTCTATATGCTCTATCAGAGTAGGAGCCGGAAGGCCGGAAGGATTATGCACGTCCATCACCTCTCCCTGCGTGGTATAAACTTTATACGACACGTTAGGAACGGTGGTGATCACATCCATATCGAATTCACGGAACAGCCTTTCCTGCACTATCTCCAGATGCAGAAGCCCCAGAAAGCCGCATCTGAATCCTGAGCCGAGTGCCAATGAACTCTCCGGTTCGTAAACGAAAGAAGCGTCGTTAAGTTTGAACTTTTCAAGCACGGCACGGAGTTCTTCGAACTTGTCCGCCTGAACAGGGTACATACCCGCGAAAACCATGGGTTTCACCTCCTCGAAGCCCGCGATAGCCTCGCTGCATGGATTATCCACGTGAGTTATAGTATCTCCCACCTGCACCTCCACGGCGCTCTTGATGCCGGTGATGATATAACCCACATCACCGCACCCCACTTCAGAAGCAGGAATCAGTTTCATACGGAGAATGCCCACTTCCTCCACATCATATTCCCTTCCCGTGGCAAAGAACTTCACTTTGTCGCCCTTGGCTATATGCCCGTTTTTAATCTTGAAATATGCTATGACACCTCTGAAGGGATTGAATACCGAATCGAAGATAAGGGCCTGCAGCGGAGCGTCCGGATCCCCGCTCGGGGCGGGAATCTTCTCCACTATGGCATCCAGAATAGGGGCGACCCCTTCCCCGGTGCGGGCGGACACCTTGAACACGTCTTCCGGAACGCAGCCTATAAGCTCGCAGATCTCATCCGTAACCACCTCCACCTGAGCGGATTCCATATCTATCTTATTAAGCACGGGGATAATCTCAAGTCCGTGGTCTATAGCCATATACAGATTGGAAATAGTCTGTGCCTGAACCCCCTGGGAAGCATCCACCACCAGGAGCGCCCCTTCGCACGAAGCTATGCTTCTGGACACTTCATAAGAAAAATCCACGTGCCCCGGAGTGTCGATAAGATTCAGTTTATAGGTCTGTCCCTTATACTTATAGGACATCTGTATGGCGTGGCTCTTGATGGTAATCCCCTTTTCCTTTTCAAGATCCATGTCATCGAGGACCTGATTATCCATATCCCGTTGAGAAAGAGTATTGGTCAATTCCAAAAGCCTGTCTGCCAATGTGCTCTTACCATGGTCTATGTGCGCTATGATGCAAAAATTGCGGATATCTTTCATTACGGGCAAATATACTAAAAATAATAATCGCTACGGCACAGGGTCATAGCCGCTGCCGCCAAAAGGATGACATCTTAAAATACGCCTCACACTAAGATACAGGCCTTTGATTGGCCCGTATTTGCGGAAAGCCTCAAGAGCATATTGAGAGCAAGTGGGCGTGAACCTGCACGTCGGCGGCTTAAGCGGAGATATGCATCTCTGATAAAACCTTATCATAAAGATGAAAGGTGCGCTGAGAATGGTCTTCCGGTTCATCACGCCCTGTCCCTTATCTTGGTTAAAATGGACCTGACATCCTCCTCTATCCGCGCATAATCCTCCACTTGCAAAGCACTATATATAAACATGATATCCACACTGGTCGAGGAGAGCAGGGATTTGTTCAGCCTGTATGCCTCTCTTATGCGGCGTTTGAGAAGATTCCTTTTTACTGCGCGCTTGAAATGACGTTTGGGAACACTTACCAGGATTCTGCTCTGCTCCCCGGAAGCGGGCATCCAACAAAAGCGAAGCACGGAACCGTTACCCCGGCGACCCTTTTCCATAAGAAGGCTTATGGTCTTCTTGCCGCAAATTCTCTCCTCTTTCGAGAAGGTGTTCACCGGAGCGCCCATACCTGCACTACGCTATGCTTTCAAGATAAACCTCCAGGGCCTTGGCCACGGAAGGAGCCTGCGGAGTAGGAGCCTGAAGAGCCACCTGCAAGGAAGCGTCTTCAAGAGCCTTTACCACGGATTTGCCGTAAGAAATAATCTTCACGTCTCCCTGTTCAAAGTCAGGATAATTCTTGAACAAGGATTCCACATCGGCCTTATTATAAAGCACAAGCAGATCAAAAGATGACAAATCTATGGACGTAAGATCCTGATTGACCGATTTGACCAGCTGCGCTACCGTATAATCGAGACCTTGTGCGTCGAACAGGGCCGTAAGAGAATTGGCATTGGAAGCATCGGAAGTGGTGATAAGGAATTTTTCGTCATGATGTTTGCTGCCTACGAGCCTGGCGACAGACTCGGAAGAGCCGTCCCCGGAAAAAATCTTTCGCTTACGAAAGACTATGTGCTTTTGCAGGTAATTGGCCACCAACTCGGTAGAGCAGAAATACTTCATAGTCTCGGGAACCTTGAAACGGGCATCCTCACAAAGGGCAAAATACGCGTCTATCGCGGCACGGGAAGAAAAAACCACTGCGGTATATTCACTCAGATTGACTCTCTGCGCCCTGAATTCCCGTGAACTTAAAGTCTCTATCTTAAAGAAAGGATAAAAAACTATATCCACCGCGAATTTTTCTTTCAGACTGTCATATACGGCAGTATTGCTCGGCTCGTTCTGCGATATCAGTATCTTTTTTACACTCATATTCTCTTAACCCCCAAATTACGTAATCGTTAAACTAACTCTCCTTCTCGCTCCATCTCCCCGAAAAGCGGTCTTCACAGGAATGCTATGACGCATACCAAGCCTATGAGAGGAGCGATTTCAAGGGCGCAAAGATACAAAAAAGAGCGGAATGCTCCCTCACGAAATGCTAAATTTTCCAATTGGCGAAGAGTGGATATAACTAAAAAGCAAGCCGCCTCAGACACAAGAACCACCTTTGAGGCCTGCGGGACGACTCCTGTCACAGACATTATGATCATGCTCCCCACCCATACGAAAGCAAGGGGAATGGAAAAAACAGTAGGCGTGTTTCTGCATGCCTGCCACTCCTCCTCCTTTATCCTCTTATGCGGGAGTATACGATAAAACGCCTTTCTCACAAAGGAATAGAGGAGAAGCACACCAAAAATCCAGAGAAGAGGTTTGTCCCATATTCCCGACCACTGAATGAAAAGCACATAGATGGGGTAAAGGACCAATGCCACCCTGTCTCTGGTTCTCGCCCACGGAATGTTATGTTCGATGGACAGCGCTGCCTGCCATCTTTGCAAACACGACACCGCAGGCGGTAATATAAAAAGTATATCCTGCAGAAAAAAAAGAATAATCACGGCCTCCACCATTATGAGAGCCCCGTTGACGGGCTGCTGTATCCATGACAGCGACGCATCCGCAAACACGGGCAATTCTGTCGGAAGGTGAAGAATACCGTCAGGAAAACTTTGAAGAAACATCAATTTCCCCTCTTAGCGTTATAGCCCAAGCCCTGAAGAAGAAGGACGACTTTATCGCGCAGATCTCCCTGAAGAGTAATCTCGCCGTCCTTGGCCGTACCTCCGACTCCGCATTTCACCTTAAGAGTCTTGCCAAGAGCGGAGAGATCTTCGTCCGTACCTACAAAACCCTTCACCAAAGTCACCTGCTTCCCTGCTCGGGCGCGGCGGTCAATGCACGCTATGAGCCTCTGTTTTTCCGCAGGAAGTGTCTGCGCCTGCTCCTTCGCGGCCGTCTCATATTTGAAGTCCGGGGAAGTGGAATATACTACTCCCAGACGCTTTTTCCAGTCGTTATCTGCCATATATGGGCAAAGATAAGAATTTTCCAATTCTCTTTTGTATCTTTGCGCGATATGCGCGAAAGTCAAATAATGGATAAAAGAAAATTCAACATCTGGAACAAGATAGGAGCGTCCATAACCTTTATAGTGGCCGCCGTAACCTATCTGCTCACCATTGAACCTACAGCCTCATTTTGGGATTGCGGAGAGTTCATAGCATCTTCATACAAACTGGAAGTGGGACATCCGCCGGGAAACCCGGTCTTCCAGATTTTCGCTAAGATTTTCACCCTTTTCGGTGACTCCCAACACGCCGCGGCACTCGTCAACAGCGCCAGCGCGCTCTACTCGGCACTCACCATACTTCTTCTGTATCTCACACTGGTATGGTTCATCAAGAGAATAATCAAGCCAGCGGAAGACGGATCCTATTCCAAGCCTGGGGCCATCGCCGTCATAGTAAGTGCTGCCGTAGGAGCTTTGAGTTATTGTTTCTCGGACACTTTCTGGTTCTCCGCAGTGGAAGGCGAAGTCTATGCGATGTCCAGCCTGTTCACAGCCTTGGTGTTCTGGATCATGACCATCTGGTACGACAGGTACGACGAACCTCACTCCCTCAGATGGATAGTTCTGATAGCCTTTCTCATGGGCCTCAGCATAGGTGTGCATCTGCTCAACCTGCTGGCCATACCGGCGCTGGTGTTCATGTATTTCTACCGGTACAAAGACCACTACAACACCAAGGATTACATAAAGATAGCCCTCATAGGCGTGGCACTTCTCGCGCTTATCCTGTTTATCATCATACCTTGGATGCCTAAATTGGCCGCATATTTCGACCTGTTCTTCGTGAACGTCCTGGGACTGCATTACAACACGGGAGCCGCATTCTTTATGATCGCTCTGCTCTCTGTCTGTTTCTGGGGCATCATACGCACGGGAAAAAATGGCAAATGGGCTCTCAATACCGCCATCCTCAGCTTTACGGTCATCACCATAGGCTTCTCCATCTTCACGATGGACATTATCCGTTCCTGCGCCAAGACTCCTACCAACGAGTACCAGCCGGACAATGCCTTCACCCTGGTAAGGTATCTTTCCCGCGAACAGTACGGTAAGACTCCTCTGCTCTATGGCCAATATTATGATGCGGGCTACAGTCTGACGACCACTGAATATTGGGCTCCGGTTAACGGCAAATATAAAAAGGTGGAAGGTCCCGTGGATGCGGCATATTATGCCAAGGACAAGATGCTCTTCCCGCGCATGTGGAGCGATTCTCCGGACGGAAGCTATTCTGAATTCTATAAACATTACACCGGGAACAAGAAAGGAAAACCTACAATGGGCCAGAATCTGAAGTATTTCTTTGACTATCAGTGCAACTGGATGTATTGGAGGTACTTCATGTGGAATTTCGCAGGGCGGCAGAACGACATACACTCTCCCGCACCGGGCAATATTTTCCACGGGAACTGGGAGAGCGGAGTGAAATTCATAGACAAGGCCCGCCTTGGCGACCAGAGCCAAGCTCCTGACGTGTTGGCGAAGAATAAAGGTAAGAATCACTACTATTTTCTGCCTCTGCTGCTGGGACTTCTGGGACTGTGCTTTCAGTTCCGCACGGACAGGAGAGGATGCTTCCTTAATTTCATAATGTTCTTCATGACAGGCCTGGCCATAGTGCTTTATCTGAACCAGCCGCCTTATCAGGTGCGTGAACGGGACTACGCCTACGCCGGATCGTTCTACTTCTTCTGCGTGTGGATTGGCATGGGCGCCGCCGCCATATATAATTGGCTCGCCTCACGAAAGTCCTCCGCAGCGCTCAAATGGGCAGGTGCGGGCGCAAGTCTGCTGTGTCTGGGAGTACCTGCGCTCATGGGTCAGCAGAACTGGGATGACCACGACCGCTCGAACAGGCGTACATGTGTGGAGATAGCAAGCAATTACCTTAATTCCGTAGGGAAAAACGGCATAATCATCACACATGGAGACAATGACACATTCCCGCTTTGGTATGCGCAGGAAGTGGAAAACGTACGCACGGACGTCAGGATAGTCAACACTTCGCTGCTGGGGACCGATTGGCATATAGACCAGATGAAATATGCGGTGAACGAATCGGCGCCTCTCAATATTACAGTGCCTTACACCCAGTACCTTTACGGGACCAACGAATATATTCCTATCATGGACAGCTATGGCAAACCTATGCAGATAGCGGACGTGATGGCCGTATTCAAGCACCCTAAAGCCAAAGTCGCGCTTCAGAGCGGCAAAAAAGTAGATTATATCCCTGCACGGCAGATAATTATCCCTGTCAACAAGGACAATGTCCTGCGGAGCGGGATAGTGAGCGAGAAATATGCGGACCTTATTCAGGACAGCATCACCCTCACCATTCCTAAAGGAAAGGACTACATCACCAAAGGCGAGCTGTTCCTGCTGGATTTTCTCTCCGGATATGACTGGTCGCGGCCTCTGAACATGCTCAACATGGGAGGCGAACTCAATATAGGAGAAAAGGATTATCTGGCTTATGAGGGCTATTCATACCTGCTGGTTCCGTTCAAGAACAAGCCAAGCACGTTCAATGTGGGATTTGCCGATACCGATGACCTTTATCACAAGATAACGGACGTATTCAAGTTCGACGCAGTGGCGGCTGACAATTACTTTATCGATTATCAGAATTATTATACCCATATGGGCGTAATGAGCATACGCAGACTGTTCGTCACCTTCGCCAAGACCTTCCATGCTCACGGCGAGACACAGCGCGCTCAAGAAATGCTTGACAGGATGGTAAAGATAATGGCGAACTACCCTATGGACGGCATTCCTCTCGGATTCTCGAACGACAACTACATGATAACCGAAGCCATTGGCCTGTATTTTTCTTTAGGACAAGAAGATAAAGCTCTGGAACTATATGACAGGTACTCCAAGGAACTTCTGAAAACTACGGATTTCTATATGAGTTTCTACTCATGGGCTTCAGAAGATTGTGAGAATTGCGCGCAGTACACCTACCTGCTCGCGGACACACTTCGTAAAAACGGACAAAAAAAGTTAGCTTCCGAACTGGAAAGCAAGCTTAAGGAAATAATAGACCGCGCCTAATCAGCGTTCAAGTCTTACCACTATCGAGAGCGGGAGATCTTTACCGAAGCCGTCGTGCAAGGCAAGTTCCCCGCTTTCTATTTTTTCGTCTCCCTTCAGATCGAAAGCCTGCTTCACTATGGTCTCGCCAAGAAGAGCGCTGTAGCCGTTGGAATAAAGATTCAGCACCATAAAACTGTCCTTGGGGGCAAGTATCTTGGAGACTTCTTTCAGCATATCGAAAAGGCAATCGTCGAGCTTCCATTTCTCACCGTCCGGTCCATGTCCGTATGCCGGAGGGTCCAGGATAATGCCGTCATAAAGGTGTCCCCTTTTAGCTTCCCTGCGGGCAAATTTCATGGCGTCCTCCACAACCCAGTGAATACCATCCATACAGCTGCGCTCCATGTTTCCTCTTGCCCATGTAACCACCTGACGTACAGAGTCAAGATGAGTAACGTCGGCTCCCGCGGCACGCGCGGCGAGACTGGCTCCTCCGGTGTAGGCGAACAGATTAAGGACTTTCATCCCCTTTCTGGTGTGAGCGTAGATATATTCCCAATTTGAAGCCTGCTCAGGGAACACACCCACGTGTTTGAAAGAAGTCAGGCCCAATCTCAGGCTGAAATTCAACCCCTTCTGAAGACCAGGATACGAGATGAACCACTGGTCGTCCATCTTCTTCAGTCTGCGCCACGTTCCGCTGTCTTCCTTGCCGGCCTTTCCGAAGCCGGCCCCGGGAGTGAATTCAGTGTGCGCGCGCTCCAGCCATTCCTGGCGACTTAAAGATTTACCCCATAAAGCCTTAGGCTCCGGTCTAATCATGACGACCCTTCCGAATCTTTCGAGCTTTTCGCCTTCACCGCTGTCTATCAGCGCATAATCCTTCCAATTATCTGATGGAAATTCAACCATATTACCTTCTCCGTTTTACCGTCCGGATGTAAATGTACTTGTATTTTATAGTTTTCCAAAATCTTTCTATCTTTAATTTTCCTTATATTTGAAAATGACAACTATTCTTCGTTCTTCCGTTCTGGCAGGCCTTGCCATAGGATTCGCGGGATTCGGATTTCTCGCATGCAGCGCCCAGATGCAATACGGAGCCCTTGTCGGGGC
>CAVEIF010000044.1:0-11969 GCA_963615835.1 Coprococcus eutactus | reverse complement strand
TCTTGTGTAAAGGAGCGACTTTTTCAGGTACAGGAGTGGTAACAAACGAAGATATCTGCTTGTCGTAGTCTTCCGGAGTAATCATATGACAGGATCCGTTAATCTTCGCTCCCATCTCCACCTGAATCTTGTTGATATGAATATTACCCTCTATGACGGCACTGGATTTGAGGGTCATGATGTCCTTGATATAGGCATCTCCCTTAAGTGTGCCCAGAAAATCGACACTGCTGCAGGCGATACCGCCGGAGATGAGAGCCTGCGGGCCTACGACTATCTTGCCTTTAGAATATACCTTACCCTCTATCTTACCGTCCACGCGGATATCATTATCCGAAGAAATCTCACCCTTGATGGCTGTTCCGGCTGAAATACGACTTACATCGTTCACATTAAGTTCCGGTTCCACAGCTTTTTTCACTTTTGTCAAATCTACATTCATAACAAGAAATATTATATGTTTAAACTAATCCTTTTCCGTGGCAGTTCTTATATTTGAGGCCGCTTCCACACGGACAAGGGTCATTTCTGCCAATTTTCTTATCTGCTATCACAGGCGCCTTGGCCTTCTGCTCACCGTTAGTTACCAAATCGTTACGATGAGCCTGCATACGTGAGGCGTCCGGACGAGTCTGAACGGCCCTGCGAGGCTGTTCCTCCTGAATAGGAATAAACGCACGAAGCAGGAACGAAAGGACGTCCTGATTGAGCGATTCCAGCATCTGCGCGAAAAGATTATAACTTTCGAGCTTATAGACGACCTTAGGGTCCTTCTGCTCATGTACGGCATTCTGGACACTCTGCTTAAGGTCATCCATCTCACGAAGATGCTCTTTCCAATGCTCATCTATCTGATAGAGAATAATATTCTTACTCAGCGTCTTGGCTATCTCCCTTCCCTCTGACTTATAGGCCTTTTCAAGATCTACGGACAGGGTGATGACCTTTCTGCCGTCAGATACAGGGATGGCTATGTTCTTATACATGTTACCCTGCTTTTCATACACCTGCTTGACGATAGGGCTTAACTTTTCGACAAGAGCCTGCATCCTGCGCTGATAACATTCAAGCATATGATGACACAAAGCCGACACTATGTCGTCGCTCTTCGAACGTTCATAGAATTGAGCGTCGAAGCCCGGATCTATGGAGAAACGCGCCATCAGAGTCTCGCTGAATTCCTCATAACTCATACCCTTGCATGCGTCCACCAGAAGCGAAGCGGAATCCACCATCATATTCTGAAGGTCTATCTCTATCTTGTCTCCGTTTATGGCATTATGTCTTCTGGCGTAGATGGCCTCCCTCTGGTAGTTCATCACGTCATCATACTCGATGAGGTTCTTACGGATACCGAAGTTGTTCTCCTCCACCTTTTTCTGTGCCGTCTCTATGGCTTTCGACAGCATATTGCCTTCCAGCGCCTCATTCTCCCCCATGCCAAGCCTGTCGACCACAGACGCGATACGCTCCGATCCGAAGATACGCATCAGCTTATCCTCCAAAGAGATATAGAATATTGAAGAACCCGGATCACCCTGACGTCCGGCACGACCGCGGAGCTGACGGTCAACTCGACGGGAATCATGGCGTTCTGTACCGATGATGGCCAATCCTCCTGCCTGCTTGACCTCATCTGAAAGTTTGATATCGGTACCACGACCCGCCATGTTGGTGGCGATGGTTACGGTCGAACGCTGTCCGGCCTGGGCCACTATCTCGGCCTCACGAGCATGTTCCTTGGCATTAAGGACATTATGCTTGATGCCGCGCAACTTGAGCATACGGCTCAGAAGTTCAGAAGTCTCCACATCGGTAGTACCCACGAGGACAGGACGGCCGGCTTCGGACAATTCGCATATCTTGTCGATGACAGCCGCATATTTGGCCTTCTTGGTCTTGTAAACCACATCTGAAAGGTCATGGCGGATAACGGGTCTGTTCGTAGGGATGACCATGACATCCAGCTTATATATGCTCCAGAACTCACCGGCCTCCGTCTCCGCCGTACCCGTCATACCGGCAAGTTTGTGATACATGCGGAAATAATTCTGAAGCGTAATGGTCGCGAATGTCTGTGTCGCAGCCTCCACCTTCACATTCTCCTTAGCCTCCACTGCCTGGTGGAGTCCGTCACTCCAGCGACGGCCCTCCATGATACGGCCCGTGCTCTCGTCCACAATCTTCACTTTCTGAGAGCCGTTGGCATCGACCATCACCACATAATCCACATCCTTCTCGAACATGGCATAGGCCTTAAGAAGCTGATTCACAGTATGGACACGCTCGCTCTTAAGGGCAAAGTCCTCCATAAGGGCATCTTTCTCCGCCTGCTTCTCCGCAGGAGTAAGATCGCCATGTTCTATCTCAGCGGTCTTGCTGCCCACATCCGGGAGCACGAAGAAATCGTCGTTCCCCACGCTCTGCGCCAGAAGGTCCTGACCCTTGTCGGTAAGATTGATGGAATGCTGCATCTCGCTGATGACGAAATAGAGAGGATCCGTAATGACAGGCATCTCCTTCTCGTTATCCTGGATGTAGTAATTCTCAGTCTTCTGCATTATGACCTTCATCCCGGGTTCACTGAGGAACTTGATGAGCGGCTGATATTTGGGAAGTCCCTTATAAGCACGGAAAAGAAGTTTGCCCCCCTCGGCTTCATCGCCCTCGGCTATCTTTTTCTTGGCTTCGTTAAGCACCTGATTGACAAGCGTGCGCTGCGCCTGATAAAGTTTCTCGACATAAGGGCGGAACTCCATATACTGATCATCGTTTTGAGCCCGCGAAACAGGTCCGGATATGATCAACGGAGTACGCGCGTCATCGATAAGCACGGAATCCACCTCATCGACTATGGCAAAGTGATGCTTTCTCTGCACAAGATCAGCCTCCGAAGTGGCCATATTGTCGCGAAGATAATCGAAACCGAACTCGTTGTTGGTTCCGAATGTGATATCGCTCGCATAAGCCTTCTGACGCTCCGGCGAATTAGGCTGGTGCTTGTCTATGCAGTCCACACTGAGACCGTGAAACATATACAGAGGTCCCATCCACTCCGAGTCTCGTTTGGAAAGGTAGTCGTTAACCGTTACCATGTGCACGCCCTTGCCTGCCAATGCATTAAGGAACACCGGAAGGGTCGCCACCAAAGTCTTTCCCTCACCTGTAGCCATCTCCGCTATCTTGCCCTGATGCAGTGCGATACCGCCTACAATCTGCACGTCGTAATGGACCATGGACCACTTGAGGTCGTTGCCTCCTGCCATCCAGTGGTTCTGATATATGGCCTTATCCCCTTCTATGCGCACGAAATCCTTATCTATGCTCAAAGTCCGGTCAAAGTCGGTGGCAGTAACCGTGATGGTGTCATTCTCCGTGAAGCGGCGCGCCGTACTTTTCACTATGGCGAAAGCCTCGGGAAGTATCTCATTCAGAGCCTTTTCTATAGCTTCATCCTCATCCTTGACGAGTTTATCGCTCTCCTCGGCCAATTTCACCTTATCAGCGATGGGCAGATCTTCCTCAAGTTTGAGCTTTATCTCCGCAATCCTGTTCTCGAAAGGCGCCTCGATGTCTATCATATGCTGCCTGAGTGCCGCAGAATGGGCACGAAGTTCGTCATCCGTAAGTTTGTCAATATTCTGATATGCTTCCAGGACCTTGTCCAGAATAGGTTTTATAGCCTTATAGTCTCTGTCCGCCTTGGACCCGAAAAGTGTTTTTATGATGCCTGCTAATGCCATATTTTATGATAATATTTAAAATCTTTCAAAGATAGCGAATATTGGGAACTTCACAAAAAAACAATAACTTTGTCTCCGTATGCCTGCAATAGACCACAAAAGGATAGCGCGTAACACCCTCCTGCTATATGCAAGAATGGGGCTGATTATGATTATCTGCCTATGGACATCGCGTGTGGTTCTGAACGCTCTCGGCGCTACTGATTTCGGGCTCTATAATGTAATAGGAGGAATAGTCGTGGCCTTTTCCTTCATGAGCGGAGCCATGAGCGCATCCTGCAACAGATTCTACTCCATAGAACTGGGCAGAGGCGATTTTGAACGCCTGCACGAAGTCTTTAAGGCCAA
Organism: Coprococcus eutactus; assembly: GCA_963615835.1. GTDB lineage: Bacteria > Bacteroidota > Bacteroidia > Bacteroidales > UBA932 > Cryptobacteroides. The sequence continues at coordinate 7,878 of CAVEIF010000044.1, read as the reverse complement.
TATCTTGATCTTTAGCATCTTCAGCCTGATTATCCTTCTGGTCTGCGAGACTGCAGGTCTTCTGTTTCTGAAAAACAAACTTGTCATCCCCCAGGAAAGGATGAATGCCGCCGGATGGGTGTACCAATTCAGTATCGTAACATTCCTGGCCTCACTTCTGGCCATACCTTTCAAATCTGCCATCACCGCCAGGGAAAAGATGAAAGTCTATGCCTATTGCAGCGTAATAGAAGCCATAGCCAGATTTACGTCCGCTCTGCTTCTAATTAAAGCCGAGACCGACAAACTGGTCTTCTACAGCTTTCTCATGATGCTGATTTCCATAGTAACAAATCTGTTTTATATCCTGTATTGCAGACGGTTCTACCGGGAATGCCGTTTTTCAAAAGGTATTGACAAGAAATTGGCCCGGGAGATACTGTCCTTCAACGGATGGGGTATGATAAATTCGCTCGCCTCCGTAACCAAAAATCAAGGCGTGAATATTCTGCTCAATCTGTTCTACGGTCCGCTAGTCAATGCGGCAAGGGGCGTGGCGAATCAAGTCTATATCAATGTAGATCAGTTCGTAAACAACTATGCACTGGCTTTCGCCCCGCAGATAATGAAATCATATTCGACAGGAGAGAAAAAAGAATGCCTGAATCTGATATTCAGGACATCCAGACTGTCGTTTCTGCTGCTTTTCGTCATAGTCCTTCCGCTGATAAGCGAGATGGATATCGTGATGAGGCTGTGGCTGGTGAATGTACCGGAACATAGCGTGGCATTTGCCCGCCTAATGTTGCTCGCCGCACTCGTGGACTCGATCTACCCCCCACTGTTCTACGGCATTCAGGCGAGCGGACAGGTCAAATGGTTGAACATCATGGTCGGAGGCTGCCAGATTGCGGTTGTCTTCGTATCTTATATCGTGCTGAAATTCACCTGCGCACCTGTTCTGAGCGTTTTCTGGTTCATCCTGGCGGGAAGCGTCCTGTCGCAGATTATAAGAATAATACTCTCCATAAGATACATCTCTCTTCCGCTTGCGCAATACCTTAAAAGCGTAATCCTGCCGGTAACCGCCACGGCCATAACCGGGACTCTTGCCATGCTGCTTACAGTCAACATCTTGGAAGAGGGGATACTGCGGCTGCTTCTGAATGTGGCGATCAGCGTGATTATCTGCGGAGCCGCCTTCCTCATAGAAAAACGTAAATCACATGTCAACTGCTCTTAGACAACATCAACTCACTCTTTTGGCACTGCTTAAAGAATTTGACCGCATCTGCAAAGACAACGGCATCACCTGGTGGCTGGATTCAGGCACACTTTTGGGTGCAGTCCGCAATCATGGTTTCATCCCATGGGATGATGATCTGGACGTATGCATCCTTGGAAAAGACTATCCTAAAATACGAAAACTCCTTAAAGAGAACACTCCGGAGCCTTTTTTCTATGACTGTTCCCGCCAAGGAAAGACCAGACTGTCGCCGCGCTTCGTGGACAAAAGCCAAACAGTGCGACGAAAAGACCCGAGCGGAAAAGGCATAAAAACAGAACCTATCTGGATAGACACTTTCGTGCTTCGCGAAGGGAACATTAAAGTAAAACGTCTGATTGATCCTCTTTACGGCAAATGCCTCAGACGCATTTACAGGGGAATAGACGATGGCATCTTAAAGCGAATTTTAGCATGGGCAGCCATTCCATTCCTTTGGACCGCGATACGATTGGCGCTTCTGTCCGGAAAAACTTTTCATAAAGGGAATCTGATACACGATTTCGGAGTGCCTTTCTATGGCGTTAGAAAAGTTCAGGATATTTTCCCGCTTGGCACAATTCAGTTCGAAGACGCCATATTTCCCGCACCTGCAAACCCTGACCGTTACCTTACGCTCATCTACGGAGATTATAAAAAATTGCCCGAAGAAAAAGACAGGGTGGCCCACGACATAATATTCTGAATCCCTATGGCCAAATTCTTCAAATATCTGATCTGCTATATTTTCTACCCTTTTTCATTTCTTTTTATAAGACGCGGGAAAAGGATCGCCTTAGGATGTCCGAAAAACAGGTTCGAGGGTAACCCCAAATACCTCTTCATAGAATATTCCCGGAAGGGCTACGATGTGGCATGGATCAGCGCTGACAAAGCCGTGGTGGAAGAGATACGGGCGAAAGGGCTGAAGGCCTATCCGCTGCTGTCCTTGAAAGGGCTGCACCGCGCACTTACTTCACGATGGTGGATAGTGGGCGCATACTCTTCAGACATTCTGTTCTTTCTCAGTGGAGGAGTAAAGATTCTGAACCTTTGGCACGGAGTGGGGCTCAAACTCTGCGAATTCAACATAAAAAGCGGTCCGCTTGCCGACAGATATTACCATAAAACATTAAAGGAAAGGTTCTTCCATCCGGAAGTGTACCGCAGACCCGACCTGTTTCTTTCGGCCTCAGCATTCCAGACAGCGTTGTTCAGCCCCGCCTTCAGAATACCCGCAGACAGATGCATAGAAGAAGGATATCCCCGTAACCGGATTCTGCTTTGGGACGAGGAAAAAAGACAGAAGTTCATAAAGATGTATGAACCGGACTCCATCCGCAGATTAATCGAACAGATTAAAGGATTCAAAAAAGTATATGTCTATATGCCGACATGGCGTGACAGCGGTGCGTCCGCCCTGGAGAATTTCGATTGCTCCCGACTGTCCGCCGTTCTGGAGCGGCACGACAGCGCTCTCATAGTAAAAGACCATTTCAACAATCACGACGGCGGAGCGTTCCGGAATGGCAACATCTTCCATCTTAACCCGTCCGAAGACATATATCCTGTCCTACCCTACACAAGCACTCTTATAACAGATTATTCATCAGTCCTGTACGACTACATTCTAATGGATGGAAAAAAAGTCATACTATATATATTCGATTACAGCGCATACACGGAGGAGCGCGACTTTTTCTACCCGTTCGAGGAGAACGTGGTGGGAGAAAAAGCCTACAGCTTTGAAGAGCTGCAGAGCATCATCGACAGAGGTGAAAAGGACCTCGATGAACAAAAGAGAAAAGAATTGATCGGAAAATTCTGGGACGGCAAACAGGCATATTATGATTTCAGTGATTATCTGCACCTACAATAGAGTGCGCTACATAGAAAAAGTTCTCGACGCGCTGCATAAGGAAGACTTCAAGAACTGTGAAGTGCTGGTCGTGGACAACAACTCCACGGACGGCACTCTGCAGAAAGTCCGGAACTACGCGGAAGCCCACCCCGATTTTCCGCTGCGTCTAATCTGTGAGGGCCGCCAAGGTCTTTCTTGGGCGCGCAACACCGGGATAAAAGAATCTGCCGGAGATATTCTGGCCTTTCTTGACGATGACGCCATCCCGCGCAAAGGTTATCTGACAGAACTGGAGAACGGAATGAAAGCTTATCCGCAAGCCTGCGGGTTCGGAGGAAAGATAATTCCGCTTTTCGATGAATGTCCCGCGCCCAGATGGCTCTGCCGATGGACTTTAAGCTGGGTGTCAGGGCTTGACAAAGGTCAGATGGACTGCTATTTCAAAGGCAAGGAGTTCCCTATAGGGGCCAATATGGGACTGCGCCGCAGCGTCATAGCGGAGTGCGGAGATTTCAACACCGCCCTCGGAAGAAGCGGCGGAAACCTTATGGGAGGAGAAGAAAAAGACCTCTTCCGCAGAGTCAAGTCTCACGGAGGAAAGATCATCTATCTGCACAGTGTCATAGTAGACCACGTGATCCCGCAAAAACGCACCACAACCAGGTATGTAATCGAACTTGCCAAAGGAGTGGGACGCAGTGAAAAAAGAAGAAGCCTCGATGAAGGCACATACCCCCGGAGGCTTCTTTCGGAAATCGTCAAATGGGCAGGGACATTGGTCCTGTCCCTGTTCTACCTTCTGACTATACGTCCATCTTCTGCAGCCACTTTGGTCCTTTTCCGCTTCCACGTAAGCAAAGAGCTGCTGCGGCCGCGAATATAAACAGATACATCACATAACGGAAGAAGGCGTTGACCTTGTATCCTTTATATATGCAGTCCGGCCGGAATTCGAACACCACTTCGTGACGTCCTGCCGGGATATTGAGAGCACGCAGCGCATAATCGGCCCTGAAGTGCTCCACCTTCTGTCCGTCTATGTAAGCATTCCAGCCATACGGATAATATATCTCGGAAAAGACAGCCGTCTTCTCTCCGTCCAGTTCCGCATCATAAGTCAGACGGTCAGGAGCATACGAGGTCAGACTGATGGTACCGTCCGCGGAAGACGTATCGCCCAGATCAAAGGACGAGAATTTGTCCCCCGTTACGGCCTGCCGGGACAGGTCCAGCGTACGCAGAGCATCACTTTCCTCCAATGCGGTTCCGACCACGGAGAGTCCGTCCACAAACCAGGCGTTGCCCATATGATCCGGGTTCAGCATCACCTCGGGCTTTTTGTTTTCTCCCGCCACTATTAAATACTTCGTGTTGAGGATATTGGCCACAGCCATATTACCCCGGCTCAGATGAGCGTCTATAAGGTCCTGATAACGGCGTAATTTGGCGGCATGATAACCTCCTATGGAATGCAGATAATACGAGGTGCGGCTTTCGTTGAACGTGTTGGTGGTCAGATTCATCACACGGAAGTAAGAATCGTCCTGAAGAATCTGTTTTTCATAAGGCTGCATAGCGAAATACGAAGAATTTTCCTTCTGCCTTACCCAGTTCGCCTCACCGAAATAGCGTTTGTCCACTCCCCACATATCTGCCAATATCAAAACTCCGAGCACAGGTATCAGGTGGGCGAGTCTGATCTTCCCCTTTACAAACAGATACAACACTCCTGAAGACAGAGCGATGAAAATGGCCGAACGAAGCGCGTCGCTTCGAAGCATGCTCTCCCTCTGCGCGCAAAGCCCCTGAAGGAACCACGCGGGCATACCGGAAAGAGTTGTGGCATCGGAAGACGAAGTAAAAGAGTACATCACCCCGCCGAACAACGCTATAAGAAGACACAGTCCTCCTGTTACTGCGGCACTTATATATATGGCTTTAAGCGTTTTCTTCTTGTCCGTCCTGCCTGCTGTTATATCATTCAAGGCCAGAAAACCCAGAAGCGGCATCGCCACCTGAGCCACCACCAGAATGGACGACACTGTGCGGAACTTGTTATAGAAAGGAAAATAATTATAGAACAGTTCCGTAAATCCCATGAAATTATGTCCCCAGCTGAGAAGCACGGAGAAGAGTACGGAAGCTATCAGAGCCCATTTATAAGCTCCCTTGACCAATATGGCTCCAAGCAAAAACAGGAAGCAGACTATCGCTCCCACATAGACGGGTCCTGCCGTAAAAGGCTGCTCTCCCCAATACGTAGGGCACTGCGAACTCAATGACCGCGCGGTGGACGCACCGTACCCTCGCGCTATGACCTCTTTATATATGACAGAATTCGTACCCACATCCGTACTGCTGGCCCCGCCCTTGTAATTCGGAATCAAGAGGGTCAGAGTCTCGTCTATCCCATAACTCCATGCCGTAGCGTAATCTATGTCAAGACCCTTCTGCTGCTCGCCACCTTCGGCTTTAAGCTCCGAATGCCCTCCTCGGATGGTCTCCTTGACATACTCCGAATTGGCCTTCAGAAGACTGTATCCCGTACCGACACCCACACCGATGGAGAGGACAAAAACCGCCAGCGAGACTGTCAGATTTTTTCCTTTCTTTTCGCGGACGTGAAGATAAACCTCCGCTATGGAGAACAATCCCAGCATCATGATCATATAGTATGACATCTGCGGATGTTTCATCAGGCCTATAGAACTGTAAAGCATCACAAGGGCTGCTCCGGGAAGATATCTGCGCTTTCTGAATATCAGAAAGAATCCGCCTATGACAGGAGCCATCATACCCAGCGTGAGCGCCTTGGCTTCGTGCCCTGCCGGAATTATGAGGAAGAAATATGAGGACATTGAAATGGCTATGGAGCCTATGATACTGAGCCACTTATTGACGCCAAAACAACGGAGCATTATGAAAAATCCCAGGAAATAGCCCAGAAGCAGAGCGAAGATGGAATCAAAAAAAAGAGTAACCAGCTTTCTGAAGAATTGGTCCACATACCAGATCGGAGTTGAAAAAGCGTCTCCGGGATGATTTACCGTTATCTGATACGACGGCATGCCGCCGAACATGGAATTCGTCCAGTTCGCAGGGGTGTCAGCCGTAGCGTTATACTCCTTGAGTTCATGCGCCATCCCTTTCCACTGCATGGTGTCGCTCTGGCTCAGCACTTTACCTTCGAAAGCAGGCGCACAATAGACCAGTGTCATGACTACGAACACCACGGCGGCCGCCAGATAAGCGCCATATTTCTTCAAAAATTTCTTCATTATCGCGTTTTTTTCTATATTTGCACTCCACGCGGGATTAGCACATCGGTAGTGCATCAGCTTCCCAAGCTGAGGAGGGGGGTTCGACTCCCCTATCCCGCTCTCTTTTTTCCCCACGTTCGCCTTTCGGCCCGCTAAGATAATGACTTTTTCTTAATTGTAGTTGGCGTTCTTCTATAATGCGTATTCAGTTATGCTCTGCAGTCCCGGGATCCCATAATAGGCCTCCACTATATCACCCTTGAGATATATTTTCTTACCAAGTATGCCTGGATTGTCCACAAGATTGACGGCATCGCGTATGCTGCCCGTAGGGAGCTGAACGGACATACAGTCCTCCTTATCCGTGCAGGAGCTTTTGGCAGCCAGGACTATGTTGGTTCTGGAAGAAAACGGAGGGGTGAAACTGCATTTGCTTGAAGACAAGTCGCCTCCCACTATATAGCCGTATATCCACACGTCGCTCTCTCCTGTCATCTCCTTCGCCTGACCTATACTCAGCGCGCTGCTCTTTTCCGAACCCTTGCCCGTACCGGAACTCCCGCCGGATTCGCCTATCGTTATCTTGTCCTCCACCCAGACGCGGGCGGTGTCCAGTTGGATATGTATTCCGGATTCCACTTTAGCCTGCGAAGAAGAGGATATCTCGAGCTTAAGGTCCAGAATTTCTCTCGCCTCTATCGTATATGTGGCCAATGAAGTCTCCACCCCACCATTGTTCAGCACCAGAGACACTTTCCCAGGGCGGAAATATGCTATCCTTTTTTCGGAATATCCGTACATCAGCTTACCTTCCGAGGATTTGAGGAAAAGTACTCCGTCAGGATATTCAGTAAGGAACTCAGGCGCGATTCTAAGCCTTATGCCGGCATTAAGCTGCACGCAGTCAAGAATTACACCGCACTCTTTACCGGCCTGTACGACAGCCACTTTCGTATCCCCGTACTGCGGCGAGGAAAATACGGGCGTATAAAAATCACACGACTTGGCGGAAATCGTATATGTCCCGGCGGAGGTGATGATCTTTTCCGGCGCGGCACCGAATGTCCCGTAATAAATCGATGCCCCGGCGGAATTGGTTACGGATAAGATGAAGGCATTAGTATCCAGCTGGACTTCCACACTGCTTTCAGCGACGGTCGCGCTTTTTCTTTCAGCTTCCGGAAGCGTACTTACTAAAGGGACCCTGGGAAGTGAAATGTCTTTCGGAAAATGAACAGTCAGAACTCCATCCGAAGCGTCTTCAGAAAGATAAAGATCGCATCCTGAAAGGGTAAGGAGAAACAGCGGCAGGCCAATTCGGGCCAATCGATTGAAATTTAACATGTCAAAATAAGTTTAGTCTCGCCGCAACATCGCGGCTTGGACGCAAGTATAGTTAAAGAAATCGTATTTTTCTTTAAAATTTGCATATATATCGAAAAATTTATATATTTGCGATGAAGTTTTTCATAGTTTAAGTTTAGGTTAAGTAGCGGGAAGCTCGCAGTGATGCA
>CAVEIF010000043.1:6317-12001 GCA_963615835.1 Coprococcus eutactus | reverse complement strand
AGTGATCGTGATTATCTGTTCTACTGGTTTCTGAACGGCTGGCGGTACGACAAGGACGGCCTGCCGAAAGAACTGGAAGGAACGCCCATCACGAAGACGCTCAGCAGGGCTTGCGAAATCGCTGCGTTTACTCCGGAGAAGAAAACACTTTACAACAAAAGTCTTATGAATGAACGTGATATACTGGCTCAGAAAGATTTCGCGGTAAAAGAGGCGCTTGCAAAAGGGCTTGCGGAAGGTGAGGCGAAAGGACTTGCAAAAGGACTTGCGGAAGGAGAAGCGAAAGGAGAAGCGAAAGGGCTTGCGGAAGGAGAGGCAAGAGGACGCACTGAAGGCCGTGAGGAAGGTAAGCGGGAGACGGCGAAGAACCTGAAAGCAATGGGGATTTCTCTAGAGCAGATTGTTTGTGCTACAGGGTTGTCACGAGAAGATATTCAATACCTTTGAAATCGCAATAAAAGTCTTATGAATGAACGAGATATATTGGCGCAAAAAGATTTCGCAGTGAAAGAAGCACGCAGAGAAGGTGAGACAAAAGGTCGTGCAGAAGGACTTGCAGAGGGTAAAGCGAAAGGGCTTGCGGAAGGTGAAGCAAGAGGTCGTGCAGAAGGGCTTGCGGAAGGAGAAATGAAAGGTAAGCGAGAGACAGCGAAAATGCTTCTTGAAAAAGGATTGGATATTTCTTTCATAAGTGAAGTTACCGGACTATCAAAAGAGGAAATCCGGTGTCTGTGAAGTCGCAGTGCATCGGCTTGGCGAAGCGATTGTCCTCAATGCCTCTTGAGGGAATACTGATGTAAGTATGTAGATTTGAGCTTTTTTCTTGAGTGACATGTACATACGCGGTAGCTTTTGGAATATTCCCGACTTTAGGATGTGCTTCTGACCGGGAAGATAAACTTCCGCCGGACGCATTCATACGAAATCTTCCGTGGGGCACCGCTTGCCGGAATCCTACCCTTTTTGCTTAGAAGATATCCGGATAACACGTGGGAGAGGCCGTGGAATAAATGTGTGCATGGATATGCGGAAGTTAAGTGAAAAATGGCTATATTTGAACCTTGATACTAATTAATAACTATATGAGAAAGAGTATTTTACTAACGACCTTTTTAGCGGTGGCGCTTTTCTCTTCATGTAAAGGAGAAAACGGTGTCGCCCCGGCCATCCCGCAGGATAAGGAGATGGAGGCTAAGATTGAGAAGATTCTCTCCAAGATGACCCTCGAGGAGAAGGTGGGCCAGATGACCCAGCTTACAGCGGGAGTGGTGCTTAAACCGGGAACACATGATGTCTCTGAAATGGGAGAATCCATTATCCGCAAATACAAGATCGGCTCCATCCTTAATACCATGAACGACGAGGCGGATTCAGCATCCGCATACAGGCACTTCATAAAGCAGCTTCAGGATATTTCTCTGGACGAGATGGGCATACCTACCCTTTATGGACTCGATCAGATACATGGCGCTTCTTACACGGTAGGAGCCGTCCTTTTTCCTCAGGAGATATCTCTCGCCGCTTCGTTCAACGATGCGCTCGCTTACGACATGGGACGGATAGGTGCTTATGAGACAAGAGCTTGTAATGTTCCGTGGGTGTTTACTCCTACGCTTGACCTCAGCCGTAACCAGACATGGCCCCGCATGTGGGAAAGTTTCGGCGAAGACCCTCTGGTACAGAGCCGTATGGGCGTGGCTCTCACAAAAGGACTTCAGGGCGAAGACCCTAATCACATAGACCAGAAGCACGTGGCCGTAAGCATCAAGCATTTCATGGCTTATGGTGCCGCCATTTCAGGACAAGACCGTACCCCTTCCATGGTAAGCCCGCGTGAACTGAAAGAAAAGTATTTTGCTCCGTTCAAGGCCTGCATAGAGGCCGGAGCTCTTACCGTCATGGTCAATTCCGCCAATAACGACGGCATTCCTTTCCATACTGATAAGGAACTGCTTACAGGCTGGCTTAAGGAAGGCCTCAACTGGGACGGTATGATAGTTACGGACTGGGCCGACTGTAAGAACGTTTACGAGAGAGATCACACGGCCGCTACATATAAGGAGGCTGTCTGCCAGACGATCAACGCCGGTGTGGATATGCTTATGGAACCTTACAGCCCGGAGGTGTGCGACTATATGATCGAACTTGTAGGTGAAGGAAAGATATCAAAAGCCCGCATAGACGATGCCGTAAGACGTATCCTCAGAGTGAAATTCCGCCTTGGCCTGTTTGATGACCCTTATGGACTTGGATGCGATTATAAGGATTTCGAAAGTCCGAATTCTGTTCAGACGGCATATAAGGCCGCTCTCGAAAGTCAGGTGCTTCTTAAAAATGAAAAGGACCTGCTGCCTCTTTCCAAGAATACAAGGATTCTTCTCGTAGGCCCTAATGCCAATGTTATGCGTCCTCTGGGCGGCGGATGGTACTATACTTGGCAGGGAGATGCCGGTAACCGGCCTGAATTTACGGGAAAGTATAATACCATATATGAGGCTCTCAAGACCAAATTCAAGAGCGTGAAGTACCTTCCTGTCCTCGAATATGATCCTAAGGGTGATTTTCAGGCGGAAGTCAGGGGCGATTATTCCGCTGCCGTGCGCGCCGCCCATAACGCCGATGTCATAGTGGCCGCAATAGGGGAGAATTCATATTGCGAGACTCCGGGTAACATTAATGACATCTCTCTTTCATCTGATCAGCGCGAACTGGTGAAGGCACTCTCAAAGACAGGGAAACCTATAGTGCTTGTTCTCAACGAGGGACGTCCGAGGGTTATTCGGGACATCGAACCTCTCGCGCAGTCTGTAGTAAGTGTTCTTCTTCCGGGCAACTATGGTGCAGATGCCCTCGCCACTCTTCTTTGCGGAGAGGAGAATTTCAGCGGACGCCTTCCGTACACCTATCCTAAATATGTGAACAGGCTCAACACTTACGATTATAAGCTTTGTGAGAACCGTGCCACCATGAACGGTCTCTATAATTATGATGCCAATATTGAAAGCCAATGGCCGTTCGGTTTCGGATTAAGCTACACCGGCTTCGAGTATTCTAATCTCAGGGTGGACAAGAACGAATTCCGTGCAGGTGATGTCATCAAGGTGAGCGTCGATGTAAAGAACACCGGAAAGGTGGAAGGAAAGGAGTCAGTACTGCTTTTCGCGTCAGACCTGTACGCCAGCCTTACTCCTGATGTTAAACGTCTTCGCGACTACACGAAGATAACGCTTGCCCCGGGGGAGAAGAAGACAGTAATCTTCAACCTCAAGGCTGATGATCTGGCATTCGTGGACCGCGACCTGAACTGGGTTCTTGAGGAAGGCGAATTCAGATTGGCCTGCGGAGGCGAGTCTGTCGTAATTAACTGTGTGAAATAGTAATAGGAGGGAGATCCTCGTCTTTATCTGTCCCTTCTTCCGGTTCGTTGAACGGCTGGAGGAAGGGATTGTTATATCGCTCGCGTGCTATGTTGGTGCTCTGTGCATGCCCCGGGAAGATTTCGATGTCCCCCGGAAGACCTATTATGGAGTCCATTACGGACACGATAATCTTGTCATAGTCTCCTCCCGGAAGATCCGTTCTGCCTATGGTGCCGGCGAAAAGAGTGTCTCCGGAAAACAGGCATTTGTCCTCCCTGTCCAGATAACATACTCCGCCGGGGGTGTGTCCCGGTGTGCTTATGACTTCGAACTCGAGACCCGCCAGATGAAGGGTCTGCCCTCCGCTGACCGGCGTGAAGTCGAATTTGATGTCCGGGGTCTCGCGCGGGTCCATATAGACGGGCAGGTCATAGCGTTTCTCAAGAAGCGGAATTCCGCAGATGTGATCCATATGCGCATGTGTCAGCATAATGGCCACCGGCTTCAAACCGGAACTTTCAATATGCTCTACGATACCGTTCCACTCTTTTCCTTCGCGGCATCCGGGGTCTATTATCACCGCTTCCTTGTTCCCTTCGGAATTCACTATGTAGGTGTTTTCCTCGTAGAGGTTACAGACAAATATTTTCAGGTTCAGCATAGGGCGCTCTGTTTTTCGGCAAAAATAAAAAACTTTATTGTAAATTTGTAAGATTTTCATTTGCCGGAAACGACAGCAAGTCTTTAGAAAAATTACCTGATGCATATAGGTGTAGCCGGAAACATAGGGTGCGGGAAGACGACCCTCACAAGGATGCTCGCGGAGTACTATAATTGGACTCCTCGTTATGAGTCAGTGACTTATAATCCATATCTTGAGGATTATTATGCCGATATCCCCAGGTGGTCCTTCGCTCTGGAAGTGTACTTCCTTAAACAGCGCTTCAAGGATGTGCTGGACATAGACAAGAGCAGCGACGTGATAGTACAGGACAGGACCATAATGGAGGGCGTGCAGATATTTGTGTCCAACAATTATAAAATGGGCAACCTGTCGGACCGTGACTTCGAGACCTATATGGACCTTTTCCGTCTTATGATGTCCTTCGTAAAGCAGCCGGACCTTCTGATCTACATTCGTTCAAGCATTTCGCACCTTGTCTCCCAGATTCAGAAACGCGGACGGGATTATGAACAGGATATGAGCATAGAATATCTTTCCGGGCTCAACGAACTTTATGAAAAGTGGATAAGGGAGTATAAAGGGAAGCTGATAATAATAGACGGGGATAATCTGGACTTCGAGTCCCGTCCGGAGGATTTTGCATATATCACCGACAGGATTGACGCATCTCTTTACGGATTATTCAAATAAATACTTAAATTTGCGAGTTAAAATATTCTCATCATGCATATAGCTATAGCAGGAAATATCGGAAGCGGTAAGACTACCCTCACTAAGATGCTGGCGGCCCATTATGGTTGGATTCCTAAATTCGAATCCGTGGAGTTTAACCCATATCTGGCTGATTTTTATGAGGATATGGCGCGCTGGTCTTTTAATCTGCAGATTTATTTCCTTAACAAGCGTTTTAAGGACGTGGTGGACATATCACGCACGGACGATGTCATCATCCAGGACAGGACCATCTATGAGGACGCCCGCATTTTCGCTCCTAATCTTCACGACATGGGGCTTATGAGTAACCGCGACTTCGAGAACTACACTGACCTCTTCAATCTCATGATGTCGCTTGTCGGGAATCCGGATCTGCTTATCTATCTGCGCTCATCCATTCCCAATCTGGTATCGCAGATTCAAAAGCGTGGAAGAGACTATGAAAAAGGCATAAGAATCGATTATCTTACAGGACTTAACGAAAAATACGAAAATTGGATCAGCGCTTATGACGGGAATCTTCTCATCATAGACGCGGATCACATAAAGTTCGGGAATAAACCGGAAGACTTCTCGAAAGTTACCGATATGATTGACGCCCAGCTTTATGGACTATTTCCTAACTGTCAAAAGTAAATGACCATGACAAAAAGAACTACCATTATCGATTTCGTCAACGAATATGTGGACAAGTATCAGAACGACACTTACCTGCGTGAAAAAGTGGACGGAACTTGGACTGAAATTTCATTTATCAAAACACGCGATGAGGCCCGTCTTCTGGCTGCCGGATTCATGGCGCTTGGCCTTCAGAAGGGAGACAAGGTTTCTCTTATCGCCGAAGCCCGTCCTCTTTGGGTCATTACGGAATTCGGTATCCTTTTCGCCGGCGGCGTGGACGTCCCTCTTTCATATAAGCTTGAATC
>CAVEIF010000043.1:0-6307 GCA_963615835.1 Coprococcus eutactus | reverse complement strand
GCTTGAATCGGATTACGACCTTACTTTCCGTATCAATCATTCAGATTCGCGCTTCGTCGTGGCTTCCGAGATGGAGATACAGAAGGTGCGTCGTGTGATAGGCCAATGCAAGGCCATAGAGAAGGTTATCGTGATGGATGACATTCCGCTCGAAGAAGGGGAGATCTCCATCAAGGAGATACGCGAGATGGGTGTGAAGTTCATTGAGGAGCACCCGGGAGAACTGGAGAAGAGGATGGAGTCCGTCGGACCGGACGACTATGCTAACATATCCTACACTTCAGGCACCACGGCAGATCCTAAGGGCATTCTTCTTACACACCGTAACTATACGGCCAATGTCGCCCAGGGCGCATCCGTAATCAATATTGCCAAAGGAGACATAATGCTCGTCATCCTTCCTATGGATCACTGTTTCGCACATGTGGCGGGTCTTTACACCATGATGAGCTACGGCGGAAGCATCGCCACCGTTCCGGGGAAGACCCCTCAGGCTCAGCTGCGTAACATCCTTCCTACCATGAAGGAGATTCATCCTAACGTGATGCTCACCGTGCCGGCCATAAGCCGCAGCTTCAAGAAAGCCATAGAGGGCGGCATCAAGGCCAAGGGCAAGACTACGGAGAGGCTTTATAACATAGCCCTCAAGAACGCCAAGGCATATTATAAGGATTACTATAATCAGGGCGGCGCACAGTTCTGGAGAAAACCTTTCGTCAAACTCTTCGACAAGATTCTCTTCTCCAAGGTGCGCGAGACTTTCGGCGGCAAGATGAAATTCTGCGTCGGAGGCGGCGCTCTCCTTGATATCGAACTCCAGAGATATTTCTGTGCCATCGGCATGCCTACATTCCAGGGATACGGTCTTTCGGAGGCTACGCCTATCATCTGTGCCAATTCCGCCGGTCACGCACGCTTCGGTTCGTCCGGACGTATCGTGAGCCCTATGGAATGCACCATACGCGACGACGAGAACAATATTCTTCCTAACGGACAGACAGGTGAGATAGTAATCAAGGGCGAGAACGTGATGGCCGGTTACTGGAAGAACCCCGAGGCTACGGCCCAGACCATAGTTGACGGCTGGCTTCATACGGGAGATCGCGGATATATCTGCAAGGAAGACCCAAGGTATCTGTATGTTACGGGACGTTTCAAGAGTCTTCTCATATCTTCGGACGGAGAGAAATATTCTCCTGAAGGATATGAAGATAACTTGGCGGTCATCTCCAAATATATAGATAACGTCATCCTTCATAATAATCAGAACCCTTACACCATCGTGCTCGTGGTCCCTAACAAGGAGGCCCTCAAGGCGGCGGCTCCTGGCGACAAGGAGAAGCAGCTGCGTCTCATTCAGGAGGACGTGGACGTTTATCGTAAGGGTGGCAGTCATGCAGGCCAATTCCCTGAGAAATGGCTCCCTGCCGCCATCGTGGTGTGCGACGAGCCTTTCACCGAGAAGAACGGCATGGTCAATTCTACGAACAAGGTTGTGCGCGGAAAAGTGGAGGCACATTTCGCCAAGCGTATAGATTATGCTTATACAGCTGAGGGTAAGCAGCTTATCAACCCTCAGAACCTCGCCGCCCTTGATTAGATACCGGATAATAACACTAGAAAAAATAAAATGTCAACAGTTACTAAAAAACAGAACTATACCCCGGCTATCGTGGTGATGTTCGCACTATTTTTCATGATCGCATTCGTTACGAACCTTGCAGGTTCCATGGGTGTGGTCGTTACAAATCAATTCGGGGCCAGCAAGGCTCTTTCTCAGCTCGGCACGCTGGCCAATTTCATCGCATATGCGTGCATGGGCATTCCCGGAGGCATAATCCTCAAACGTAAGGGTTATAAGTTCACTTCGAAACTCGCCGTATTGATAGGCTTTATCGGAGTGGCGATACAGTTCGCGTCAGGTTATGCCGAGAGTTTCGCAGTATATGTTACCGGCGCGTTCGTGGCAGGTTTCTCGATGTGTCTTCTCAACATCTGCGTCAACCCTATGCTCAACACTCTCGGAGGCGGCGGAAACAAGGGTAACCAGCTCGTTCAGTTCGGCGGTTCCTGCAACTCCATCGGCGGTACCATCGCTCCGTTCCTTGTAGGTTGGCTTGTAGGAGGATCCATTCAGGATGCTACCGTAGCCAAGGCGGCTCCGGTGATGGTCATCGCCATGATCATCTTCGCACTCGCTTTCGTGGTCATCTCTTTCACGGAGATTCCTGAACCTCATATCGAGTCCGCTGAGGAGAAAGCGGCACGTCTGTCAGGTAAAGTGGCGAAGGACAAATACTCTCCGCTTTCATTCCGTCATTTCGTGCTCGGCGCCGTAGCCATCTTCTTCTATGTAGGTATAGAGGTCGGCATTCCTAATACTGCCAATGTATATTTTTCAGGTATTCTCAGTCCTGCCGTCGTAGGTACGTTCATAAGCGCTTATTGGCTCTGCATGCTTTTCGGCCGTCTTATCGGAGGTGCGATAGGTGCGAAGGTCAGCAGCCGCGTCATGCTTCTGTGCACTTCAGTGCTGGCGGTCGCTCTCATCTGCGGCATCATCTTCATTCCGGAGAGTGTGGTCATCAACGGCCTTCCGGTAGCGCTGTTCCTTGTCTCTGCGTGCGGATTCTGCACCTCTATCATGTGGGGGTCCATCTTTAACCTTGCAGCGGACGGACTTGGAAAATATACCGCTGCCGCTTCAGGTATCTTCATGGCTCTCGTTTGTGGCGGAGGTATCATTCCGTTTGTTCAGAACGCCATCGCCGATAAGGTCGGTTCACTTCCAAGCTATGTATTGCTGGTAATCTGTCTCGCATATCTGATTTTCTATGCGGCAGCCGGAAGTAAGAATATCAACAAGAACATACCTGTAGAATAATAATTGAAAACGATAGAAAATATGGAAAAGCAATATGTAGTAGGCGTGGATGTCGGAGGACAGACTGCGAAGTTGGGTATTGTGGACGCTCGTGGAGATGTGCTGATACAGAGTGTGATACGCACGGACAGACACGAGGATGCCTCAGAGTTCATAGCCGCTCTGGCGGCGGCCATAAAGGAACTCGTAGTCAAATCCGGCAAGGAAGGCCAGATCCGCGGGATCGGTGTCGGTGCTCCTAACGGTAACTATTATACCGGAAACATCGCTTTCGCTCCTAACGTGGTGTGGGCGGCCAAGCAGAGTGTTCCTTTTGCGAAGATGCTCAGCGAGGCGCTTTCCGGCATACCTGTGGCACTTACCAATGATGCCAATGCGGCCGCAGTGGGCGAGATGACCTACGGCGTGGCCAAGGGCATGAAGCATTTCATAATGATTACGCTCGGAACAGGTGTCGGAAGCGGTATCGTCATTAACGGAGAGGTTCTTTACGGAAGTGACGGATTTGCCGGAGAACTTGGACATACTTGCGCCATACGTCATAACGGACGTCAGTGCGGTTGCGGCAAACTCGGTTGTCTCGAGACTTATTGCTCGGCTACCGGTGTGGCACGTACCGCCAGGGAATGGCTGGAGATGACTGATGAGCCTTCGCTGCTCCGTTCTGTGGATAAGATTTCGTCCAAGGACGTGTACGACGCCGCTAAGGATGGAGACGCTTTGGCAGGGCGCATATTCGATTACACGGGACGCATTCTCGGAGAAAAACTCGCTGATTTCATAGAATTCTCTGCTCCGGAGGCTATCGTGCTGTTCGGCGGATTGGCACGTGCCAAGGAATTCATCTATGAGCCTACACTGAAGGCTATGAATGAGAATGTGCTTCCTTTGTGGAGAGATAAGGTGAGTCTTCTTTTCTCTCAGCTGAAGGAGTCCGACGCTGCCATTTTGGGTGCATCGGCGCTTGCATGGGAACTTTAATTTTTAGAACAATATGAAAATTTACAAATTGTTGTTTGTCGCCCTGTCAATGGGCGTGTTGGCAGTGGCCTGTAACTCCGCCAAGACGGAGGAGGCTGCCGCACAGGAGAACGAGGAGACTTCAGAAGTGATCCCTCAGGAGAAGACGGCCAAGGATTTCCTTCCTTCAAGAAAGCAGGTCAAGGATGTGAGCTATCTCGTGGGTATCAACTTCGGTTCATTCATCAAGGGTTATAACTTCGGCGACTTGGATTATGCTCAGATACGTAAGGGTATGGAGGATTTCATCAATGCCAAGGAAAGTCAGGATCCTGAGGAATTCGCAAAGCAGTTCCGTGTGAATCCTAATGATATGAACAAGCTTTTCAACGAGTATCTCCAGAACAGACGCAGCTATACCATCTATACCAACAAGGAGAAGGAGGAGCAGTTCCTGGCGAAGAATGCCAAGAAGGACGGCGTTCAGATCACTCCTTCGGGACTTCAGTATAAGATCATATCTGAGGGCGCCGAGGTGCATCCTGCTGTCAAGGATACCGTATGGGCAAAGTATAGGGGAACGCTTATCGACGGTACTGTGTTCGACGAGACCACAGAGGAGAGCGGTTCGCGCAAGTTTGTCCTTGGCAGTGTGATCGAGGGCTGGAACGAGGGTCTTTCGCTTATCGGCGAGGGTGGCGAGATAGAGCTCTATATCCCTTACAAGCTCGGCTATGGCGAGAACGGTAACCGTGCCATCGGTCCTGCGGAGACTCTTATCTTCAACATAAGTCTCGAGAAAGTCAGCAAGTGCGTGCCGGCCAAGGTTGACACCGCTGTCAAGGCCAAGAAGAAATAGTTCTTCTCCGTTGCGTGAATTGAAATCGGACTGGAAGTCGTCAGGCTTTCAGTCCGATTTTATGCAGACTCAGGTAATCCTGGCTTTACAGGCCGAAATCCGTCTGTTGAAGCGTTTGATCAGTTAGTAGTAGTTTATGAAAAACAGTAATTCCAAGGGGTGGTTGCTCCCGTTGTTGGGGCTCACGCTCTCTACATTTATATTCAATACGTCAGAATTCATCCCGATCGGGCTGTTGACGGATATAGCTCACGACTTTTCCTTGAATGAGGCCGGAGCCGGTATGCTCATATCGGTTTATGCGTGGGTGGTGATGATCCTCTCCCTGCCTCTTATGATATGGGCTTCCAAGATCAATCCGCGGACATTGCTTCTCGCCCTGGTGGCCTTGTTCTCATGTTTTCAGCTTATGTCCTATTGCAGCGTAAGCTATTCCATGCTTATGGGCTCGCGTATCGGAGTGGCCTGCACTCACGCCATCTTCTGGTCCATCATTTCTCCATTGGCAGTAAAGATAGTCCCTTCTGAGAAGAAGGCTTTCGCGGTGAGCATGGTGGTGTCGGGTTCGTCCATCGCTATGATCCTGGGTATGCCTATAGGTCGAATAATCGGCCTTCAGATAGGGTGGAGGATGACATTTCTAAGCATCGGAGCGTTTTCTTTCCTGACGTTTGTTTATCTGTTTCTTGCTCTTCCGAAGATTCCTTCGACAGGCAGATTCTCTTTGAGGGCGCTGCCTTCGCTGCTTTCGAACCGCGCACTTATGGGGCTATACCTGTTTGTCCTTTTGTTTTCCGGAAGTTATTATGTATGTTATAGTTATATAGAGCCGTTCCTTAAACAGACAGCTCATCTTCCGGATTCGCTGGTGACCAATATCCTGATTATCTTCGGGCTTGCCGGTATAACAGGAAGCGTGCTGTTCTCTAGGTACTATCTTAAGAACAAGTATCTGTTCACCACTTTGGTGATGGTCAATTTCGCCCTTTGCATGCTGCTGATCTATCCTTTGTCCGGCAGCATGTGGACAGTTCTTCTCGTCTGCGTCTTCTGGGGTGTCACTTCCACCACATTCAACGCCGCCATGCAGAATGAGGTGATGACTCTTTCCTCTGAAAACGCAAGTGCGGTGGCGATGAGCATCTCGTCAGGGATCTTCAATATGGGGATAGGCACCGGAAGTTATATCGGCGGTCTCGTGTGCACGCACTCTTCCATAGCGTATATAGGTTACACCGCCGCGATCGGTGCCATAGCTGCGTTGCTCTACTGGCTTCTGCGTCTGAAAGGATTGTATAAGAAGGCTGTGGCACGCTCCTGAGCTCACCGCTCGCAAGCTCATGGTCTTCGTTTTTCGATGCCTGGGGATTTATTTAGCCACGGCAGAGCCTTTTCTGCGCAGTCGCTTCGCGACCCTATCCGGGCAAATGCTTCGAAAAGGCTCTATCCTATCTGCCTGATCTGTAAATTTTTCCCTAAAATGCGACGATGATGTATGTTGCAGCATTTGCGCTGGCGGTTATCACTATAATTTACAAGCCAAGGACATATCAGTTCAAGACGGTACGCGCTTTGCGCTATCCCTCCCACTTCGTGGGCCCCTC
>CAVEIF010000042.1:0-12615 GCA_963615835.1 Coprococcus eutactus | reverse complement strand
GTCCGAGTGCAGCAGTGATCGTGATTATCTGTTCTACTGGTTTCTGAACGGCTGGCGGTACGACAAGGGCGGCCTGCCGAAGGAACTGGAAGGAACGCCCATCACGAAGACGCTCAGCAGGGCATGTGAAATCGCCGCATTCACTCCGGAGAAGAAAATACTATACAACAAAAGTCTTATGAATGAACGAGATATATTTGCCCAAAAGGATTTCGCGGTAAAAGAAGCGCCACGAGAAATGCAGAGATAGTAACTTTTTGCGGTCGGCAGGACAGACATGAAATACTGAATAATTTGAAGCCACGGCATCTCACGACGACGTGGCTTCTTTCCTCAAATACATCACATCATGGAGTACGAAGCAAGGCCCCGCAGCTCCACGATAACAACGGAAAGGCTTCGGCCTTTCCGTGTGGGGCAATACTATTTGGCTGATGTCCAGCTTACAGCACTAATCTGAATTGCATTTTTATTCTTACTATTGGCAATAGTTACGGTAAATGTATCATCACATGCCGCATTAAAATCCGTGGTTGTCAAAGACACGCTGCCAGTTGAATTTTTACTAATGGACGTTTCTTTCTCATATACGGTATTACTCGCATTCTTTACCGTTATTTTCAATGTAGTAGTATTTGATACCCCTTTATAATCGAATGAAAGGGCCGTAATACCATCCTGTCCACTGAAAGTGACACTTCCTTTTACTTTATCACTTCCTCCTATGGCAAGATTCTTCTTGTTGGTACCAAGAGATGTCGTTTTATTACTACAATAAGTCACGCTCCATGAAGTCGAACTCGAAGTGTGTGTCCAAGAGGCGGCGCCATAAGAACTTGTACCACCTATCGTTGTTCCGGAAAAATCTTCACTATACGCAGTGGGACCGCTTGGCTTGGCAAGCGTCGTAACATCTTCCGACGTGCCGGCCACAGAGTCAAGATACAGACTGTAATCTGATGGTTTGGCCACGACAGATATCGAATATGTGGTCTCATACGTCAGGTCCGTAAATGTGCAGGAAGTCTCCGTTACAGTCTTCGATACGGCCTTGCCTTCCGTAGGAGTGGCTGTTACCACATACGAGCCGGCATTCTCGACAGCGCCCCATGACACTTCTATGGAATTGGCAGAATCCTTTTCCAAGTCTGCTATAACCTCCGGTGTCAAAAGCGCAGTCCTGACATCTTCTCCTACGATGACCAGAACAGAAAGTATTTTTGCAGCGGCGCCTGATGCCCTCAAGTATGCCGTCTTTACTTCTTTCTCAGAAAGATCGAAAGTGAATTCCGTTTTAGAGCCGTCTCCCGTCAGGCTGGCTATATCTCCCGTGGTAGCGCTTTTTGAAGTAGCGAGCAGAAGCGAGTTTTCGCTTTTCGGAGCTTCGCTTAAAGTAACAGTTACGGACGTAATGTTCTCCGTAAAATCAGGAAGTTTTAGATAACAATCCGTAGTGCACTTTCCCAACTGAATGGCCGACTGATTCATTCCATATACAGTCCATGACGCTCCGTTAGACTGATTATGTGTATATGCCTTATAAGAAGTCGTACTCAAGTTATTTTTTATCTCATCATAAGAAAGATACGCCGCATTAAGATCGGCAGCCACGTTTTCTCCCTCGATCCCGGAGAAGCTCACCTTGAAAGCCGATGCACGGCCTTCCTTAAATGCGAGAGCATCGTCACTCGGAACGGTTACCGTTTTGGTGAATCTCTTGGTCTGCGTCTCTATCACGACCGTAAAGGTATCATCCTTCGCGAATGCGCAAGGCCAGCAGGTAAAATAGGCCGTCATCCCATTGGCCGCTACTGTTTGAGCGGAATAATCCAAAATGATATTATCTATCCCGGTGCCTGAATAGCCGTATTCCTCTACAAGACCGGTGGTAAGGTTGACATAACTTTTACCCGCAAGGGTCTTGCCGTCAGCGGTGAAAGTTACGGATTTCACGTTCTCGGTAGTATTGAGGTCGGTAATGCTCATCTTGCCGACAGCCACGATCCTCGCGAACTGAAGATCAAGAGTCGAAGGCTGCGTGCTAAGCCCCGTAACCGGCTTGGCGACAAGAATATCCGCTCCAGCTCCGAAACTTGATGCAGTCGGAGTCTGGCTTGATGCCAATTCAACCTTCAGTTTTTTAACATCTTTGTTAGATGATGTCAGATATGCTGAAGAAGGGTATATCGCATAATAGTCAAATGATGTTCCCTCAGCGGTATCGAAGTTCACCCCGAAAGTCATCGTCTGTCCTTCGTCTGAAGTGGTACCCTCAGATGACACTTTAGCTGTGGCAGCAGTGCCAGTTCCAGCTACCTGCAGAACTTCGAGTTTTTCTCCTGACGTAGACCAGGCCACCGAGCCGTCAGCTCCGAGAACGGTCTTGGTCCCTTCGTCAAGACCTGCGACGATGCTCATCTGTACTGTACCGACATTGATGGCGTTTTCCTGTTTTGAACACCCGCAAAGCAAAGCTGCCGCTGCGACAGCCATGCCCAATACCGTAAATGGTCTTTTCATAAGGCAGTCGTTAAAAAATGGTTGAATACTCATCTTCCACTACATTCTCCCCGGCCTGATTGGACTGTCCCCAACTGCCGCGGCTTTCACACAGTACACCTTCGAGGCTGAAGGCGATAACACTGCACTCAGGCGCCTTATAGCAGGCACCCGCGTTCTGAATAAAACTTTTTCTCATAATGGATATAATTTGATGGATTTGTGACCACTGAAGGGCCCGCGACAGACCGCACGGCCGCCACGAAACGAAAAAAGTCCCCTCCGGCAGCATAACCGAAGGAGACCCTATGTAAAATATTAAAAATTAGTGCGTTATGATACCCCCCCCGTACAGGATAATTTACGGGTCTCGAAACTGAATTAACTGTTAACGTGCTTCTCATGGGGTCGAAATCAAAAAATCTATCCCAGGAAGGAGATGAGCACGCCCGCCGCGACGGCTGAACCGATGACTCCGGAGATGTTCGAAGCCATGCAGTAATTGAGTACATGGTTCTTAGGATCATACTTCGTGCTTATGCCGTTGCATACGCGGCTGGCCATAGGCACGGCGGAAAGTCCCGTGGCACCCACGAGCGGATTGATTTTCTTCTTGGAGAAAAGATTGCAGATCTTCACCATAAGAATACCGCTGGCGATACTCAGAGCGAATGCGAAGAAACCGCCCACTACGATGCCCACAGTCTGGAAATTAAGGAAAGCCTCGACCGTCATGGTGGCACCAACGCTAAGCCCGAGGAATATGGTGGAAGCGTTCATGAGTCCGTTGCTGGCCACGCTGAAAAGACGTGAAGTGTCTGAACCTATCTCCTTGATGAGATTACCGAACATAAGCATGCCCACAAGCGGAACTGCGGTAGGAACGAATATGGCCACTATGGTGGTGACTGCGATAGGGAAGACGATCTTCACCGCACGCATATTCTTGATCTCGCCCTTGGGAGGGTAGAGCTTGTCCTGTTCTTTCATGTTGATCATCAACTCCTTCTTCGTGCAGGTAAGCTTTACGACCAGAGGTATGATCACCGGAACGAGAGCCATATAGCTGTACGCGGCGATGGCGATAGGTCCGAGCAGATGCGGGGCCAGTTTGATGGTGGTGAAAATGGCGGTAGGACCGTCAGCACCACCTATTATGCCAAGTGAAGCAGCTTCCTGCGGTGTGAAGCCGAGAAGCAGAGAGATGATAAGAACTGCGAAAATACCGAACTGGGCGGCCGCACCGAAGATGGCAAGCTTAAGATTACGGAGCATCGGACCGAAATCGGTAAGCGCTCCCACACCCATGAATATGATAGGCGGCAGGAGGCCGGTCTTGATGAGCCCGTAATAAAGATAGTTCATAATGCCGAACTCGTGAGCTATGTCATGAAGAGGCATATCCCAGATTATCTTCCTCGTTCCGTCCGCGAGAGTTACAAACCCCGCGGCATCTGTCTGTATGACACCCATTTCACCTCCCGGGAAATTAGCAATCAACACGCCGAAAGCGATGGGAACAAGCAGAAGAGGCTCGTATTTCTTTACTATCCCCAAGTATAGAAGCCCGAACGCTATGGCATACATCAGCAGGTAAGCGGGTTTATCCACTATATTGCCGATGGCTGTCATCTCATATAGTCTGTTGAGTATATCTTCCATAGTCCGCTACTTGTCTCTGGTCATTTTAACTATGACATCGTCTTCTTCCACGGTGTCTCCGTTCGACGGAAGTATGGCCACCACGGTGCCGTCGAAGTCGGAGCAGATGGCGTTGTTGATCTTCATGGCTTCGATATAGCAGAGCACGTCGCCGCGCTTAACGTGATCTCCCACCTTGCGGGGCTCTTCGCTGCCGTCCTTCGTGAGAAGGAATTTGCCTGAGATAGGTGCAGGCACATCTTCGGCCTCTCCAGCCGAAGGAACAGCGGCGGTCGCGACAGGAGCCTTTCCGTCGTAGGAGATGTCAAGCTTATATGACTGTCCGTTAAGGGTGACGACTACGCTGTCCGGAAGTGCCGCTTCCTTTGGCGCGTTCTTTTCCGCCTTGCGCTTGGCGAGGTCCGCCTCAAATTCCGACTTAGCCTTGCCGCTTTTATATGCTTCATACTGAACAGGATGCATAGCATATTCGAAGAGCTCCTCGTCGTCCCGGCCGGTTTCCCAGCCCTTCTCCTTCATCTTGGAGCGGAACTCATCCAGACAGTCAGGGTAGTTCTCCTGAGGGTCGGTGCTCACGAACGTACGTCCCTGAGCCGCGGCCAGCGCCTTGAGTTCGTCGTCCACCTCGCCGGGAAGTTTTCCGGCCTTCCCGAGGACCATATCCCAGATGGTGTCAGGGAACATCTCCCAGCGTTTCTTGCCTTTCTCCATCTGCATGACGTTCATAAGAGAAAGGTTCTTGACGTATTGGGAGAACGGAGTAACCAGAGGAGGGAAACCTACCTTAGGCCATACGTATGCCACTTCATCAAAGAGTTTCACGAGAAGTTCGTCCGTAGTGAGAGGCTTCTGTCCGTTCTTTTCCTTCCATTTATTGAGAGAGGCGAGATTCTCTTCCAGATCTGTCATGAGGGAGCCCATCATGCCTCCCGGAAGCCCCGGCTTTATAAGAAGGGAGTTGTCCAGACGGTTCTGTGCAGGGCAATAATATCCGAGGAAGTCGTCAAGCATCTCCTGAATAAGGGTTCTTGCCTGCATATAAGCTTCCATATTGATATCCTTGACTTTGAATCCGGCGTCCTTGAGCATCTCCTGCACAGCGATTACATCAGGATGACCCGTGCCCCATGAAAGAGGGGACATGGCTACATCCACATAGTCGCACCCGTTCTGACAGACCTCAAGGATGGAAGCCATGCTGAAGCCGGGTCCTGAATGTGAATGGTACTGGACAGGAATGTCCTTGATGGCCTTTATGCCTTTGACTATCCGTCCAAGAGAAACGGGACGGCCAATGCCCGCCATATCCTTAAGACAGATCTCATCTGCGCCCGCATCTATAAATTGCTTGGCCAGTTCGACATAATACTCCACAGTATGGACAGGGGAGTGGGTGATGCAGAGAGAAGCCTGCGCTATCATCCCGGCCTGCTTGGCGTATTTGATGGAAGGAATTACGTTACGTGGGTCGTTGAGTCCGCAGAAGATACGTGTGATGTCCGTTCCCTGCGCTTTTTTGACCTTATAGAAAAGCTGACGAAGATCCTTTGAGCAAGGGCTCATCCGAAGGCCGTTAAGCGCACGGTCAAGCATGTGAGTCTGTATTCCGGCTTCATGAAAAGGCCTGGTCCATTCACGCACCGCCCTGTTAGGGTTTTCTCCATAGAGAAGGTTGACTTGCTCGAAGCCGCCACCGTTAGTTTCCACACGGTCAAAACATCCCATCTTGATGATTACAGGGGCGATTTTGACAAGTTGATCCACGCGAGGCTGATATTTGCCCGCACTCTGCCACATGTCTCTGAAGACAAGGCTCAATTTTATCTCTTTAGCCATTTTATATCTTTGTTACCTTAACCAGTCTGCCTTTTCCTCCGGTTATCTGGCCGACTGCCGCCTCAAATACCGGATTCAGATCTTCCTGCCCGCTTTTCCCGACCTTCACCGGCTCGGCGGGAGCTATTTTATTGATCAGGCCTATAAGGGCCTGACTGCCATAGATGACTATAAGGAGTATGATGAAAACGGTAACCATACCCACAAGCATCAAAAGAAATCCCAATTGTAAATTTTCCATATTAGAAATGATAGTGTCTTCGTGCGCAAATTTACTTTTAATCGGTCTCTTTTGCAAGAATTTCAGCGAAGTTTATTACTCTCAAAATGGGGCCTGCTTATAGCAAAAAACCATATTATGCCTATGAGAAAAAAGCCGGATGCCACCCAGAACGCCGCGTGATACCCCCAATGTGCGCTGACCAGTCCTCCGAGAAGAACGCCGAGCCCCAGACCTGCTTCCCATGAAGTCAACATGGAGGAATTGGCAGTGCCGCGCTGAGCATTGGAAGCCAGATTGACGAACATGCTCTGAAAGCCGGGATACATGTGACCGTTGCCAAGCCCCACGATGAACGGAGCCAGATAGAAAGCCCAAGGGGCCTTGAATGCGGCGAACATTACATAGCCCGCTATGGATATGAGTATGCCTTCCATGGTGTTGCGGCTGACACGATTGTTCTTGAGTCCGGAGGCTCCGGTGATGCGTGAAATCATGAGACCTATGGCAAAGAACAGGAACCATAGCGCCGTGCCTGAAGTTATGCCGAGTTCCTCCTTGCCATATATGGCCACATAAGTGGTTACTATTCCGTGGCAGAGCGAAAGGCAGATGACATTGAAGGCCTGCCGCGCTCCTTTCACCAGAAAAAATCTGTCGAGCGAAAGAACTTTCCTGTTGGAAATGTCGTAACTCTTCCTGTCTATCCTGATGGTCGAATTAAGAACAAGGGCCACTAAGGACATCAGCATGGAAAATGAGAAGAGCAGCTGATAATTACCGCCGGCAGCCTTGAGTACATATATCGCGGCGAAAGGGCCGAGGGCCGTGGCCAGATTGTTGCTGAGCCCGAAGTAACTGATGCCTTCCGTTCGCCGTGAAGAGGGGAGCACGTCTATGGCTATGGTGTTGACTGACACTATGGCCGTGCCGAAAGGCGCCCCGTGTATGGTGCGGAATATGGCGAACAGGGTAAGCGTTCCGGCGAATATATAGCCGGCGAACAGCGCGAAAAACAGGAAATTGCATATCAGAAGCACGGCCTTGCGGGGGAAACTGTCCACTATATATCCGCTGAACGGGCTCACGAAGATGACCATGAGCGTGTAGCAGGAAAGAACTATGCCTATGGTGTCGTTACTGCATCCGAACCTCTCGCTGAGATAGAGCGGCAGCAGCGGAACGATGAGCGTGAAAGAGAATTTTATCAGAAAGTTGCCTATGCAGGCCTTGATGAAATTACTGTTCCAGAGTTTTTCGTCATTCATGGGAATAAATAAAAATCTTGCAAAGATGCTAAAAAAGTACGATATTTCGCCTATGAAATATATAAAAACACCATTGGTTCTGTGCGCATTGTCGTTTCTTTTCTCTAATGCCAATGCTTGGGAACAGGACAAGGCACAATTCATATATAACATAGGATTTGACCAGAGATTCGACAACAGAGAATACGATGCGAGCGGCTATTCGGCTTCCGGGACCATCTTCGGCACACGTCTGTCTCCTACCATAGGTCTGAAACTGCGTTCAGGCGATGCCGTGCACACCTTGATCGGAGGAGCCGATATCAGAAAGGATTTCGGAGACATAAACACCACGGGGAAAGGACTTGTAAAAGACTATTTCTATTATTATGATTTCAAAACGCCTCTCGCAAACGGCGTTTTCACCATAGACGGCGGCGTTTTTCCAAGGTATAAGAGCAGGGAATCGTGGTCCACGGCATTCATCTCCGAAAAAGTAAGCTGGTATGACCCTTACATAGAAGGACTTCTGTTCAGATACTCCACCTCGAGCTCCAACGTGGAGCTTGGCCTGGACTGGATGGGGATGTACGGGGCCGACAGCGCCGTAAATGAACAGTTTATGATATTCTCCGCGGGGCACCGTTCCTTTTCGGAATTCATTACGTTAGGATATAATGCCTATATGGTCCATTTCGCCAATTCGGTTATGGTCCGCGGTGTATGCGACAACTGCCTGACAGAACCGTACATGACTATGGATTTCACCCATTTTCTCTCCCGTCTGGACGAGTGTTCGCTTAAACTGGGCTATCTGCAGGCCATACAGCGCGACAGGACGGTTTCATTGGATTTTGACTGTCCTGCGCTGGTGGAAGCATCGGTCAATGTGGCGCTGAAAGGATGGCACATACAGAACAGTTTTTATGCCGGAGACGATATATTGCCTCTATATGACAAGACGGACGCAGCGGGAAACATCTACGGCGACAGACTTTATTTCGCGGATCCGTTTTTCAAAATAAAGACCGGAGATAATGACGGTCCGCTGCCGTTTTACGACAGGCTCGAATTAGGATACTCCACCGTTCTGTGGGGAAATCTTACCGTAGCGGCTTCGTGGATATTTCATTTCAACACATCGGCCTACAGCGGCAGTCAGCAGGTCATAAGCCTTCGCTATCTTTTGAAAGAACGCTGATTTCTCTCTATATCTGAAGCCCCTTATGCGTTGATCTGTATCTTGAGGCCTTCTTCTTCCAGAGGTTTCAGCGCGGCGGCCATCTCCTCACGGCTATAGGTCAAAAGCCCCGATGCTGGAGTAGGACGTGCTATGGTATAGGCCATTATGAGCCTTGGTCTGAGTTCCCTTACGATGTCCATCCATGGAAGAAGCCTTTCCGGTGAAAGAGAATCGAATTCTTTGGATTTCAGGAACATAGTCTGCAAGATGAAGTCTCCATCGAAACGTTTCATATTTTCGACCACTTCCTTTACGCTGTATGCAGGCTGAGCGCCGTTGATGATTCTCGCTCCCTCGTCAGTGGCGGAGTCAAGTTTAAGAATAGGGGAATCCACTTTTTTCAGCGCTTTGAACACTTTTTCATCCGCGAGGCGCGTGGCATTGGTAAGAACTGATACTTTGCTCCCGGGACAGTAAACGTCTCTTAATGTGAGCGTGTCATCTATTATCCGGGCAAATTCAGGATTGAGCGTCGGTTCTCCGTCTCCGGAAAAAGTTATGGAATCCACGCGCGTTTCACGAAGAAGCACCTCGGAAAGTTTATTCTCAAGGGCGCTTCTCACTTCGGATGCGGTGGGAAGCAGCGTGTCATCTCTTCCGTCGCGGTTCCAGCCGCATTCGCAGTAGATACAGTCGAAATTACAGATTTTCCCTTTCGTGGGAAGCAGATTTATGCCCAGAGACCAGCCGAGACGTCTGCTCTTTATGGGCCCGAAAACGGTATCTTCTCTTAACATAGCCATCGGAACATCTTTTCAATTTTGCGCTTTTCCTATTCCTTTTTGCAAATTTAATTCTTTTTACGATATTTGCCCTCCAGTAATCGCAGAAACGGTTTGATGACAGTTCCGCATTAGCTTTTATGTTTGCGTAAACTTCAGCAAATTACGACTTTAACGATTGCTTAGACGTGCTAAACCTTATAAAATGGACATTAAGATTGTAGAAGTGAAGAGCCGCAGACAGATGACGGCATTCATCCATTTCCCGGAAAAGCTATACAAGGGTAACCCGTATTGGGTACCGGCCCTTGTCGGCGACGAGTATGACGCCTTCAACCCTAAGAAAAATGCGGCATTTGAATTCTGCGAAGCCGCGTGCTGGCTTGCCTATAACGAAAAGAACAAGATAGTCGGCAGGGTGGCAGGAATTATCAACAAAAAGTCAAACGAGCTGGCCCACAGTAACATAGTCCGTTTCGGATGGCTTGATTTCATAGACGAATCAGTCGTTCTGAAGGCCCTCATCTCCACTGTCGAAAAGTGGGGAAAAGCCCGCGGAATGGACTCCATCATAGGCCCGTTCGGGTTTACGGACATGGACAAGGAGGGTCTGCTCGTGGAAGGTTTCGACAAACTCTGTCCTTTCACGACCCTCTATAACTATCCCTATTATGAGCCCCGTCTTAAAGAACTTGGGTTTGAAGTCGGCGCAGAGTGGGACCAGAAACTTATCGAAGTCCCAGAAAACGTGGAGAGGATAGACAGGATGTCCGACGTGATAAGCGAGAAATACGGTCTGCACATTCTTAAGGCTCGCAATACCAAGACTTTGGTCAAAAAGCATGGTATGGATCTGTTCCATATGTATAACGAGACCTTTGCTCCCCTCTATGGGTTCAGTCCTCTTACGGACCGCCAGATCAAGAGCTATCTTTCGACATATCAGACCATTCTGGATGTGGATTTCGTGTGCGTTGTGGCAGACAAGGATGAAAAGATAGTGGGATTCGCATTCTGCGTTCCTTCCCTCGCGAAGGCGGTCAAGAAGAGCCGGGGACATCTTCTTCCGTTCGGGCTTTTCCGCATATTGAAAGCATTGAGGAAGAATGACACGCTCGAAGCCCTGATGATAGGCATACTTCCGGAATATCAGAACAAAGGTGCATTTGTGCCAATGTTCCAATATCTTCTCCAAGGGCTTAAGAAGCGTAACATCAAATGGCTTATCACCAACCCTCAGTTAAAGGATAATGTAGAGGTGCAGAACCTTTTCAACAAATACGATCACAGCAGATATATGCTTCGTCGAAGCTATAAGAAACAGATCACAGCCTAAAGGCTCTGCAGTTTTTCGGTGAGTTCGGGCCACCTCTTCCGGAACGAGAACGGCTTGCCGTCTTGAATGAAACAGTGGGTGCTTGTCGCTTTGCAGACGAGCACCCCTTTTACTTTCATGGTGTAGGCAAATGTCATCTTCAATTCGGACATTTCCTTAAGTTTCACCTCTATCTCTATACGGTCCTTGAATGTCGTAGGTTTTTTATATTCACAGCTGACGGATACGACAGGGGAGACCACACCCTCGCTTTCCATGCGGTCGAATCCATACCCCAGACAGTCCAGAACATAGATGCGGGCCTCTTCCATGAAACGTATATAATTGGAATGGTGTGTTATACCCATCCTGTCGCATTCATAGTATTTAACATCTCTTATAAAATTCTCCATCTTACAAAATTTTTTGAAGTCTGTCTATCACTTTCTCTATGGGCGCGTCCTTCAGCAGCACCGTCTTGTCCTCCGAAAGAAGGTAGAGCGAAGGTATGGCGCGGATATTATATTTTTCGTTCTCCCTTAGTGTGAATGTAGGGTCAAATCCCGTACGCCAGCTTTCAGGATAGGCGCCCAGGTAAGCGCGCCATTGTTCCAGGTCCTCGTCCACGTACATGTTCACAACGGCAAGCGTCCCTTTCTCTATGGCGCCTGACACCAGTTCGTCCGCTTTGAGTATATTTATGATGTCTTTACACGCGTTACAGTAAGGATTGCTGAAAAACAACAGGGTATAGTCCGCCTTGACGCCATGTAGCGTAAATCTTTTCCCAAAAGCATCCTCTATCACGAAATCCGCAGCCCTTGTCCCCACGGCATTGAGAGCGCAGAGTCTGGCGGTGGCGGCAAGCTCTCCCCCGGCTTCTTCGCATAAACTCCCGTAAATGTCTTCGTTACGATAGGGCGACTGCGGGTTATAAAGATACTTTTCCGCCAGATACAGAATTCTGTCAGGTGATTTGGAATATGCCTTGAGAATAGATTTGCATGAGAGAGCCATATCTACCTGACCGCTCAGCCAAACCCAGTCGGCAAATGCCTGTTCAAGCTTTTCGGCATAGCACTTTTCATTAAGATTATCCCAGAAATGCTCCACCAGATACGCCATAACCTCATCCTGGCCGCTCAGCATGGCAGGTGCTTCCACCATTTTGAAATCGATGGAATCGCAAACCTGGCCCGAAACGGATTTTGGTGCCGTGCTTTTGTTCTTGCAGGAGCAGATTAATGAAAGGAGCAATATTGTAAATGTGAGATATTTTATTTTCATTTGCATACAAATTT
The DNA here is from genome assembly GCA_963615835.1 of Coprococcus eutactus. GTDB lineage: Bacteria > Bacteroidota > Bacteroidia > Bacteroidales > UBA932 > Cryptobacteroides. The sequence goes on along the minus strand of CAVEIF010000042.1, from coordinate 570 downwards.
AATAATTAATTCTAGAAAATATGAAAACAAAGTATTCCGGAACACAGACGGAGAAAAATCTTGAGGCCGCGTTTGCAGGTGAGTCGATGGCCCGCAACAAGTACACCTACTTCGCTTCTAAAGCTAAAAAAGAGGGTTTTGAGCAGATAGCCGAGCTGTTCTTGAAGACGGCCGATAACGAGAAGGAGCACGCCAAGCTCTGGTTCAAGGAATTAAGCGGCATTGCGGATACCGCATCCAATCTGAAGGCTGCTGCGGAAGGGGAGAATTACGAATGGACGGACATGTACGAAGGCTTTGCCAAGACCGCTGAAGAAGAGGGATTTCCTGAATTGGCCCGCAAATTCCGCGCTGTAGGCGAGATCGAAAAACGACACGAAGAGCGCTATCGTGCACTTCTGAAGAATGTCGAGACTCAGGAAGTTTTCTCAAAGAGTTCAGTCAAGGTATGGGAATGCCGTAATTGCGGACATATCGTCGTAGGTACAGCTGCACCTGAGGTATGCCCTGTATGCGCGCATCCGAAGTCATATTTTGAAATCCATCTTGAGAATTATTGATCTTTATGAA
>CAVEIF010000041.1:3861-12705 GCA_963615835.1 Coprococcus eutactus | reverse complement strand
TGGTGAGAGCCCTTATCCTACTTGCAGTCTGCGCATTCAAAGAGATAACCTGGCACAGCGACTGCCTTGACTGGGCCGATTTTCCGGGGAGCATCAAATGGCTCTTCAGTTGGGGATATGCGCAGTATCTGGTGATTCTCATCGCCGGCATGAGCGTGGGGGACATCATCTCCAGAGCCAGAGAGAGAGGCGAATGCCAATTCGCCGGTGCCAGAAGGCCTTCTTCCATAGTTACGGCCATCGGCAGCCTGGCGATAATTCCTCTCATCCTCTGGACCATGTACACAAGAGATATATTCACCGGGATGTATCTGACTTTAGGATTTGGCATTATCACCATCATCCTGCTCAGAGGAGATTACCGCAGTCCGGCCAATATCATAGTGAAAGCCGGTTACCTGCTGCTGGCACTCGGCATCGCGTTCGACCCTATAGACGGGGGCATGACGAAAGACTATTGTAATCTTTCGTATATGCTGACCACCTCAGGTCTCGCCTGTCTGCTGCTGTATTTTCTGCTTTGGTTGGAGGCGCTGCTTTCAAAGGCAGGCAAGGGCATCTCGGGCGGGTTCACCCTTACGGGACAGAACCCTATGCTCGCATATACCCTGTCAGGCTTCATTCTCAATCCTTTGTTTTACATCATAGGACTTGGAGCCGTAGTGGACGGGGCGTGCGCGGGGAATCCGCTTATGGGATTCATAAGAGGGCTTATTATCTCATTTGCAATGCTGGCATTGACAAGTTTATTCAGCAAGAAAAAAATATATTGGAGAAGTTAACATCATGTATAGAAAAATATTATCCATTTCACTTGCGCTCAGCCTTTTGGCCGGTTGCGCCACAGTACGTTCATCAGCTCCCCTTTCCGGAGAAAACATCATAAGCGGAAGCGTGAAGGACGACAGCGGCAGACCCGTTGCGGGGGTGGTCGTCTCTGACGGCGTGAGCGTAGTAAAGACAGACACCGCCGGAGTCTTCACCATACCTTATGACAGGGCTTCCGGAAGATTCGTGTTCGTGAGCACACCTTCGGGCTACCGCAGCGCCACCTTCAGAGGTCCGTCCTGCTACTATCAGGACATGAAGTCCGACAAGAAAGTCTATGATTTCACCCTCATCAAAAACACCTTTGATGACCGCCGCAGCAAGGCCATCGTATTCGCGGACCCGCAGATTCAGGACACTTCCGACCTGAGGCCTTTCGACAAGAGAGTCGATGACATCAAGGAGCATATCAAGCAGTTCAAAGAGGACGAATACACCTTCGGAATATGCCTGGGCGACATGGTGGGGTGGCAACACCTGCTTTATCCGCGCATCACGGGTAAAATCGGAGAGCTGGGCATAGACATGCGCTATGTGATCGGGAACCACGACATGACCAACTACGGCCGCTCCTACGAGACCTCCTTCCGCGAGTTCGAAAAATTCTACGGACCCACATATTATTCTTTCAACGTGGGAGATGAACACTACATCGTTCTCAACGACAACTTCTATGTGGGACGCGACTATTTCTATATAGGATACCTGGACGAGGTGCAGTTGAGCTGGCTCGAAAAGGATCTGGCATTCACGCCAAAGGACAAGAAAGTGGTGCTCTGCCTGCATATCCCTACGACCATAGGAAAGGCCGACAGGGATAATTTCCGCTACGATGTCATCAGCGACAACCTCTGCAACAAGACGGCACTCTACTCCATGCTCAGCGGGCACGACGCCATCATACTGTCGGGCCACATGCACACGAACACCAATTTCGTGATAGGTACCGGCAAAGGCCGCGACGGCCTTATGGAGCACAACTTGGGCGGATTCTGCGGCACATGGTGGTGCGGAACCGTATGCGCGGACGGATGCCCTCCGGGATATAAGGTATATTCCTTCGACGGGACGAATATGAGATGGTATTACAAGAGCTGCACCTACAGTCCTGATTTTCAAGGGAAACTTTACCTTGACCACGGAGACTACCCGGGACTGGCCGTAGCCCACGTATGGGACTATGACCCGGCGTGGAAGGTGGAATACTACGAAGACGGGGTCAAGATCTGCGACATGGAGCGTTTCACGGGCAAAGACCCGGTGGCCAAGGAAGAATTCACCGACGCGAGCAAGCACAAGATTCCGTGGGTGGCATGTCTCCCTACTCCTAACCTCTTCAAAGCGCCTTACAACACCGCCGCCGCCCGTCACGAAGTGCGAATCACCGACCGGTTCGGCGGAGTGCATGTCATATCTGACTGATGAAGCGCATATTGATGTCCATATTTGTCATTCTCTGCGCCGGGGTTTTCGAGCTTCCGGCGCAGAATGCAGTTACGGACACCACCGCACGCGAATACTTCGACGCGGAGTACAATATCCTCCCCGAAGCCACTGTAAGCGCCCGTAAAAGAAAAAAGATAAAAAAGTACGGACGCGAATGGAGGGAGAAATACCGGCTTGTCTATAACTTCAACAAAGTCTATCCCTACGCACTCGTGGGCCGCAAGATGATGGCGCAGGTGGATTCGACCATCGCTGCGGACGGACTGGACCGCCGAAACCGCGACCGCTACATCAAGAACGTGGAGAAAGAACTCTTCTCCATGTTCGAGAAGGACATACGCAAGACCACCATAAGCCAGGGATTCCTCCTCACGCGTCTGGTGGACCGCGAATGCGGCATGACAGTCTATGACATCATCTACAACTATGAAGGAGGATTCTCAGCCGGCTTCTGGAACCTTGTAGGCAAAGTTTTCAGCCAGGACCTCAAATCCCATTACGATCCTGAAGGCGCCGACGCCAAAACCGAAGAACTTATAAAAATATGGGAAAGCGGGGAGGCGGAATGGAATGACTTCTACTTCCAGATTTTCTGGGAATACCCGCGCAAAACCGTCATAAAGACAGACCGTCTGTCCACCAAGTCCCTTGTCAGATAGACGGCTGCTCCTCCATGTGGCCTTCCAGACTGAAATATGGAGTTCCTCCCGTAAGCCAATCCTTCAACACCACAAGTCTCGCCCCGCCCGGAAGCGTCTCGTCCACAGCACAATGATAATGCCCAAAGACGAACAGATCTATGGACTTGTCCTGCGCAGAGGCGAACTTATACAGTCTCTCCTCCTCTCCCTTCCAGACATATTCCTTATGAGTGTACCTGTTATTGCGCGACCAGCGCGTGGCTATGTCAAATGCCAGTGTGGGATGCAACAGGGAGAACAGACGCTGACATACCCGATTATGAAAAATCGAGAGCATGAGGCGGTAACGCCAATCAGCCCCGCCTATCCCGTCGCCATGCGCGAGAAGCACTTTCTTGTCAGCTATCCGGACGGTAAGCGGCTGTTTCTTTATCACGCGCATCCCGAGCGACTCGAAGAAGCTGAAGCACCAGATATCGTGATTCCCTATAAAGTAAAGAACGTGTACTCCATTGTCCATCAAACGGATAAGTTCGCTCAACACTCTTATCCCCTCTTTAGGGATGACGTCCTTGTATTCGTACCAGAAATCCCAGATGTCTCCGAGCAGGACAAGGTCATCACCTGCTTGAAACGGAGTGGATTTAAGCCAATTCACAAAACGCCCCTCCCTCTCCTGCGGTGAAAAGGCGGCAAGTCCCAGATGAACGTCCGATACGAAATAAACCATTCTTCCCTGCACTAAAGACTCAGAAACTCGGCGACCAGCACTGCTCCACCCACCACAAGGCAGTAAAGGGCGAACCACTTGAGCTTCGCTCTCTTGACCAGCGCTATCATGGCCTTGCAGGCGACAAGACCGGAGATGAATGCGGACACAAAACCTAAAAGCAGAGGCATAAGAGACACTTCACTTTGCGCAAGTTCTCCCCCGACGACACTGAGAAAAGCCTCTCCGAGAACGGGAATGATGACCATAAGGAATGAAAACTGCGCCACCACCTCTCTGCGCCCGCCGACCAGCAAGCCTGTGGAAATCGTAGTCCCGCTGCGGGAAAGCCCCGGTATCACGGCCACGGCCTGAGAAAGTCCTATAATAAACGCCTGGCCATACGAAAGCCCGTTCCTATGAGTGTTAGGCCTATACAACTTGCTGGAAGTCACCGTATCGGAAAAATAAAGCAGGACAGCTGTCAGAAGCAACGCCCCGCCCACCACGTAGAGCGAAGAGAAAAGCGCCTCCACCTGGTCCTTGAAAAACATCCCCACCACGAAAATAGGAATCGTGGCGAAAAGAAGCTTGAGGACATAATCCGTCTCGTCGCACTTTCTGAAACTGAAAAAGCCTTTCAGCAAGGCAGCTATCTGCTTTCTGAAAACTATTATCGTGGAAAGTACCGTGGCCACATGCACCACGACCTCAAACGTAAGATCAGACGCTCCCTCCACTCCGAGGAGTTCCTTTCCTATGGCCAGATGCCCGCTGCTGCTGACCGGAAGAAATTCCGTAAAACCCTGAATAAGACCAAGTAAAATAGACTGCCACCAACTCATATCTTCATCGATTACTATTGTCCTTCGGTTTTCTGACTATGGCCACCACTATGGTTACGATGCCGGCCACTATGATTACAGGGGCCAGAACTATCCGTCTGAAATCGAACATGTCATAATTGAACACCTGCGGATCCTTCACGCCGCCTCCGCTCATCAGAATGAAGCCGAGCAGGATGAGCGCCAGTCCGCCGAGCAGAACATACAAACCCACCTTGTCCATGGGCATTTTCGAACTATCCATATAATTCATCATTATCAAGTTTCACCAATTTCCGCATAACCGAAGCCGCACACAGCAGACACACCAGCACGCCCAGAACGAACAGAGCGGCGCCCACCACGGCGAAAGCCCTCACGTCAAGCAATTCAAACACCTGCGGGAAGAATTTTCTCAGATATGCCAATCCCCCCGCGATTATCGCACAGGCTATCAAGGCCGAAAGCGCACCCATAAGCATGGAGCGGCGAAGAAACGGACGGGCGATGAAAAAATTACCCGCCCCCACCAGCTGCATAGTGTGGATACTGAAACGCGAGGCATAAATATTAAGCCTTACAGTGTTGGAAATCAACACGATGGAGATAAACGTCAAGAGAAGCACCACTACACCCAGCACCAGGCCGGCCTGCGCGGTAACCTCTCCGAGTGAGGCCACTATGGCAGCCTGCGTTACAGCGGACTCTATGTAGGGATACTCCACTATCCTTTCCAACACCATATCCAGCGAATCTGTCTGAAAATACTTCGAATATACCGTCACCTCTATGGAACTCGGCACGGGAGAAGTCACGAACACGTCCGCGAAATCCTCCCCGAGCATATCCACCATCTCCTTCGTTCCCTCCTCCACGCTCACATAACGCGTACTTTTAACAAAAGGCTCCTTCTGCAGGTCCTTACGCACTTTCTCCGCATTCGAAGCCGTCGTGCCTTTCTTTAAAAATGCCGTAATATGTACATTTTCCTTAAAATAATTCTCCACTGACTTCGCGTTAAAAGCCAATATGGCTGATATTCCGACCAGAAGAAGCACCAGCGAAATGCTGGCCACGGAAGACAGGGAAGCCCCCGCAATCCTCTTCCTCAGTATATTATTTCTCTTACGGCTCATTTCAAAACAGAATATCAGGTGGCGAATTTAGGAAAAATTTTCGTATCTTTGAACCAAATGGAGAATTCTGCAAAAAAAGTACTTTTCGTATGTTCGGAGATATTTCCTTATCTTCCCGAAAGTGAATTGTCAACCATAGGGCGCTTCCTCCCTCAGGGTACCCAGGAGAGGAAAAAGGAGATTCGCGCCTTCATGCCTCGCTACGGCTGTATCAACGAGCGAAAAAACCAGCTTCACGAAGTTATCCGGCTCTCAGGCATGAACCTTATAATCAGCGAAGTGGACAGACCTCTCATTATCAAGGTCGCTTCCATCTCCGCAGCCAGGACTCAGGTCTATTTCATTGACAACGAGGACTATTTCAAGCGCAAGCAGCTTGAACGGGACGACGACGGACACTTTTTTGAGGATAACGACGAACGGGCCATCTTCTTCGCGCGCGGAGTGCTCGAGACAGTCAAGAAGCTCCGTTGGGCGCCGGATATCATCCATTGTCATGGTTGGATATCGCATCTCCTCCCCGTTTATCTGAAAAAGGCATACAAGAACGACCCTATATTCTCTAACAGCAAGGTCATACTTTCCCTTTATGATAACACCCCTGACGAGACGTTCAATAAAGATTTCCTGAAGAAAGCCTTGTTCGGAGGGGTAAGCGAAAAGGATCTTGAACTTCTGAAAGAGCCAAGTGGCATAAATCTTGCCAAAACTGCGGCTAAATTTGCCGATGGCATCATTCTCGCCGGTGAGAATGTTCCGACTTCCCTGGTCAATTATTGCAGAGACCGCGGTCTGCCTGTTCTTAAGAGCAAGACCAAGAGTCTTTCCGACGGAAGTTACATCGACGAATATAACGCATTTTATGATCAATTCTAAGATGAATTTTTTTAATAAAGCGATATTGGGGGCGGCAGTTTGTGCCTGCCTCAGCTGTGTCGAGATAAATACCAATATAGGCGGAGATCTGATCCCCATGGACAGCCGCTATAAGATATATTCCGTAGAGATTCCCATCGATGAAGTGGACATGCGGATGGCGGATTCGCTTTCCGGTTATTCACAATCCCGCATAACCGTCGGAGCCATCAAAGACGACACCTTCGGCCTCACGCAGAGAACAAGTGCACTTACCATAGTCCCGCTATATGACACGCTTGACTTCGGTAATGTTCAGAAAATCAACTATTTTACCATGACGGCCGCTTTCGACACCACCTCTGTGGCGAGCGAAGGGAACGAGCGTATCCTCCAGCGAGTCTATGTAAACGAACTTGAAAGCGGAATTGACTACACTAAACTTCTGGACGCCAACGACTGCGTAGGACAGATAAAACATAAAAGCGGCAGCGCAGTCAAAGGGACTCCCATTATAGACGGAGCAAAAGACCTCACCCTCAGCTTCACCGACGATTTCGCATGGAATCTGGTCAATAAGACCAACGGGCTTGTGCTTTCAAAAGAGATGGACAAATATTTCGAAGCCGTTCCGGGAATCTATATCCATACGGACGTTCCGGCTTCGGAAGGCGGAAGAATCAACACATTCGACGTCCAGATGAATTATAACAGTTCATCTTATTATCTTCAAAGTAATTACGGCGAACTCAGCCTTAACACCGTCTATGATGAGGAAGTGGGGGCGATAGACACCAGTTTCTTCTTCTATTACGGGGCCACCAAATTCACTCCGCTCGATTCGCTTATAACAAGTTACTCAAACGGCACTTTCCCGCAGTACGCATTCAACCTCACGAAACACGACACACGTTCAATGGCAGGAAAGACCACTGACAAGATACTTGTGGAAGGCGGCGCAGGACTCAAGCCGGTAATTCCGGCACTGCCGCTCAAGCATCTGGTGGAAAAAGCCATCCAAGATACGCTGACAGCACACGGAAGGAGCAGCGCCGACTACACGAAGGCCATCATAAATAAAGCCAGAGTAGTGCTTCCGTTCTCCATGGACACTCCATACACGGAACTGGACACTCATTTTCCTCCGCGCCTAAGTCCTACCTGCCGTATCTGGACAGACACCACCTCCACATTTATGGGACTTACGGACTCAAGTATGGAGAACGAGAACAAAGGAGACATCAACCGCAGCATCTGCGTCTATTCGCCGGATATCACATACCATCTTCAGCAGATTCTCTTGAAAGACGAAGATAAGGACGACGGATTCAAGACCGGAAACTATGATATATGGATGCTTCTTATGAGCGAGCAGACCACCACGACCTCAAGCAGTTCATCGAGCAGCGACATGAGCGAATATCTGCAGTATCTGGCATATCAAAGCTATTACAACAGCATGTACAGCGGAGGAAGCTACGGCTACGGAAGCAGCTATTACAGTAACTATTACAGCTATATGCTCGCCGCCATGTACGCCAGCGGAAGCTCCACCTCGACATCCACGTCCTATGTTCTGGATAAGGACGCATACTTCAAGGCCGAGCTGCTCGGTCCGGAAAGCACGGAGAGAAAACCAAGCCTCAAACTGGTGTTCTCCATCCCGGAGGAATGATTTTCAGAATCTGATTTTCATAAAAAATAAATGGTCAGGATTTTCATCCCGACCATTTTCATTTTAAAACGAATAATCTGAATTAACCGAGTTTCTCAGCGACTTTATCCACAGCATCCTTAACGGTGGCGATATTGGCTGTCTCCTCATCAGGAATCTTAATGCCGAATACCTTTTCAAATTCCATAAGAAGTTCTACTGTGTCAAGAGAATCGGCGCCAAGGTCGTTTGTGAAGTTAGCGGTCTCTGTAACCTCTGAAGGTTCCACGCCAAGTTTATCCACAATGATATCCTTCACTTTCTTTACGATTTCTGCGTACTCCATTTTAATGAATTTTTAGTTTATGTTTAATACTATATTTTCAAACAAGACGACAAAGATAATTATTTTTCTCTATTCTGCAAAACGGCACGTTCAGGGTCAGAAAGACGGAGCCAGATGCGAAGACCGTTGCAGCAATTGAGCAGATAGAAGCAATACTTTATTATATATACCAGCGTGAAAGAGTCCGCACTCTGCCGGTAAGAATTGGTCCACAGAATGATGGAAAAAATGTTTACTCCTATCCAGAATATCCACTGCTCCATATAGGCGGCGGACATAAGAAACTGACCGATGACATTACATACGACAGGAAGCGTGTCCACCACTATGGCCATCTTCAGAAACGAAGTGGCGGCGCTCCGGTCGAACTGCGCAAGAAGCAGATACACAGCTACATCCATAAGC
>CAVEIF010000041.1:0-3851 GCA_963615835.1 Coprococcus eutactus | reverse complement strand
GAAAAACCGCTATGGCTAGCGGCCACATCCCCTTTTTAAAGCGCCTTGGAGTAACATGTCCCTTGGAACCCTCGCGTTTTTTCCACTCGTGGAACCCTATGAACTGCATAGGCACGAAATAGAATAGGTGCAGAAGACCGTTGCCCAATCCTCCGTTTCCGCTCTTCCAGTTTATAATACATGCTATGCCATAAATACTTACATCGAAAAAACTGAAAAAGAACGTTACCATCTGGCCCGTAGCTGAAGTAACAGTCCCCACCACTCCCATAAGCGAGCCGAAAGCCGAAAGCAGGAGCAGAAGCCTCCCCTCGGCAGAATTCTTCAAGCCATACGCCGTGGCTATGCATACGGCCACGGACATCCCTATCATTATGAAAAGAGCGAAATATTTATTGAATTTATCGTCGTCAATCATCTGATTTCAATTCAGTTTTTATTCTTTTTGCCAATACCGGCCCTACTTGCGAAGCGATTTCTTCTTCCGAGGCTCCTGCAATCCGGGCGACGCTCCCGAAATACATCAGCAGACGCTGCGCCGTTCTCTCCCCCACTCCTGAAACCCCTGTGAGAGCGGATTTCACCTGAGCCTTTGACCTTAAGGAACGATGGAAAGTGATACCGAAGCGGTGAGCCTCATCCCTTATGTGTGTAACTACCCTGAAAGCCTGCGAATTCCTGTCAAGAAACAGAGGATACGGATCATCCAGAAGCACTATCTCCTCCATTCTCTTCGCCAGACCTACCAGCATCATCGAATTCTGAAGTCCGAGTTCCTCTATGGCCTGATAAGCAAAACCCAACTGACCCTTGCCTCCGTCTATGATCACGAGTTGCGGCAGATCATCGGGGCTTTCTTCGAGAAGACGCGAATAGCGCCTGCCTACGACCTCCTTCATGGACGCATAGTCATTGGCCCCGACCACAGTCTTGATCTTGAATTTGCGATAATCCTTTTTCGATGGCACACCATCTCGAAAAACCACGCAGGAAGCCACCGGATTAGTCCCCTGAATGTTCGAATTGTCAAAGCACTCTATGTGAACCGGCAGCTGCTTCAAGCCGAGCGCACACTGAAGCTGTTCAAGGGCTTCCTTTTTGAATTCCTGCGGATCGGTATGTTCGAGGGCACGCAATGCATTGAAATGAAATTCCTTGGCATTTTTGAGACTTAATTCGAGAAGAGACAGCTTGTCCCCGCGCACAGGTATTTTGAATTCGACGCCATCTATCTGCACATCAGGATGAAAAGGAACTATGACCTCTGAGGACAAAGTTCCGAATTTACTTTCTATCTCCGCGATGAAAGCACTTAAAACCGTCTCCTGACTTTCCTCTATCGCCAGCCGGAATTCGAGATTGAGGCTTTGAATGATGGCGCCGCCGCGAAGCCGCATAAAATTACCGAAAGCGCGGGAAGAATCCATCACTATGGAGAAAACATCGGCATCAATGGAGCTGTTGCCCGCAACTATGCTCCTGCTGTAGTGTTCTGAAAGCAGATTTATATGCGTCTTCAGGATTTTCGCCTGCTCAAAATCAAGCGCGTCGGACGCCTTCTTCATCCTTGCGGTGTAGTCTCTTATAAGAGATGACGTGTCCCCTTTCAGAATCTGAACCACCTCTCCCATATAGGTCGCATATTCCCTGGCACTGATGTTCCCTGTGCAGCAAGCCCTGCATTTACCTATCTGAAAATCAAGACAAGGCCTGAATTTACCTTTAGAAAGCGCGGATTCGTCTATCTTCAGAGTGCAAGACCTTATGGGATAAAGGTTTTTCAGGAACTCCAACAGCATTTTCGCGTGATACACGGAGCTGTAAGGGCCGAAATACATGGACCCGTCCTTGACGGGACGTCTGGTGAGAAAAACTCTGGGATAAAGTTCTCCGCTCACGCAGATCCACGGATACGTCTTGGAGTCCTTGAGGAGGATGTTGTAGCGCGGCTTGTACTGCTTGATGAGATTATTTTCCAGAAGCAGCGCGTCCGACTCGCTGTCCACCACGCTGTACTGGACGTCGCTGATTTTGGACACAAGAGCGCGTGTCTTGGCATTCAAGCGCTCTGCGGGAACGAAATACTGCGAAACCCGTTTTCTAAGGTCTTTGGCCTTTCCTACATAAATGACTTCCCCGGAAGCATCGTAGTATCTGTAAACCCCCGGGGAATGTGGCAGCAATGTTATTTTTTCTCTAACGTCCAAGTGCTTCCTTGACAGCCTCTTCTATATCTTCGCCGCGAAGGTCTCTATGAAGAATGGTTCCGTCCGGAGCGAAAAGCATGATCTGAGGTATGCCCTGTATGCCATAAATGTCTGTAGGAACCTTCTGTGCGTTGATTATCTGGTTCCACACCACACCGTGCTCCAGAGCGGCGGCCTTCGTATCTTCCGGCTTATCCCACACGGCTACGCTGAGAACGTCAAAATCGCGGCCGGCATAAGTTTCATATACACGTGCGATATTGGGAATCTCCCTCTTGCATGGGCCGCACCAGCTTGCCCAGAAATCCACCAGCACATACTTGCCTTTGCCTACGAAATCGGAGAATTTGACTCCGTCTATCTCGAAGTCCTTGAACATGCAGCCCTCCGCGGTGGAAAGCTTGGCATTGATGGCTTCTTCTATCTTCTTTACGCCCTCATCTTCCCTGGCAACCTTTCCTAAAGATGCCAACACCTTCTGCGCGTCATCCATATCCTCCTCATACTGGAAATATGTCTTGAAGGCCTTGGCGCCCAGGGAATTGTTTCTGTTGGCCTTTACAGTGGAAAGGCAAAGTTCCGTAATGTCCTCCACAGCCTCTTCATACAGGGCTTCCACCTTTTCGGATGCCTGCTCGGCTGAAAGTGAAGCATTATCCTTTATGGCCTTGTACGATGCGTTGAAATCGTTTTCAATCTTAGCTATCCGCTCATCAAATTCAGCGGTTTTCTCTTCCAATGTCTTCTGATTCCCGCATCCCGGCAGCGCAATCATGAAAAGAGCCGCCCACAATAAAAATTTCTTCATAATCCAATGTGTTCCGCAAGTGAAAAGTTCTTATTATAAAGCTGCATCATGCGGCACCTGCAGAACATTTCCACCGCATAAGCACAAAAGCAGTCGGCCCCACAAACGAAACCGACTGCTAATATAGTTATTTTCAAGCGAAAATTACTTGTTGTCTCTACGAGGACGACGATCTCCGCCGCGACGGCCGCCACGATCGTTACGTCCGCCCTGACGTCCTGCGCCAGCTGCCTGTGCATTGGATGCCGCAAGAGCTGCAGGAGTAAGATCCTGTTTGCCGTACTTCTCGCCGTTGCAGATCCAGACCTTCACGCCGAGTGCTCCCACCTTGGTGTTGGCGACTGAAAGCGCATAGTCGATATCGGCGCGGAATGTATGGAGAGGTGTACGACCTTCCTTGAACATCTCGCTACGTGCCATCTCGGCACCGCCTACACGACCGCTGATCTGAATCTTGATACCCTCCGCACCTACGCGCATGGTATTGGCAACTGCCATCTTGATGGCTCTACGATAGCTTACACGACCCTCGATCTGACGAGCGATGGAGTCTGCTACGATATGAGCATCCACTTCCGGCTTCTTTACCTCATAGATATTGATCTGAACATCCTTCTTGGTGACTTTCTTAAGCTCTTCCTTGAGTTTGTCCACCTCGGTACCGCCCTTTCCGATGATGAAGCCAGGACGAGCGGCATAGATGGTTACCGTGATGAGCTTAAGGGTTCTCTCGATGATGATCTTGGAGAGAGACGCCTTGGCAAGACGGTTGTTAAGATATTTGCGGATTTCGTAATCCTCCGCAATTTTTTCACCATAATTTCCACCACACCAGT
>CAVEIF010000040.1:5140-12738 GCA_963615835.1 Coprococcus eutactus | reverse complement strand
CGCTCATCACCATAAGGAATATGGTGATGCCGCGCAGAATATCTATGGACTGTATCCGTCTGTTCATTATTTGTGTTTTTTCTCTCCAAGTGCCGTCCAATAGGCTTCTATTTCTTCGAGTGTCTTGCCTGTGGTCTCAGGGATGACTTTCCACATTATGAGCATGTAAGGTATGCACATGAGGGCGAAGATGAAGAATGTTCCGCTTTGGCTCCAGCCCAGAAGAACAGGAGTGAGCTGGCCGATGAGATAAGTTCCTATCCAAAGCGCAAATCCGGCGACGGACATGGCGCGGCCGCGTATGCTGTTAGGGTACATCTCCGAGAGCAGCACGAATACAATGGCTGATATGGAGATGGCGCAGCAGAATACATAAGCGAGGAAGAAGAAGAGCATGAAGGCGTTACCGAGCCCGAGCTTATCTGCGGCGGCGAAGTAGACCCCTATAGCCAGAAGACACACGATCATACCGCTTACTCCCCAGTAAATGAGCTGTTTGCGGCCCACCTTGTCTATGATGAACACTGCCAATATCGTAGTTACCATATTGACTATGCCCACCAGCACGGTAGAGAACATAGGGTTGTCGAATCCTGCCTGTGAGAATATCTTAGGCCCGTAGTAAAGAACGGCGTTGACACCCATGAATTGGCCGAGAATGGCTATGGCGCTTCCGGCAAGGACGGCTGTAAAGATGCCCGGCTTGAGAAGATCCTTCCAGCTGCCTTTATCGGCCTCGCCCTGAATGGAGGCGCGTGTGGCTTCGATTTCGCTCTGGATTTCCGCTTCGTCGTGATAGATTCTGTTCAGAATAGGAGTGGCTTTGGCAAGTTTGCCGTTGATGATGAGCCACTTCGGACTTTCAGGGATGAAGAATATCACCAGGAAGTACAGGACAGCCGGGATGGTGCCGCTTCCGAGCATGGCGCGCCAAGCCTCGGCCTGGAATATCCTGTCGGCAAGAGACATGTCTGCGGATGCTGCGAAAGAAGCGTCTATATGGCTGGAAATGACCCAATTGACAAGATATGCCAGAAGGAATCCCACTGTTACTGCCAGCTGGTAGAGGGATACGAGCGTTCCTCTTATCTTGGCAGGAGAAACTTCGGAGATGTAGATAGGGGACACGATGGAGACTATGCCTATTCCGAAGCCGCCTATGATACGGCAGGCAACCAGGGAGTCGAATCCGCTGCAGACCGCGCAGCCGGCTGCCGAGATGCAGAAGAGGGCTGCGGAGATGAGCATGGTGATCTTGCGTCCGAGGCGGTCGCTGAGCGTTCCCGCGATAAGCACACCGCAGATGGAGCCTATAAGGGCGCATCCCACATACCATCCCTCTTTTATGTCGGTCAGATGGAACTGATTTTTAACCAATTCTGTAGTTCCTGAGATGATGGCGGTGTCGTAACCGAACAGGATGCCGCCTATGGCAGCGACTATGGCCATGAAGATTACATAGCCGCTGATGTTTTTATTGCTTGATGCCATTATTGATTATTTGATGTTAAAGTAGTCTTTGTAACGGTCATACAGGTGTCCGGCCTGCAGATAAGCCGACTGTGGTGACATGAAGTGGCTGAACTCGAATGTGATGGCCTTGTCATAGCCGCATCTTGCCGCAGCTTCGAGCTTCATGCGCAGCTTGTCGAACTTGATAGGGAAGAACTTGATAGGCATGTCACGGTCGAAGGTCTCGGCGTTGGTCCAGCACTGCATGCCGTATCTGTCCGCCAGTTTCTTGTTTACGGAGAAGAATGCGTCGAGCTCGTCGTAGTCTATATGCCCGTCCTGGAATGCGCAGGCATCCACCACTTCGTGTATGCCGGAGAAGATCTCGTTCCATTCTTCTTCGTGTTTCTGTACGGACACGGCGTCTTCTCTTGAAAGCGTGCTGCTCTTGGCGGATACGGCCTTCTTGCCGTCTATCCACGGAGAGATGAATGTAGGAAGTCCGCCGGAAACGTCCTTGCACATCTTGCCCATAGTGTAGAAGCACTCGACCGCACCTTTGGTCGCGCGGGAGATCTCAGTGGAGATATACCAGCCCTGGAAACTCTTGTGATGGCCGTAATGCTCCCAGACTTCGTCGATGACGAATTTGTTGGCTTCCATCTCGGCGCGCATATCGCCTGTATCCCAATATTTTCCTGTATCGTAAAGACCGAAGAAGAATTTCATGCCGTATTTGTCCGCCAGTGAAAGGAACAGCTCAAGAAGGTCCATCGAAGGCATGTAGCAGCCTTTTCCGAGGAGGTATTTGCTTGGCCAGGTTATGAATTTGCGGTAACCGCTTCTGATCATTATGACGGTGTCTATTCCTATCGCCTTCATGTTTCTGAAATCGGCTTCCCATTCTTCAGGCCCCCAGTTCTGATGAGGGATGTCGTGGGAGATTTCATCCAGGAATGTTCCGGTGATGCGGAGCGCGTTGCCTTTAGGGATGATGAGTCCGGTGGAGTCGTCTCCTGTAAGGAGCTTTTTCTCTGAGCAACTTGAAAGGATTGGTGCACAGGCGGCTGCAGTCGTAGCAAGTGCCGCGGTCTTTAAAAATGATCTTCTGTCTGTCATAATTTTAGTATTATCCAATATTAGTAATCGTTAAAAAATAACTTAGTAATCTATGTTTGTCTTTTTGGTCTATAGACTTTCTTTCATCAGTCATTTAGCACCGCTAAACTCCTTCTTCAAAAAAGCCTCTATTTTCGAAAATACTGTCATATCTTTACCAACTTATTTTTTACCGCTTACTTACTTGAACAGCGTTCTGTTCGTCGTTTCTTTTTGCGACTTCAAATTTACTAAAAAAAAGAAGATTAGGAAATAAGCATTTAATATGCTACTTTTGAGGTAACCGACGACAAAAATATCAACCGTAATTTTTTATGAAAAGAGCATTTTTAGGATTTCTCGCGCTTGCGGCGCTTTCTCTTGTCTCATGCCAATCGTCCTGTGACGTCCTCATCGTGGGCGGCGGGGCTTCGGGCACCATGGCCGGCATCCAGGCATCACGTATGGGATGCAAGACCGTAATAGCGGAGGAGACCGTGTGGATAGGAGGCATGCTCACTTCTGCCGGCGTGTCCGCAATAGACGGCAATTATCGTCTTCGCGGCGGGCTTTTCGGTGAATTTACAGACGCTCTCGCTCAGCATTATGGCGGATATGAGGCGCTTAAGACGGCCTGGGTGAGCAACATAATGTTCGAGCCGTCTGTGGGAGAAGCCATTCTTGAAAGCAAAGTGGCTGAGGAAAAGAATCTTACGCTACTTAAGGAATATCGTTTCGTGTGCGCCGAAAAGCAGGACAAGGGCGGCTGGAAGGTTCAGTTCTGTACACCGGAGGGAAAGAAAACCATTAAATGCAAGATACTTATAGACGGAACCGAACTTGGGGACATAGCCAAGGCCTGCGGAGTCAAGTATCACATAGGTTTCGATCCGAAATCCTATACGCATGAGGCTACGGCTCTTGAAAGCGGTAACGATCTGGTTCAGGATATGACTATGGTCATGACACTGAAGGATTATGGCCCGGGTGCGGATATGACCATCGCCCGTCCTGAAGGGTATGACGTCAATAAATATGTCAACTGCTGCATTAATCCTCTGAACAATCCTGATACGGACAAGGGGCAGAACAAGTGGAGCCCGGAGATGATGCTTTCGTATGGAAGACTCCAGAACGGCAAATATATGATAAATTGGCCCGTGGAGGCTAATGATTTCTATGCCAATATAATAGAACTTTCACGCGAGCAGCGCGAAGAGGTGATTCACCAGGCCAAGCTTCGCACTCTGGGTTTTCTGTATTTCCTTCAGACGGAACTCGGATATAAGAATCTGGGCCTCGCAGATGACGAATATCCTACGCAGGACTTACTGGCATTCTTCCCGTATCACAGGGAGAGCCGGAGAATCGAAGGCGAGTATCTTTTCACTCTGGATGAATTGGCTGACAGATACTCCCGCACAGCTTATAGGACAGGTATTGCGGTAGGTGATTATCCTGTTGACCATCATCACTATGCGTGTCCTCAGTGGAAGGAATTCACTCATCTGTGGTTCGGTAAGGTTCCCTCATATACGCTTCCTGCCGGGACTCTCATTCCGCTTGGCGTGGAGGACCTTGTGGTCGCCGAAAAATCCATCAGCGTGTCAAATCTGGTCAATGGTACGACACGTCTTCAGCCGGTAGTCTGCGAGATAGGTCAGGCTGCAGGAGTATTTGCCGCGTTGGCCATTAAAAATGAATGCGCGATAAGAGACGTGAAGGTAAGAGATGTCCAGAAGGTATTGCTTGATGCAGGTGCCTATATACAGCCGTATTTGGATTTGCCTCTCTCGGATCCGGATTTCAAGGCGCTGCAGAGAGTAGGCTCCACCGGCATCCTGCATGCGGAAGGGCGTAACGTGGCATGGTCCAATGAGACTTGGATGAGGGTGAATGATCCTTTGAGATGGAACGACCTGTATCTGGAAGATTATTATGGTATCGGTCATAATCCATCTGCCGAGGCGGTGAGTGCCGACGAGTTCGTGTCATTGATCTCCGGTCTGAGCGCGGCAAGTCAGGACAAGATAAAAGCTGCTTTAGGTGAAGTAAAGGATGGTGTCCTTACCAGACTTCAAGCAGCTCGAGTTATAGATCTTTTCCTGCATCCTTTCGATGCGGATGTGGACTTCAAGGGTCAACTGATCGGCAGGTAGTTATTTCTTCATGTACTTTTTAAGATAGGGAGTAATCCAGTCGGCGTACCGCATCATTCCGAGGTCGGTAAGGTGAATGTTCTCCACGAACGCTTCGCTGTCGTGTCCCAACATATCATCGGATTTGAGGTAATAGATGCGTTTTTCTCCTTGCTTCTTGAGTTTTTCGAAGAGTTCACGTTGTGCCGCGTTCTTTTTGTCCACTTCTTCGGTAATGGCGGAGTCCCAGCCGTAGTGGGCGAAGTATGGGTCTTCGATGAAGATTATAGGAACATCGGGGTGAGCATCTCTTACTGTTCTGAAGAATGCCTCACCTTTTTCTCTTATAAGGTAATCCCATGCGTTCGGAACGTAGTCGAATACGAAGATGGCAGGATCTTCCACGCTTGCCATGAGCTCCGCTATCTCCATATCCAGCAAGGCGTTACCGCTGAAGCCGAGGTTGATGACTTCGCGGTCGAAGCGTCGCGCGAGGATGTTGGTGTAGGCCATGCCGGGACGATTGGCACATCCGCCCTGAAGAATGGAAGTTCCATACATGACGATAGGCGAACTCGTTTTAGGAGACTCCACCTCCGGGCCTTTAATATAGGCAGTGGAGTCAACACCTATCTCAAGGTCTGTAACAGAGTCGTAAAGAGGAAGATAGAGCATATATTCGGTAGGCTCTCCTTTCATGTTGCCAATCAATTTGGCTTCTGTTGTTTTGTCTGCCGTATTGGGCTTTCCTGCGGCTATGAAACGCCACTGCCCTTTGCCGTCAAGTGCGTAGAGGTCCACTCCACGGGTTCCTGTGAGGGTCTGATGGTTCATCAGATTTCCGAATTTGGCTGTCCAACGGCACCAGATGGCGGTGGAATTGGAATTGAACCTTAGATAAAGTCCTGCGCTGTTCCGGCCCAGATACCAGATGGCTTCGCGGCTTCTGCCTTCAAATTCAGCGGGAAGCCTTTCGTAGCGTTCCTTGGTGTCTTTGCGTGCCTTTCCGTAGAGAGGAAGTTCGGCGGCGTCAGTGTAAACTTGAGCTCCGGCAAGAGTACAGGACAGGATGGCACCTGCCAGTAAAAATATTTTTTTGTTCATAATTATTGCAGAATCTTTTCCGGCAACGGCCAATCGGCTATGGTCGCCACGTATGGGGCCATTATGCTGGCCACTTTCCTGTGTCCGTTATAGTTAGGATGCCAGGAAGCACCGAGGTCTTCGGTGTTGTTATGGGCGGATGCGTCTATCTGCGTAGCGTGCACGTTCTCAAGTCCGCTTTTCTCTACAGCTGCTTTCACCCAAGTCCCCATCATAGGATCGGCTTTTGAGGCGACGCAGAGGATGGGAACGTCCCCATGGAAGGAACGTATCTGTTTCAGAAGGGCGATATAGTTTTCGCACCATGATGAGAGTGTGGGCTGCTTCCCTGTGGAGAAATCGTTGGTGCCCAAGTAGATGACCACGATATCAGGGGTATAGGAAGGTGTCCACGCCTCTTCTGCGTATTGGTCGAATGTCTGGGCGTAGAGTTTCACCATATTTTCGTGTTGGTTGAAATCTCCATAGTTTCTGACGATTCCTCTCCCGCTATGGGAGATATGTACGGCATCGGCGTCAAAATAACGCCCGAGTATGTCGGCATAGGTCAATGCCGGATTCTCTTCTTCCGGAAGGAAAGGAGAAGTGGCCGACGGAGCTTCCGTGCCGTATCCGCAGGTGTAGGAGTCTCCGACAAATTCTATAAGACGGCTTTTCGCTCCGTCCGCCTGCAGGAATGTTCCGTCCGTGGATAATTCAAACAAAGTGAAGCAGCCCTGCTCGGCTTCGGTTCTTTTTTGCAAGGTGATTTCGTGTACGCCCTTTTTGCCTTTGAAAAGGGTGAGGAGCGTGTCGCTTTCCACGATGAAGACACCGTCCTTTTGTGCGGAAGGAGTCTTGTCTATCCAGATGTTAAAATAATCGCGATGTGTGTCGGAACATTTGAGCGTAAGGCTCTTTCCGCTGAATTTCACCTTGACGGTGGTCGCGCTCCAGTCGAAGTTTACACTTCCTTCTGCATCGTTCTTTTGAATGCGTCCCGTGTACTGTATCTTAGAATCGGTAGCCGTAACGGTTTCGGCTTTGCAGATGCCCATGGAAAGGGCGGCTGCAACTACAAGTAATAGTGTTTTTTTCATGACCGCAAATATAGCAAAATTTGCCTATCTGCCGGCCTTGACGGCACAGGCTTTGGCAAAATGTGAAAAGTAGCGCTCGGATTGGGCCAGTGCATTGACGTCATCTGACAGGTATTCTTCGCAGAATTGGTCTCTGGCCAGAAGCACTTCCCGTAGCATTGCGTCTCTTGAAGATGCCGGGGAGTTGTTACGGCCGACTTTTATGGTGAGGTCTATCAGGTCGATAGCTCGTATGAAGGCACTCCGGGCCAATACCGTGTTTCCTTTTTGCTTCCACTTCAAGGTACGGCCGACTTCGCTGCCGATGTTGGCCATCTGTGTCATAAAGTCCATTGATTCCCACCGGCCGGCATCCGGAATAGACGGTAGCGGAGTATCGGTCATTTTACTAGTCGGTTTACTGTTGTTTGAATTTCACGGCGTATCTCCGCGCTTTCCACATTTCTGCTGTAATTGTGGCGTCTTGGACTTATGTTTATCAAGGAATCAAATTCTATAAAGTCATCACCGTTGGCATCAGGATAAAGGTTTATTCCCCATAGAGACTCTTGTCTGGAACCGTTTTCCAGCAGTAATTTTTCCAAATCGGAATGCAACTCTGCGTCAACTGCCATAATGTGCCGATCAATATCAACAACACCTTTGATCATTTCTGTATAAAAATGTTCTGCTAATTCCGCGAGGATTTCGCGGCTGATGGGTTCTGTGACAATGGTCATAATCGTTG
>CAVEIF010000040.1:0-5130 GCA_963615835.1 Coprococcus eutactus | reverse complement strand
CGCAAATATAGTGAATTGTTGTAACGAAAAAATATCAAAAGAGAAAAGTATTTTTTCATTCTCGTTCGTTTATATCGGATGTATTGGCCTTGATTCCGGTATCTTGTTCCGTAAGCGTTCACTTCTCCGCCTTTCATGCAAGGTAAGGAACTTTTTCGCCGTATTTGTCCTCACCTGGACAGGGCAGCTGCATCTTCGACAATTATTGCTAACTTTGTGGTTAACCTTATAAATTACCAAAATATAAATCATAAAAAAATTCTCTTTTGTTTTGTGCTCCTGTTCGGATGGGCTCTATCTTTATCAGCACAGGATATTATTACCACTAAGGACGGCACAGACATTCAAGTCAAGATTCTTGAGATAACGCCCTATGAGGTCAAGTATAAGAAATATGACAATCTCAATGGTCCGATATTCTCCATGTTGAAATCACAAATACTCATCGTTCGCTACGAGAATGGGGGCAATGAGATATTTGGACCGAAAAGATATAATGATGGCGGGTACTTGAATACTGCGGAAACTGTGTCCCTTGCCCCGGAGATCCATACAGCAGAGGTTGGGCAGGTGTGGCATCGGCGTTTATCCCTGGCTTGGGTGAATGTGTGGATGGTGAGTGGGGACGAGGTGTGCTTATCTTTCTTGGCAACATCGGTCTTCGCAGTCTTTATTTGTCGGGAGTAACTTATGAAATATAAGAAGCCTCAGACGCGAGTCTGAGGCTTCTTGTTTGAGGTGCCTAGCGGAATTGAACCGCTCTAACTGGTTTTGCAGACCAGTGCCTAACCTCCCGGCCCAAGCACCAATGGACTACAAAAGTAGGCAATAATTCTTAAACTAACAAATCCTAAAGGTCAAGGAAATTGAAATTCCACGTTATTCCGACATTGAACACGTTTTGATTTATGTCGGCGGATATGGTGGCGTCGTCAGCGCTGAAATTATAAACTCCGTCCCTGTGGTAGAACACTGCATGAAAACGGACGTTACCGCGGAACCGCTCTGGTGAGAATTCCACTCCCAGGCCTTCGGAATGGATGCGCGTGTCGCGCCTTATCACAAGATCAAGGTCGCTTAAACTGCCATTGTCATCGTAAACGACTTTCGCAAAGGTAGATAACTCCTCGTTTATGCGGTAGGTGAATTTGCCTCCCAGGGTGTAGTCGCTTATGAGGTCCACGTGGTCATTACCATAACGGAGGGTTGCATCCGCCTGAATGGCGCATTTGCCTATTCTGAATTCGTTCCCGGAGGCGAGTATTCCGAAGAATTGGCCTTTGGTATATTCCATGGCGCTGACGGAATGCTTTCCGAGGTACCGGCCCCGGTAGTTTTCCAACAGGAGATTGTAGGCATAGGTCTTTTCTTCCAGGCCATAAGGGCTTTTGCAGATCTGAAAGGTCAGAAAATCCTTCAAGGAGGAGAGAGTGTGGGTGGTGCTTACTCCGAATTTGTAGCATGGCATGTCGCTCCAGAAGATGGAACTGAAATACATGTCGACAGGCGCGCTGTTATATTCCATGCCGCCCAATGCCACTACCTGCTTTCCGGCGGACAATCTCCATTTCGGATCCATACGGAAATCGAGATATGCCCAGTCCGTGGCGTCGAAATTACGCCTTAAGGTATTGGTCTTGTTGAATCTGTGCTTGAAGTGAAAGGTGATGTCGGGAGCCAGTCTGCCTTCAATGGCCAGATTGAGGCTGTTTCCCGTAAATCCAAGTTCTGATGTGTGGTCCACCCTTATCTCTGAATTGACCCTCAGAAAGCAGACATCGTCTTGTGCGAAAGCAAATATTGGCGATATCATGCATGCCAATGCTATAATGGAACGTTTCATATCCGGTAAAGATAACGCTTTTTTGTATTTTTGTGCCCTGATAAGCTTAGTAATCGTTAAAAAATAACTTGGTAATCTATGTTTGTCTTTTTGGTCTATTCGAAAATACTGTCATATCTTTACCAACTTATTTTTTACCGCTTACTTACAAAATGATACTGAATGCCATGGTTAGGTTGGTGATTTTTGATCTGGACGGCACATTGCTTAACACTATCGCGGATTTAGCGGCAGCGGCCAACTATGCTCTTTCGAAGCAGGGTTTGCATGGGCATAGCGTGGGGGAATATACGAAAATGGTGGGGCATGGCGTAAGAAATATGCTTGCGGCCGCGCTTGAAAAGACTCTTGGAAAGGAGCCGTGCGCCGTTCAGGTGGATAAGGCTTTGGAAGATTTCACTCCATATTATGTGGAGCACATAGATGTTCATACGGAGCCGTACCTCGGGATGGTGGAGCTGCTTAATGAATTGGCCCGTAAGGGGATAGGAGTGGCTGTGGCTTCAAATAAGTTCCAGGAGGGCACTGAAAGGCTGATAGGGGAGTTCTTCCCGCAGGTGGATTTCGTCGCCGTATTCGGAAACAGGCCCGGGCTGCCGCTGAAGCCGTGCGCCGATGTGGTGAATATGATTTTGAAGAAGGCCGGCGTTGAACGCGGCGAGTGCCTTTACGTAGGAGATTCTGCGACGGATGTCAAGACCGCCCGGAATGCGGGCGTCGTCTGTGCAGGCGTTACATGGGGCTTTCGTCCGGAGAGCGATCTCAGGGAGGCCGGAGCGGATTATATAGTGAAAAGCGCCGCCGAATTGGCAGCGCTTATAGGTGTTTAGAATCCCAAACCGAAGGTGACCCAGAATTTGGATTCCATCTCAGACCATCTATTTACGGCGTCGAGGTGGATTTTTTCTGTTACGGCGTTAAGCCTGTTTTCGTCGCATTTCTGTGAAAGGCTCTCTGTGGATATGCTTTCCACGGCTTTAAGCAACTCTTTTTCCTGCTCTGCGACATTCTCCATGAAGTATGTCTTGGTCTTTGGCCATGCCAATGTGGCAAGTTTATTGGCCTTACGGAACTGCCATAATGCCCATTCCGGGTTATATTCGCCCTGGCCGCAATGCCCGTATGCTTCAGGCAGGGTGGTGGTGCCGCAGAAGATGGGAATGCGCGGACTTTGGCCGGGGTTGTCCAAGCCGAGATAAAGAACCCCTCCCACAGCGTCAGGGAGCCAGCTGCGAAGCTGAATTACAGTGGAATATGAGCACCATGCCACTGATACGGTTCTTTGAAACGGCACCAGTCCGGGGTGCAGATGATTAAGAGTGTTACGCAGGGCGCTTGTCATCCAAGGATTGGCTATCGGGCTCTGTTTTCCGTCCTCTATGTTGATATCTTTGCACATGTCCAGTTCTGTCCCTTCGTAGGTGGAGCGCAGAAGTGCGAACACGTCGCTTACACTGACGGGAGAGTCCGGTTTTACTGAGAACGGAATCTCATCCATATCTTGATTCAGGCCAAGAGAGGGAGCCAAAGTGCTGAGTATGAAGTAGTCCCTTTCGCGATAGTTACGTCCGCGGGCATAATCCGCCTTGTAGGCTTTCCAGAATTTGAATTCGCTTTTCCCATCCCACAAGCCGTATTTCAGCGCCACTTGTTTCACATTTTCAGAGCACAGGAAATTGGCAGGGTCCTTCTCCAGAGCACCTATCCTCGGTACATTGGCCGAGATGCCCACGTGCTCGTCAGGCAGTCTTTTTGCCACCCATACGGCACCTTTTTCCTCTTTCCCGCAGCCGATTATCTCGAAAAACCATACTTCCTTCGGGTCGGCTACCGTAAGACACTCGCCGCTGTCGGCATAGCCGTATTTCTCTGCCATCTTGCCCATGAGAAGCACCGCTTCGCGGGCTGTGGAGCATCTTTCAAGCGCCAATCTTTCCAATTCTTCGATAAGGAACATGGATGAGGGGTTCTGCAGAGTGTCCGGACCGCCCCAAGTGGTCTCGCCTATGCCGAGCTGCTTCTCGTTAAGGCAAGGGTAGGCGGTATTCACATAAGAATAGGTATGACCTGCTTCCGGTATGTACCCAGCTATCTTTATGCCCGTGGTATCCAGCCTTGAAGCGGTGTGCATGGTGTTTTTAAGGACGGCGCGTTTCTCGCCTTTCTTATGCTCGCGTGAGGGTTCTATGCTTGCCCAAGTGCGGTATTTTCCATCGCAGGTGTGTGAGGTGATGACGCTTCCGTCAGTGCTGGCTTTCTTTCCTACGATAATGCTGGTGCAGCTGAGATTGGCCTGCTCTACGTAGTCCTGCGCGAAAATTGGCTGGACCAACAATGAGCCCGCACACAGTAAGAGAGTAAGGATGGTGGTGCGTTTCATTCTAATGCGTGCTTGTTATGTGAAAACAATGTTCTTTACGTTCGAATTTAACCAGGCATTTGCCTGCTTTCTTGCGGTCCAGAAGGACTTCGCCAAGGACTTTTGTGAGCTCGAAGGGCTGCATGAACTCATCGCACTGCCCGTCGTTATCCCTGGTGTACATGGTGTAGTCTATGTCGAATGTGGTTCCGAAGCAGTGTGCGGAATTGGCCGATGCGTTGGGATTGCCGCTGCGGCGGAGCCTGTTCACGTCCGACTTACTTCGAAGCACAGAGGATACTACCGGTCTGTATTCGAGAAGCCCTTTTCTTTCGAGGGAGTCCTTGAATGCGCGTGCTATCGCGTCAAGCTCCGCGGCTGCGCCTTTGGTCAGGTAAGGTGAAGAATGGGTCAATTTATAGATGGTGTACAGGTCGTTGCTTTCGATTCTGACGAGCCCTTTTATCCCGGGAATCTCCGCGTTTGTCTGTGGCGGCTCTCGCAGACCGACTTTTTTGGCCATGGCCAGATGTTCTTCGTTAAGGTCGGAGAAGAGTTTGGCGTAATTCTTTTTTTTGGGAGGGTAGATTATTTCCTTCTGCCGCTTCGTAATTTCCTCTTTTTCAGAAGGTTTTGCCGGTTTGGAAGGACCAGCGTTCTCTTCGGAGGATTTTATGTCTGCAGAAGCCTGTGTGATGCTCTCTGTCTGTAAAGTCCCCTGCCTGCACGTTCCTTTATTACATCCTCCTACTGCCAATCCCAGTAAAAAACCTAATATGAAGGGGGTCAGCAGTATGATCAGCCCTTTGGTCTTGTTGTCCAATCTCATTTGATAAGATTCAAAAATTCGTTTCTCGTTTTGTCTGATTTCAGAAATGCACCGCTGAAGGCCGAGGTGCTTGTGATGGAATTGGCCTTCTCCACGCCG
>CAVEIF010000039.1:0-13084 GCA_963615835.1 Coprococcus eutactus | reverse complement strand
GCGTGAAGAATGCCGACACCAAGATACCTCATACTTCCATACAGGACCCTAACGATAACGACCGTATAAGCGACCGTTACGTGGAGGACGGTTCATATATACGCGTCAAGAACATCACTTTGGGATATACATTCCCTAAGAGCGTTCTCAACAAGGTTCACGTGGAGAATATCCGTGTATATGTGAACATACAGAACCTCTATACTTTCACCAAATATACCGGATATGACCCTGAGGTCGGAGCCAGCACACAGGACTCCACGGGTCTTACCTATGGTCTGGACAACGGACGCTATCCTTCTCCTGCCATGTATTCTTTCGGTCTGAACATAACATTCTAACGGGTTGGATATGAAAATAATTAATATCATAAAAGGTCTGTCCATAGCCGCAGCTGCGGTAACCTTGGTCTCTTGCGAGGACTTCCTGAACCGTCCGAGTGAAGACAACTATAACGTGGACAATTTTTATCTTAACGATGCGCAGTGCGAGCAGGGAGTGAATTATCTGTATAATTCCCCTTGGTACGATTTTCAGCGCGGCTTCATAAAGATCGGAGAGGTTATGTCCGGCAACATGTACTGGGGCTCTTCTCCGTATTTGGAATTCACCACCAATGGTACGGATACTGACCTGGTCAACATGTCATACTCCCTTTGGGCAGTCAACGGACATGCCAATACGGTAATCAACAATATTCTCAATTCCGAGGGCCCTACTCAGGAGGGCAAGAACAAGTGCATAGGCGAGGCTCTCGTATGGAAGGCTATGGCCTATTTCTATCTGGTCAGAACTTTCGGAGACGTGCCTATTATTCACGACAACACTTCGCTCATCACTTCCGGTCAGGTGAACAAGGTGCAGAAAGTTCAGCGCGCCGACATCTATGAGTATATCATTCTTACTCTCGAGAAGGCTATGGAACTGCTTCCTAAGAAGACAGCAGGTTTCGCAGACTATGAGAGAATCGACTATTATGCCGCCGAGGCGCTTCTGTCCAAGGTATATCTTACGAGAGCCGGCATCACCGGAACTCTCAGTTCAGAGGACCTCGCGAAGGCTGCCGAGTATGCGAAGGACGTGATAGTTAATTCAGGCAGAAGCCTTACTCCTTCTTATGAGGACGTATTCCGTCTTAAAGGCTTCAACCAGACAGGCGAATGCCTCATCTCGTGGCTGTGGAAGTGCGGACGTGACCCTTGGACTCAGCAGAATACTCTCCAGAGCGACCTTGCCATGGTGGGCTTTGACGAGAACGGCGACTGCTGGGGAGGTTACGGCGGGCCTTCAGTTGACCTTCAGGAGGCTTTCGGTGAGGATGTTACCGCTGCTCCTTCTTATCCAAGGGTTTACAAGGATGTACGCCGTCACGCTGTGATGATGCTTCCGGGAGATGTCTATGACTATTTCTGGACTGACAAGACATATTCGGGATCCAAGACCGGATTCGATTATCTGCGTTTCATTTATGACAGTAACGGATATGGTAAGGGCGGTCCCGGCGGAACTCTTCAGTGTAACACAGGAGCCAACAACGTAAAGCATCTCTTCGGAGACAACCAGGATCATATCACCGCTCTGGGTATCACTCCTCAGAATATGGCCAATCAGCTGCCTACGCATATTCTCAGACTTTCAGACGTTTACCTTATCTATGCAGAGGCTGTGGTCAATACTGACAATGCCGCCGCTCTTGAGTATGTAAACAAAGTCCGTGAACGTGCCGGTGTAGATGCTCTTACCTCAGTTTCCTGGGAAGACATATGGAAAGAACGTCGTCTTGAGCTCGCCGGAGAGGGCGATCGCTGGTACGATTTCGTTCGCCGCTCCTACTATGAGGTTGACAAGTGCATAGCGGAGCTCAAGGCACAGAAGAGATCTTATTATGACGGACTTAACGATGTTTACAAGACTTGGATAGGAGAGAACTTCGATTATTCGGGTACATGGGATGCAAGTGCTGTCAAGTATAACACGAAGGACGATAATCCTAACGTTACCGCGTCAAGCTTTACTCTTCCGTTCCCTTCTGAGGATGTCATCTTCAACGGCAATATGTCAAGTGACGCCGAGGCTATCCATGTGGACGTGCGTTCAGAGTATCAATATAATTTTTAGAAACAATGAGAACAGTTAAATATATAATAGGTCTTGCCGCTCTCGCATTCGGGCTGTCGTCCTGCGACAAGGTGGACTATCCGGATCGTTTCAGAGCCACCGAAGGTGTACCTGAGGTATATTCTGTACGTTACGCAGACCGCGACCTGACCATCACCGGGGCATATATGGATGAGATCATATGCCTGCTCGGCAAGAATCTCCGCAGTGTCAACGAGCTCTGGTTCAACGACCAGAAGGCTACGCTCAACACCAGCTACATTACTGACAACACCCTTATCGTCTCAGTGCCAAAGGTTCTTCCTAAGGTTCAGACAGATAAGATGTACCTTGTGAATACGGACAAGGATACCGTGAAGGTCGATTTCAAAGTCCTTCCTCCGGTGCCTGTCGTAAGCGCCATGTCTTTCGAATACGCTCAGCCGGGAGAGACCGTGACCATTACCGGTAACTACTTCTATGAGCCTATGACGGTGGAATTCACGGGCGCTGAAGCTACGCAGATAAGCAATCTCACATTCTCTTCATTCGATGTCGTGATTCCTGAAGGCGCTCAGCCTGGTAAGGTCAAGGTTGGCACCGACTCCGGCACAGGACAGTCTGCGTTCATGTATCAGGATAACCGCGGACTTCTCTTCACATTCGATGATGCGAGAGGTAATCACGGCTGGCATGCCCAGACCATAAAGGAAGATGAGAATTCATTCAGCGGCAAGTATCTCCAGCTTTATGCCGATACTGAGGGAGCCCTCAAGGCTGACGGTACCGACTGGGCGGATGATAATTATCACTTTGAGTATTGGGCAGGTAACTGGGCTACGCCTCAGACATTCGAAGACCCTGACGGTATAGCTCTCAATAAGGTGGTCGATTTCTCTGATTTCAGCAATATGGCCATCAAGTTCGAGATGCGTATCCCTTCAGAGCATCCTTGGACCGGCTGTCCTATGCAGATTTACTTTGCAAGTATCGATATGTGCTCGCTTGGCGCTGCCAATAACAGCTATTTCCATGACGACAGTATCTCGCTCCCTCGTGCTCTCTATATGCCTTGGACAGCCACCGGCTCGTTCGATACTGCGGGCAAGTGGATTACCGTTACGCTTCCTATAGCTACCGAGTTCGTATGGTATTGGGACGGCAACAAGGCTTCAGGTCAGCTTAAGGAAGAGACATTTGCCGGGATGGAGATCTTCTTCGCGGCAGGCAAGGCGGCTGGAACTCCTTGCAACCCTATGGTTCAGATAGATAATATCAGGGCTGTCCCTGTCAAATAACGGAGGATATTTACAATGAAAAAATTATATACAATCATAACAGTCGCTTCTCTGGCTTTCCTTTCGGCCTCGCTCACCGGATGCAAGACAGATGCTCTGGACACTGACCAATACTCCGCAAAGCAAGTCAGACTGGTCTCTTATGGACCTAACCCTGTCATGCGCGGCGGTACCGTAACCTTTATCGGAAGTAACCTCGACAAGATAGTCGAGGTGCAGGTTCCGGGCGTGGATGCGATAACTGAGATAGAGGTGGTGAAGAGCGGGCTTCAGAGCGAGATACGCGCCATTCTTCCTGCGGAAGGCCCTGAGGTGGGAAAACTCACCTTGAAGGCTTCTGACGGAACGACGCTCACTACTTCTACGGAACTGACCTACAGCGAGCCTATCGTCTTCGAGAAGTTCGAGGTGTCATCCACTCCTTCTTATCCTGGAGATGTGGTTACGCTCAAGGGAGATTATATGAATCTCGTCAAGAGTGCGGAATTTGCGGGCGGCGAGAAGGCCGAAGTTACCGTCAAGGACAGGCATGAAGCTACCGTAGTCATCCCTTCGACGGCCGTTACCGGAAAGATAGTCCTTTCTGACGAAGGCGAGATAGCTAACCTTATCTATTCTGAGGCGGATCTCACCATAGGTGACCCTACTGTATCGTCCGTGAAGGCCGATGTGTGGAAGCCGGGCAAGAACGCCGTCATCGCGGGCAAATACCTCGATATGATCAAGGAACTTCATCTTGAGGGTGACGTGGTCGTAGATGTGGAGGATTTCACTGTTGCGGAGGATAACAAGACATTGACATTCGCCATTCCTTCTGCCGTCAAGTCCGGTGACGTTGTGGCGGTCAGCTATGCGGACAAGGAGTTCAAGGCCGGACAGGCTGCGATGGTGGAGCCTTCAGAGCTCGCCGTTGAACCTGCCGAAGTGCAGACGGGCGGTACTCTTGTAATCTCCGGAAAGGATCTGGATGTGGTTACTTCCATTACTTTCCCTAACGCTGATGCCATCACCGATTTCACCTTTGCGGACAGTAAGATAAGCGTAACGGTTCCTCTAAAGGCCAGAGGAGGAGACATAGTTCTCGGCATGGCTAATGGAGAAAGCGTAAGCGTGGCTTATACTCTCATAGCTCCTACGGTTACCGAGGTGGCTCCGCTCGCTCTCATGGCCGGTGATACCATAACGGTAAAGGGAACCGGACTTCAGTTCGTAGAGAGCGCCACTCTCGGCGGAAAACCTGTCGAGATTGAGGCCAATGAAGACGGAACGGCGCTTGGCCTTGCCACTGTAAATACTTCAGTGTCAGGAAAGGTGGTTCTTACCCTTTATAATGGAGAGACCCTCGAACCTGCCGATGAGATAACTCTCAGCTACGACGCTCTTATCATCGTGAACGAGATGCCTTCTGCCGAGCATATAGGCGCAACGGTTACTCTTAAGGGCGAGAACTTCATGCTCATAGAGAACATCTACATAGGCGAAGCCAAGGTTACCGGATATACTTCACGCAGCGATACCGAGCTTTCGTTCGTGATGCCATATAATAAGATAGGAACATATTCCGTTTACTTCGACCTTCTAAGCGGTGAGCGCGAGACCTGCCCACAGAGTATCGATGTGCTGCTGGAACAAAGCATTACCACTATCTGGACAGGAGAGTTTAATGCCGGTAGCTGGGAGGGCAATCAGGCCCTCGCATGGGGTGGGTTTGACTGGAATACCGTCAAGGCAGGACAGACACTCCGCTTCACCCTTGAACAGGATGCTTCTGCCTCTTGGTGGCAGCTTGCTCTTCGTCATGGTCAAACCTGGGGTGAACTCCCGGAGAAGGTGTTCGTGGAGATGACCAAAGGTCAGACTGTCGTAGATGTTGTTCTTTCTCAGACTAATCTGGATGACATTATTGCCAATGGCGGATTGGTTATTACAGGATGTTCTTATACCTTGTCTAAAGTCGAGTTGATAGGAGAAATCTCGCAGGAGGTGACGATATGGACAGGCAGCGCTTATTCCGGTGCGAATTATGAGAACAACCTTGAACTGGGAACGGAGGATGATTGGAAGAATGCCGGCATAGAAGTAGGCAATACCGTCAAGATTTATTTCTCCGCCGAGAGTGATACGGATTGGCAAATTCAGCTTTTTGATGGACATTGGAGCGGAATGAATATGCTGTTCCCTGATCAGGATGCCAAGAATCAGTTCAATGCGACCAATTCTCCTACGGCCATAAGTGACGGTTACATTACGTTCAAGGTTACGGAAGAAATTTACTCGGCATTTACTTCTAAGCAAGGTTGGGGGTTTGCGATTATCTGTCAAGGTAAAGGTATAACATTCACCGAGATAACGCTTCTCTAACTGAATATTTTTCCGGCGGCGGCTGACCCTGCCGCCGGAACCAAAGCAAAAATCAACATGTCAATCCGTAAAAGCATCTGCAACATGTCGTCGGCCCTTCTGCTCGTGGCCTGCCTGGCCTCCTGTCAGCAGAAGTCTGGCGAAGACCCTGTCGTAGTCGAGGCTCCGGAACTTGTCTCCTGCGATCCGGAAAACGGTGTGCAGGAATTGAAGGGGACATCGCTGCAGATAGTTCTGACTTTCGATCAGAATGTCAAATGTCCTTCATCGAAGCATTCGCTTTTGAGCATAGACCACGATGCCGTGATAGATAAGGTGCTGGCATATAATAAGGATGTGACGATAACGGTGTCTTCCCTGCAGGAGGGTATCACTTATACCCTCACTGTCCCGGCAGGTGCGATAAGCGGATTCAGCGATAATCCGGCAGAATCGATAACCTACACTTTTTCCATGAAGGTATCGGAGAAGGATTATGAGCGTGAGCCCGCATCGGCCCTTACCAATCCGCAGGCTACCGCCTCCGCGAAGAGGCTTTATGCTTTTCTTCTGGAGCAATATGGGAAGAAAACGCTTAGCGGAGCTATGGGCGGCACGGCTTGGGAGACTACATATACGGATTATATCGCAGAGCAGTGCGGGATTTATCCTGCAATTGTGGGTTTTGACTATCTGTTTCTGAATTGGCCCGCGAAGTCATGGAGTGGTTGCCCGGATTATGCCGACATCACTCCTGTAAAGACGGCGTGGGAGGCGGGAAACATTATACAGATAGGCTGGCATTGGACGGTTCCTTCTGTGGAAGGAGAGACCGATCTTAACAACTATTCTTATGCGACCAGAAAGTTCGGTGTGGAGAATGCTTTGACCCAAGGCACTTGGCAGAACAAGCTCATCGATGAGCAGATAAAGAAATTGGCCGGGTATCTGTCACTTCTTCAGGATGAAGGGATTCCTGTTCTGTTCCGTCCTCTTCACGAGGCGGCGGGAGATTATACCTGGGGCGCGTGGTTCTGGTGGGGATATGAAGGCTCTGAGCCTTGCGTCAGGCTGTGGAAGTATCTTCGTGATCAGCTGCAGAACACATATCATCTGAATAATCTGATATGGGTGTGGACCGTGCAGACCAGAGACGGCGGCCGCGTGTGCGAAGATACGGACAAGGCTCGCGAGTGGTATCCGGGAGATGATTATGTGGATATAGTGGGGGCTGACCTTTACGAAAGCAAATGGACATCACAGTCTTCCTCGTTCCGTTTTGTGAACAACTCCGTAAAGGGCCGGAAGATGGTGGCACTGAGTGAATTCGGTAATCTTCTTGATTTTCCTCTTGCGCATAGCGAAAGCGCACCTTGGCTCTATATGATGAACTGGTGTAATTTCGTGGACGGAAAGCCGGTGCTTTATGCCGACAGCTGGGACAATACGGCGGCGGACTGGAAAAAGGCCCTCTCTGAGGATTGCATTATAAACAGATCTGATTTATAGGGACATGAAGGCTCTTACTCATATGCTCACCTCGCTTTTACTTCCCGTCATTCTGATTATCGGCTGCGGTTGTGAAAAATCCGCATCTCAGAGTGATGACACGAAAAACATCCCTTTGGAGGTGGACCCGCAGGAACTTGTCTTCGAGAGCGCTTCTTCGAGTACTACTTTTACTGTAAGGTCGTCTTCGAAGCCGAACGTGGTGTCAAGCGCGTCGTGGTGCAAATCTTCCGTAGGCGCATTCGCGCAGGGGCAGTGCAGCGTTACGGTGGACGTGGAGGAGAACACTTCTACGGAGCAGCGAAACGCTTATCTTTCAGTGGTCTGCGGACAGGAAAAGGTGAAGGTTACCGTAAGTCAGGCGGCTGCCGAATCTGTAGAGCCGGAGGATTTTCTCGTGGAGAACACACCGGGAGATAATCTGGCCTGGACTATGGCGGGGAAGCTCGGCATGGGCTGGAACCTTGGCAACCAGATGGATTCCCATTCAGGAGGCGTCTCCGGCGAGACTCTGTGGGGTAACGGCAAGGCTACGCAGGAGACTTTCAACAGCCTGAAAGCGAAGGGTTTTTCTTCTGTGCGTATTCCTATTACGTGGATGGGCCATATAGGCGATGCTCCGGAGTATAAGCTGGAGGAAAGCTGGCTTGCAAGGGTTGAAGAACTTGTGGGTTATGCCCGGAATGCAGGATTGTACTGCATCATCAACGTCCATCACGACGGGGCGGACAACAACAATTGGCTCAATGTAAAGAAGGCTTCCGTATCTTCTTCTGAGTATGAGGCGATTACTGCCAAATTCAGCGCTCTGTGGGCCCAGATGGCGCTCAGATTCAAGGACTATGGCGATTTCCTCATTTTCGAAGCCTTCAATGAACTTCACGACGGTTCGTGGGGATGGGGAGACAACAGGAATGATGGTGGAGCCCAGTATGAGGTGATAAACAAGTGGGTGCAGGTCTTTGTGGATGTGGTCAGAAAGACAGGTGGGAATAACGCCACGCGTTTTCTGGGGATTCCCGGCTACTGTGCCAATCCTGATCTTACTATGGAGTATCTTGTTCTGCCGGAGGACAGCGCGGATGGGCGTCTTCTGGTGGCGATGCACTGTTATGATCCGTATGACTATACGCTCGAATGCAAATATGACGAGTGGGGACATACCGCCAAGAACAACGCCTGTCCTTATGGAGAAAAGGAGATAGTGGAACTGTTGGCCAGGGTTAAAACCAAATATGTGGACAATGGTATTCCTGTGTATTTCGGGGAGACCGGATGTTCGAACAGAGCGACGGAAAGGCAGGTCGCTTTCATGAAATATTATATTGAATTTTTCTGCAAGGCTTGTAAGAATTACGCTATCGCGCCTTTTTATTGGGATAATGGGGCTGTAGGAACCGGAAAGGAGACAAGTGCTGTACTTCGGCACACCGATGGGGAGTATATCAATAACGGTAAGGTTATGGTGGAGGCTATGAGCCGTGCAATATCGAATGCGTCCGGGGATTACACTCTGCGTTCAGTTTATAATGCGGCGCCATAGTAGGACGAAAGGCGTGGTTTAGGTTTTGTGAATTAGACCGCTGTTGGTCCGCTGCCCGCCGTGTTATATAGTAAATAATTGAAAGTTATGAAGTTATATTCAGTGAATTCGATTTTGGCCTTGTCGGCTATGATGCTTTTATCGGGATGCGGGACGCATACCGCAGACGGTGTTCTCGAACTGAGAAACGCGCTTTCCACTGCGGCTCAGAGCGGTAAATTCTATTATGCCCATCAGGATGACCTGGTTTATGGACATACTTGGAAAGTGGAGAATCCTTCAGAAGATGATCTTTCCCGAAGTGATGTCTTTTCCGTGTGCGGTTCCTTTCCTGCCATCGTGGGTTTTGACCTGGGCGGAATAGAACTTGGCGACAGTGCCAATCTGGATGGTGTCGATTTCTCCCTTATGCGTCGCGCTGCTGTAAGTCACAGCGAGGCGGGAGGTATCGTGACATTCTCCTGGCATATGAGAAACCCTCTTACCGGAGGTGATTCCTGGGACACATCGAGCGATAAAGTCGTGGCTTCTGTCCTGGAAGGTGGTGAGAACCATGACAAGTTCATCTCTTGGCTTGGCAAGGCCGCGGATTTCATGGATTCGCTGCGTGATTCGAAGGGGCGCCGTATCCCTGTAATCTTCCGTCCTTGGCATGAAAATATAGGAAGCTGGTTCTGGTGGGGAGGCAATCTATGTACCGCGGAGCAGTATAAGGAGCTTTTTGCATCGACTTATGACTATTTTACAAGGCAGCGGGGGCTGGATAATCTTCTTTGGGCTTATTCGCCTAATTCCGAGATAAGTAAGGAGCAATATTTCAGCCGGTATCCGGGCGATGAATATATAGACATTCTGGGGGTTGACCATTATGAGTTTCTCCCTGAAGAAGGAGACATTGCCCTGGCGGATGAGCATTATAAGAAAGTTCTTGCGGCAGATTTGGCATATATGCATGAGTTCGCCTCGCAGCGGGGAAAGCTCATCGCCGTAACTGAGACGGGCTTCGAGGGCATCCCTAATCCGTCGTGGTGGACGGAGGTGCTTTTACGCACCGTCAAGGATTATCCTGTTTGTTATGTCCTTACGTGGAGAAACGCTTGGGATAAGCCGGGACATTACTATGCGCCGTTCCCGGGGTCTGCGGATGCAGATGATTTTGTCAGGTTCCATAACGACGGCAGGACCATATTCTTAGGAGAGTAATTGATCTCGGTCCCACAGGTGTGCAGCTTGAGGAACTTGGGAAAATGAAAGATATACAGAGTATTATGAATTTTCAGGAAAGACTTGCATGGCTCAATGCCAGGCACGAAGAGTTGATGACTCTTAAAAATGAACCGGTCTATGTGAACGGAGTGTATGAGCGTTATAAGAATCCTGTCCTTACGGGAGAACACGCTCCGCTTTTTTGGAGATATGATCTTAATCCTCAGACCAATCCTTATCTGGAGGAAAGATTTGGCATACATGCGGCATTCAATTCAGGTGCTATCAAGTGGAACGGAAAATATATTTTGGTCGTAAGGGTGGAAGGAGCGGACCGCAAATCGTTCTTCGCCGTGGCCGAAAGTCCTGACGGAGTGGATAATTTCAGGTTCTGGGACTATCCTGTAACCATGCCTGACTTCGGAGAGAAGGCGACTAACGTTTATGATATGCGTCTGACCGCTCACGAAGACGGCTGGATTTATGGGCTTTTCTGTGTGGAGCGTAAGGACCCGTCGGCTCCCGAGGGTGACTTGTCTTCGGCCGTGGCTTGCGCCGGCATAGCACGTACGAAGGATTTCCTGACTTGGGAGCGGCTTCCGGATTTGAAGTCCGCTTCGCAGCAGCGTAATGTCGTTCTGCATCCGGAATTCGTCAATGGAAAATATGCTCTCTACACGCGTCCTCAGGACGGCTTCATAGATGCCGGAAAAGGTGGCGGAATAGGCTGGGCACTGATAGACGACATCTGTAATGCCGAGGTAAAGGAGGAAAAGATAATCAATTTCCGTAATTATCATACCATCAAGGAGTTGAAAAACGGCGAGGGTCCTGCTCCCATCAAGACTTCACGCGGCTGGCTTCATCTGGCCCACGGCGTGCGCGGCTGTGCGTCGGGTCTGAGGTACGTTCTGTATATGTATATGACTTCTCTTGAGGATCCGACTAAGGTAATCGCGGAACCTGCCGGATTCTTCATGGCTCCGGAAGGGGAAGAGTTCGTGGGAGACGTGATGAACGTGCTTTTCTCAAACGGTTGGGTCGCTGACGAAGATGGCAAGGTATATATTTACTATGCTTCCTGTGATACCCGTATGCATGTGGCTACAAGTACAATAGATCGTTTGGTGGATTATTGCCTGCATACGGAGCCTGACGGATTCTATACCTCGCAGTCCGTGGAAAGGCTCAAGGCCATCATAGACAGGAATAAGGCATTGGCCCGGAAATAGTTTAGGCTTCTGTCCGCGGCATTTTGTATTTTGAGTATATCCGGTGTCGTCAAAATCCGGTAAATTTGAGAAATTGGACATTTTTGTAAAGCTATGGTTAAGACATACGGACATTTTGACGATGAGCGCAGGGAATATGTGATAACTGACCCTGCCACTCCCTGGCCGTGGATAAATTATCTCGGCACGGAGGATTTCTTTTCGCTTGTTTCAGGTACCGCCGGCGGGTATTGCTTCTGCCGTGATGCCAAATTCCGCAGGATTATGCGCTACCGTTATAATGGCGTGCCTATGGATGGCGGCGGGAGGTATTTTTATATAAAGGACGGGGATATTGTCTGGAATCCCGGCTGGAAACCTTGCAAGACTCCGCTCGATGCTTATGAGTGCCGTCATGGAATGGGTTATACTTGCATTTCCGGAGAGAAAAACGGCCTGCGCGCGGAACTTCTGTTCTTCGTGCCTGTAGGATATAGGTGTGAACTGCAGCGTCTGCGCCTTACCAACACGGGGACTTCCCGGAAAGAATTCAAACTCTTCTCTTTCGTGGAGTGGTGTCTGTGGAACGCCGCGACCGACATGGAGAATTTCCAGCGCAATCTTTCTACCGGGGAGGTGGAGGTGCAGGGCAGTGTCATTTATCATAAGACCGAATATCGTGAAAGGCGTAACCATTACGCTTTTTATGGAGTGAACGCCCCTGTTGACGGGTTCGACACGGACAGGGAGTCTTTTCTGGGGCTTTATAACGGTTTCGAGGCGCCTCAGCGCGTGTCGGAAGGCCGGTGCTCTGATTCCCTGGCGCATGGGTGGAGTCCTGTGGCGTCGCACTGTCTTTCGCTCAGTCTTGAGCCGGGAGAGAGCAGGGATTTGGTCTTCACTTTGGGTTATGTGGAGATGCCCGACGAATGCAAATTCGAAAAGCAGCTTGATGCGAAGGCACTTGACAGTCTCAGAAACAAGGTAAAGGATACTCCTTTCGCAGGTCCTGTGCTCAATTCATGTTCGGATCTGATAAACAAGAGCGCGGCTTACGATATTCTGTCGGCCTTCAGCACTTCGGAGCAGGTTGAGAAGGCTTTTGCTCAGCTGAAGGATTATTGGGACGATCTTCTGGGACGTTTTCAGGTGGAGTCGGAGGTTCCGGAATTGGACCGTATGGTGAATGTCTGGAACCAGTATCAATGCATGGTGACGTTCAATATGAGCCGCAGCGCAAGCTTTTTTGAAAGCGGAATCGGGCGCGGTATGGGCTTCAGGGATTCCAATCAGGACCTTGTGGGGTTTGTGCATCAGATTCCGTCGCGTGCCCGCACCCGCATATTGGACATCGCAGCCACGCAGTTCCCGGACGGGGGATGCTATCATCAGTATCAGCCTCTTACCAAGCGCGGGAACAATGACATAGGAGGAGGATTTAACGATGACCCTCTCTGGCTTATTTTCGGGACAGTGGCTTATCTTAAGGAGACAGGCGATTTCTCCATCTTGGATGAGATGGTACCTTTCGACAATGTCCCGGGCTCAGAAAAGACGCTTCTTGAGCACCTTTTCATAAGCTTTGAATATACGGGCAGAAATCTTGGCCCTCATGGCCTGCCTCTCATAGGGCGCGCGGACTGGAATGACTGCTTGAACCTCAACTGCTTTTCGGACAATCCGGATGAATCTTTCCAGACTACGGAGAACAAGACTGAGGGCAGCAAGGCGGAATCGCTTATGATAGCCGGTCTGTATGTGGTTACGGGTAATGACTTTGCCTCGCTCATCGAGCACATAGA
Source organism: Coprococcus eutactus (assembly GCA_963615835.1). Lineage (GTDB taxonomy): Bacteria > Bacteroidota > Bacteroidia > Bacteroidales > UBA932 > Cryptobacteroides. The sequence goes on along the minus strand of CAVEIF010000039.1, from coordinate 78 downwards.
GAATAATCTGGGCCTATGTTCTCTGCAAGTTCCGTTGGAAGGGGAGAGGACAAGTGAAAATATACGCAGATGCGTGGA
>CAVEIF010000038.1:0-13160 GCA_963615835.1 Coprococcus eutactus | reverse complement strand
AAAACACAACTTATGCTGACATTCAAAGAATTGAAACGAAGTCTGAAAAAGGATGTCTCCGGCCTGCCCGCCGTCCGGGTGGCCGTAGTAGGCGACACCGCGACGCAGCTTCTGTGCACCGCCATCTGCGGAACAGGGGTGGAGCGCGGATTCAGGATAGAACTGTTTGAGGCGGAATACAACCAGGTGGATCGGCAGCTGCTCGACCCCTCAAGCGAACTGTACCGCTTTGATGCGGACTTCATCGTGCTGTTCCAGAGCACTCACAAACTCGGTGAACGCCACTCTATGCTGGACGCGGCCGGACAGACGGCTCTCGCTGATGAAAGAACAGATTTCCTGGAAGCCATCTGCGGGAATCCCGCGCTGAAAGGGAAGAAGATAATATGCTTCAATTATCCTGAAATCGAGGACACCGTTCTCGGCAGTTATGCCAACAAGATCGAGTCTTCCTTCACCTTCCAGGTGCGCAAGCTCAATTTCTACCTGATGAAACTTTCTGCCCGGCAGCCGGATTTCTTCATCTGCGACATCGCCGCCTTGCAGAACAAGTTCGGCCGGGACATGATGTTCGCGCCCAATGTCTACACGAGTACGGAAATGGTGCTTTCTGTGGACGCATTGCCTTATGTAGCGAGCCGGGTGATGGACATCGTCTGTGCAGTGAAGGGACAGTTTAAGAAGTGTCTGATTCTTGACCTTGACAACACTCTGTGGGGCGGGGTGATTGGAGATGACGGACTGGAGGGGATACAGCTGGGACACGGTCTGGGCATCGGAAAGGCGTTCACGGAGTTCCAGATGTGGGTCAGGAAGCTGAAGCAGCGCGGCATCATCATCTGTGTCGCGTCCAAGAACAATGAGGACACGGCGAAAGAGCCTTTTGAGAAGCATCCGGATATGGTGCTAAGGCTTGACGACATCGCGGTGTTCCAGGCCAACTGGGAGACCAAGGTCGACAACATCCGCACGATACAGAGCATTCTGAACATAAGTTTCGACAGTATGGTATTTCTGGACGACAACCCGTTCGAAAGGAACATCGTGCGCGAGAACATTCCGGGAATCACGGTACCGGAACTTCCGGAAGACCCGGCCGAGTATCTGGAGTATCTTTATTCCCTGAATCTGTTCGAAACCGCCTCATACAGCAGTCTGGACAAAGACCGCACTAAACAATATCAGGTGGAGGCTAAGCGCGTGTCATTGAGCCGGACTTTCACCAATGAGTCTGATTTCCTGAAGTCGCTGGATATGGTGAGCGTCGTGAGCGGGTTCACGAAATTCAACACTCCCCGCATCGCGCAGCTCAGCCAGCGCAGCAACCAGTTCAACTTGCGAACCGTCCGGTACACCGATGCGGACATCGAGAGAATCGCTGCAGACCCGGATGCGATCGGCATAAGCTTCACTCTCGAAGACAAGTTCGGAGACAATGGTCTGATCGCGGTCGTGATAATGAAGAAAGCGCAATCTGCAAGAGGAAACGAAGCATTGTTCGTGGACACATGGTTTATGTCCTGCCGCGTCCTCAAAAGAGGCATGGAAAACTTCACCCTCAACCAGATGGTCAGGGCTGCCAAGGCTAAAGGCTACAGATACATCATCGGAGAATATCTCCCGACCCTTAAGAACTCGATGGTGAAAGATCATTATCGGAATCTCGGTTTCGAGGAATTGGACGGCGCGGCAACTTCCCGCTGGATTCTGGATGTGGAGGGGTATGAGGAGAAAGAATGTTACATCAGGCGGAAAGAACAATGAAGACGGACCACATAGGATATCTTACGGAGGACATCGATTCGTCCGCCACGGCGTTCGAGGATCTCGGCTATGAAAGGCAGCCGGTGGTCGAGTTCGAGGAGCAGAAATGCAGCGTTTGCTTTCTGACAAGAAAGGACGCTGTAAAGATCGAGCTTGTCCGGCCTTATGAGAACAACCGGAGTCTTCTGAAGCTGATGAAAAAATGTTCCGGAGGGGGGGGAATATTCCCTATCATATCTGCTATGAAGTGGAAAATCTGGATCTTATGTTGAAGGAACTCGGAGACGGAGACAGGTTCGTGCAGATGTTCCGGCCTCTGGCCGCACCGGCCTTCGACGGGCGGAGAGTCTGTTATCTGTGGAGCTCCGAAACCGGTTTCATTGAATTTGTCGAAACAAGTAATAATAAATGATCATAGTATGGAAAGAAAAGACGTATTCGAAAAACTGAACGGGATTTTCAGCGATGTGCTTGATGTTGAAGATGTCAGGCTGAATGAACTCACCTGCGCCGATGACATCGACGAATGGGATTCGTTGAGCCACATACAGCTCATCGTGGCCATCGAGAAAGAATTCGGTATCAAGTTTACTTCCCGCGAGATTATGAAGTGGAGCAATGTGGGCCAGATGGTTGACACCATAATGGAGAGAATCTGAGACAATGACCGTCACCTCCTTTACATTCCTGCTGTTCTTCTGCGCAGTGTTCGCCGTCTACTATCTGCCGGCGGTACACCGTTCTCCGAAAAGCCGTAACCTGTGGCTCACACTGTCGAGCTACTTCTTCTATGGCTTCTCGGACTGGACTCTTACTATCCTTCTGCTCGCATGCACGACTCTGTTCTACGGCCTCGGTCTGTGGCTCAAGTCGTCGATGTCGTCGGGAAAAGAAAGGCGGGCTTCGACTATTACGACCGTCGGGGTCGTGGCCGGAGTCGGAATCCTGCTCTATTTCAAATACCTCAACTTCTTCGGCGAATCGGTGTCCGCGCTGCTGACCAGCATAGGGTTCAATGTCTCGTGGAGCACGCTGCACATAATCCTTCCTGTGGGTGTGAGCTTCTTCACCTTCAAGCTCATAAGTTACATCGTAGACATCCACCGCGAGAAGATTGACGCGTGCACCGATTATCTGGAGTTCTCGACTTACATCACGTTTTTCCCGACCATCCTGTCCGGTCCTATTGACAGGCCTGCCAAGTTCATCCCGCAGCTTCGCGACACCCGCCCGTTCGACGAGTCTCTGGCGGTCGACGGATGTCGTCAGATCCTATGGGGCGTATTCACAAAGATGGTGATAGCAGACAGCATATCAAGTTACACCAATACCGTGTGGGCAGACTATACGTCTTTCAGCCCGACGCAGCTCGTATGGGTCATACTTCTGTATCCTGTTCAAGTCTATGCCGATTTCGACGGTTATTCCAATATGGCGATAGGAATCGGCAAACTGCTGGGATTCCGCATCACACGGAACTTCAATCATCCGTTTCTGGCCCGAAATGTAGCAGAGTATTGGAACAGGTGGCATATGTCCTTGACTTCGTGGATTACAGAGTTTATTTTTATGCCGCTGAATGTCCGTTTCCGCAATCTGGGCAAAACGGGAATTCTTCTTGCAGTCTGTATCAATCTGATCGTAATCGGACTCTGGCACGGGGCCAACTGGACTTACGCCGTGTTCGGGCTCTATTTCACCCTGTTCTTCATCCCTCTGATTTTCTCCGGCAAGTTCGGAAAGAAAAAGAAACTGACGGACAACGGACACGGTCTGCCGCTCTTGCCGGATATGTGCAGGATGGTTTGCGTCTATCTGATAGTCGGCGTGGGATATGTCATATTCTTCGCGAAGGATGTCCCTTCCGCGTTCGACTACATCCGGCACATCGTCTCCCCGACTCAGCCCTGGAATGTAAGCATACCTGGAATGAGCAAGGTGATAGATGTACTGGCGTTCGCACTGCTGCTGGCCGAATGGCCCATGCGCAATGAGGAATACACTCTGGCAAAAATAAGGGAGGTCCCGTGGCGCGCCGTCCGCTGGCTTGTCTATCTCGCCCTTGTGGTGCTGATCATGACATATCGAGGCGATTTCTCGGAGTTCATATATTTTCAATTCTGATTTCGATGGGAAATTTTGTTAAAAAGATATTGGCAATAGGAATTATTCTGGCATCGCTTATCTCCGCAGTAGAGTTCGTACTTCTCCGTCAGCCCAATGAACTTTCTTATAAGAAAGCGTATATGGAGAAAAATGCCGCAGATGTCAAGACACTGCTTATAGGTGCTTCCAATGCTGCCAATGGCATAGACCCGGCAGAGATAGGCGACAGCTGTTTCAACATGGCCGTAAATGGTCAGATGATGTGCATCACCAGAGCCGTTTGTGAGAAATATCTGCCGGACTGCACAAATCTGGAGACTGTGATCATGCCGATAGCCTATCGCCAGCTCTACGAAGGCTATGCCTATCCGTTGAGCAGAACTGACCTGGTTTACCGTATGAAGGAGTCAGAGAAATGCAAGTATCTCAAATATATGGGTGTTATCGAGAATCCCGGCGATTGGATTTACTGGCCTGAGACAGTCTGGCTGAAAGCGGATACCATCAGCCGGCTCTTCAATAATGACAACACAGGTATAGGCTGTGACACATTGGGATTTGAAAGGTTGTCTCTTTCCAATCGTGGAGAAAACTGGAAACAGGTGCACATACCCGGCGAAATTGAGGACAGACTCGGTAACGCTAAACTCGCGTTCCAAGATAATGTAGGGAATGTCCGTAAGATAGCGGAACTATGCCAGAGCAAGGGTGCGCGGTTGATACTGCTGGCCACCCCTTATTTCGAAACCGCGCAAAAAGCCACTGACGAGAGGAGAAGGGCGGTGCTTCGCGAATTTGTCGGAGAAGTCGAGAAAGGATACGACAATGTTCTCTTCCGCGAATATACTTTCGACACCCGTTTTCAGGAGGACGACTTCTACAATTCTTCTCATCTGAACGAATTCGGAGCGGCCAAATTCGCAGCCATATTGCGCGATGACTTTAACCTGTGATGATGACAAGCGGTTTGAAAAAAGGTTTCAGAGTGGACATAGCGATGCTGCGGCTCTTGTCCATTTTCATAGTCGTGGCCTTTCACGCTTATGGGATGTGCTATGCACAGCATCTTCCACCTCCTCTTCCGTCCTTATATAAAGAGACATATTGGTACTTCAATCAGTGCATACCGATAAATGTGGCGATGCCCCTGTTTATGGTCATCTCCGGCTATCTTTTCACTATGCAGCTACTGAAGGGCAAGTACGCTTCGCTGTGGCAGGCGGCGAAGGACAAGTTCCGCAGACTCGGCGTTCCATATTACTTTTTCACGCCTATTATGATGGCCACCTACAGCGGATTCAGCCTTTCTCCCTTCTATTCCGGGAACTATTGGCATCTATGGTTCCTCCCGGGACTCTGGTGTACGCTGATGGCAGTGTATCTGCTGCGTAATCTGATATTCTCAGAAAAACCATGGGTGGCGGTCTCCGTTCTGCTGGCATCTTTCGCCCTTTACCTCATCAGAGGCCGGCAGGGGGGGGACACTACTATCCTTCCGCATGTATTCGGACTCAGCCATCTGACCTCGATGATGTGCTGGTGTGTGCTTGGAAGCCTATTGCGCAAGTATGAGAGCCGGATTGATGCGGTTATGAAAAAGTACCGTCTGGTGTGGCTGATGCTGGCAGTTTATCTGGTTTCAGTCATATTCTTCCCATCCGCCTATGGAGAAAAGAGCATCTCGTCGATAGTCGGAGGCTGTTCATCGATAATCACCTTGTGGTATCTGTTCCGCAGAATCCCGTGGGAGAAATTGCGGCTTACCCCTCTGCTGCTGAAACTCAGTTCATTCACTTTCGGAATATATATCTTTCACAACTGGGTCGAAGCCTATCTCGTTTCGTCCACCGTGAAGCGGCTGTTTCCGATAGAAGAATTCGCAGCGAACCATATAATCCTATTTCCGGCATTGTTCACATTGTCAACATTCTTCATATCCGCTTTGCTGACAATGCTCTGCCTGCGCACCCGTTTCGGAAGGTGGCTTCTGGGATGAGCCCGTCCCGCAAATCTGACAAACGACAAATCTTTAATATGAAATTCATCAAAGACATCATCCGCTTTCTGCGGTTGCTGGCGCTGCGCGGTGTTGCGTCTGCGCAGCGGCGGGAACTGTGCGCGGCAGAAAACAGACCGATACTGATTCTTGCGCCTCATCCGGACGACGAGATTCTTGGCTGCGCAGGGCTGATTACGCGGCTCGTGCGGCTTGGGAACGCCCCCGAGGTCGTCGTCCTCTCAGGTGGGGGGCAGTCATAGAGGCTGCTGCGATCTAGACGAAGACACTCTGATAGCTCAGCGCCGTAATTTGACCCTCAAGGCTGCGGAAGCCGTAGATCTGCCCGAAGGACACATCCATTTTCTGGACTTTACCGACGGGAGCATCTCTTCTGAAGATGCGGAGAACTTCGGGCGGCTGAAGGAGATTTTCGACCGCGTCAAGCCTGCGGCGGTGTTCGTTCCGCATAGTGGCGAGGGCTGGCCTGACCATCTGGCGGCTCGGAGTATGGGTCTTGAACTCGCGAATGAACTTACTGAGGGGCTTGCTGTCTATGAGTACTGCGTCTGGATGTGGTACTATAATGTCCGCCATCTCAACTGGTGCAACGCCCTTACGCTGAAGATGACCCGCGAAGAGCACAGCCGCAAGCTGGCGGCGATGAACATCTACACCACAGCGCTCGCCCCCTGCGGCAAGCCGTGGAGCGGAGTGCTTCCGTCGGTGTTCCTCCGTGCGAACCGCTGGCACCGCGAACTGTATTTCAAGGTAACACGCTCCGGAAATTCTGAGCATAAGAAGGAGGCGTCATGAGACGGAATATGGTAGCGGTCGTCATAGGCATAGGCTCCTATAACGACCTCGGTGTCATAAGAAGCTGCGGCGAAGCCGGCATAGGCTCCGTCTATGTCACGCCTGGGAGAGAACTGGTCTTTCCGATTCAGAAAAGCAGGTACATAAAGGAATGGCGGCAGATTGATTTTACGGAGAAGGCGATAGTCGAAGAAATAGTCCGAATAGGAAAGAGTTTCGACGCTGATGTCGTCGTCTTTCCGACGGCCGATGTGCCGGACTGCATAATCGACAGGAATTTCGACGCTTTCCCGCCCAATGTAAAACTGTCCGGCTCCGGCGGAAATATGTCCCGTCTTATGGACAAGTCCGAGATGGCGCGCGCAGCAAAGGAGGCCGGACTGAATGTGCCCGGAACATTCGTGCTTGAGCGTCAGGAGGACATTTCCGGGAGGGAAATCAAGTATCCTGTGATTATGAAGCCGGTCAGGAGCATAGACGGGGAGAAATCGGACATAAGGATATGCCGGGACTGCGTGGAACTGACTGCGGCGGTGACAGAATATGAGGGTAAGGGTTATTCGCAAATGCTTGTACAGCAATATCTCTGCGACCCGGACAAGAAAGAGCTCGGAATCACGGGCATAGCATTTCCGGACGGAAGGGTGGAGATTCACAGTTACATCGACAAGATTCGGAATCTGATGAATATCAATAATTTCGGCATCTATCATCCGAACGACACGAAGTTCGACTATGACGCTCTGAAAAGATATGTTCTGGCAACGGGCTATGTCGGCATCTTCGACACGGACTTCATCCTGAACCGGGGCGAGCTGTATTTTATCGAGTGCAATTTCCGCAACGGAGCATACGGCTACTGCACGACGGCCGCAGGCTTCAATATGCCCGCATATTGGGCCACCGGCGGAGAATACGGTCTGAAACCCACATTGAAGGACATTGTCTTCATGGACGAGCGGACGGACCTGCTTAATGTCCTTAATGGGAACATTCCGCTTCTCAAGTGGTTGAAGGACGTCTTTAGAACAGATTCCTTTCTGTTCTGGAACCGGAAGGATCCGGCACCATATTTCAGAATACCGGCCGGCATTAGGCAGAAATTCGCAGCAATGACACGCAAACTGAAATTAAGATGAGCCGTCCTCCGCTCATTTGCACGGGATACGGAAAAATCGTAGATTTGTAAGGATTGTCAGTAACGTAAAACGAAGTGCCTTATGGAACAGATGAGAAGAAAATATCCGGTGGGGATACAGACCTTTGAAAGGATTGTCAAAGAGGACTATATCTATGTGGACAAGACTGACCTCGTGTGGGAACTTGCCCACGATGCGACCTTTGTTTTCATGAGTCGTCCGCGGCGCTTCGGCAAATCCCTGCTCACCTCCACGCTCGAGTCCTATTTCAGGGGGAGGAAGGAACTTTTCGCAGGGCTGAAGATAATGGAGAAGGAGACGGAGTGGCGGGAATATCCGGTAATACACATCGACCTGAGCACCGCGAAGGACAAGGAGTCTCCATCTGAGCTTCGCCGTTCTCTCCGTCTGCTGCTTTCTCGGTTGGACTGCTATGCGGAGAACCCGGCCGAGGTAACCCCTGGCGAGGTGCTGGACGGGATGATTCGCCGTCTGCACCGCGAAACCGGCAGTCAGGTGGCCGTAATCATAGACGAATATGACGCGCCGCTGCTCGACGTGCTCCATGACAGGGACAATCTGGACGGGATGCGCACGGTGATGCGCGAGTTCTACCAGCCTCTAAAGGCGAACGAGCAGTACATCAGGTTCTGTTTCATCACCGGCATCACGAAATTCTCGCAGCTCAGCATATTCTCGACGATAAACAACATCTCCAATCTCTCGCTCGACCCGCATTATTCCGCCATCTGCGGCATAACGGAGGAGGAACTCGGCACTGTACTCCGTGAGGATGTGGAAGGTTTGGCCGGGGCGTACGGACTGTCTGCGGAGGAGATGCATGCGAAGCTGAAACTTCAATATGACGGCTACCATTTTTCAGAGGACTCTCCGGAGGTGTATAATCCGTTCAGCCTGCTCAAGTGCTTTCAGCGACGCAAGGTTGATAGCTACTGGTTCGGTAGCGGCACTCCGACCTACCTGATTAACCAGCTGCGTCGTTTCGGGACGGACATCACTTCTCTGGAGAGGCTCGAAGTCCCCGCCGACGCGTTCGACCAGCCGACCGAGAATATGCACGACGCGCTGCCCCTGCTGTACCAGACGGGCTATCTGACGATAAAGGACTATGACCGTCTCACGGGAATATACACCCTGTCCCTTCCGAACGAAGAAGTCCGCGTGGGCTATGTCAAGGGTCTGCTTCCGATTTACTCCGGAGTGACAGGCACGGATGTACAGACGGGCTTTGCACTGAAGTTCTGGAAGGCCTTGCTCGCAAATGACATCGACCTTGCTCTGCGTCAGATGCAGTCTTATCTTGCGGGCATTCCGTACGTCGAAGGCTTCAAGAAAAAGCTTGCGGAGGCGGCTACGGCCGAAGGGTTCTATGAATACACTTTCTATCTCATATTCTCTATGCTCAATGTCTATGTCCAGACTCAGGTGAAGGTCTCCGGAGGAAGGGTGGATGTCGTGGTGTTTATGCCTGACACGATTTACATAATTGAGCTAAAGGCGGGCGGAAGCGCGGAGGACGCCTTGCGGCAGATTGATGAAAAGGGCTATGCAGCCGCCTACCGCAGTGACGGCCGCCGCATAGTCAAGGTCGGCATCAATATGGATCGCGACACCCGCACCGTTGAGAACTGGGTCATCGCTGCGGAATAATCGCCCCGCCGCATCAATTCTACAAAGATTTGACCTTCGTCGATCTTTCGAATAATACATAACTATGAAAGTAATGATCTGTATCCCCTGTCTGATGACAGGCGGGACGGAAATCCAGACATTGAGCCTCGTGAAGGCCCTTACGGCGGTGGGGCACGAGGTTGTAACCGTCTGCTACTTCGAGTATTGCGCTCCTATGGTGGAGCATTACCGCAAGGCCGGCAGCCGGGTGGTTCTCCTTGGCGACCATTCGGGGAATTCCCTCGATGCCGTTTCTGAAGACAGTACAGGTAACATTTCAAACATCGCTTCGGGCAGCAGGCCGGCAGGAGCGGCGGCGACGACAGTGTTCCTTTTCAAGGGGCTGCGCCGGGTCGTGCGAAGTTTCCGGCCGGATGTGGCGCACGTGCAATATATGGCTCCGGGGGCAATCCCTATTGTCATCCTGCGTCTGCTCGGCGTCAGGAAAGTGCTTGCCACTGCACATACCGCCGGCGACATCTATCCGTCCCTGCGTCTGGTCCGGTTTCTTCAACGCCGTCTGCTGACAGCCTTCACATGTATCACAGAGAGGGCTGAATGCTCCTTCTTCGGAAGTTCGTTACTCTTCGACGAAGAGACCGCACTCACGAAAAAAGGCAACCATTTCACAATCTGGAACTGCCTGCCGGACTACATAGAACTAACTTCAGGACGGACAGAACAAAGCTTCGGGCAGAACGCGGAAACACGACAAAACACTAAAGCGCAGATGAAGCAGACCCCACCTGAAGACGGGGCCGCCCGTCCTCTGACGCTGGGAGTGGTAAGCCGACTGGAGGAGATAAAAGGAACGGATCTAGTCGTTCCGGCCTTTGCCAAGGTGTATGCTCGAATGCCGGGCACGAGGCTGCTCATAGTCGGAGAGGGCTCGCAGCGGACTTTAATGGAAAGGCAGACGGCGGAAGCGGGATTAAAGGGCTGTGTCGCGTTTGCAGGCAGACAGACGCAGGAACATCTTCAGGACTATTATGACAGAATCGACATACTGCTTATACCATCGCGCAGCGAAGGCTTCGGACTGACGGCCATCGAGGGGATGGCGCGAGGCTGCGTGCCCGTAGTCTCAAATGTAGGAGGACTGCCCGAAGTGGTGACAGACGGAAAAACCGGACTGCTTCACCGCCCGGAAGATACCGAAGACATCGCTACGAAAGTTCTTACGCTGCTCGATGACCGTAAGCGCCTGTCCAGGATGTCCGCCGCAGCAGCCGGCCGCGCCGCACTGTTCAGCACGGACCGCTACGGGCGCCTCATCACGGCGCTGTATTCAAAAATCGCCCTGCTATGATATTTCTGAATTATCTATATTTCCTGCTCATCACCTTCTACGGAGTTAAATTTCTCTACTCCAAGGCTGTGACGATGCGCCACCCGCTTGACCGTACGGTGCAGATGACCCTTGACGGACCTGAGGCGTTCTGGGTGCTGACATTTTCCACAGGGCTGCTGGCTCTGAACGCTCCTTCGATCGGAATCGACCTCATGGCGTTCAGGCTTCTGGTGCTGGAGATTCTCTGTATCCTGGGAATATTCGCCACCCGCGAGCGCCCGGTATGGAGCACCGCTCTAGTGGTCTATGCGATTTACCTCCTCTGGCTCGTCATCGGCTGCCTATACAGCCCATCCGCAGCCTACGGACTGCGAGTCGTGCTGAAATACATCTACCCGTTCCTCCTCTGTCTCTTCGCCTCCGCAGCCGTGCGCTACCCGGAGGTCTTCCTCAAAGCCGGTCTGACGGCGGTAAGCGTGGCTTTCATCTGCATAATATTTAACTTCGTCCCTGTCATAGGTCTGCTCATCCCCGGAGTGTTCTGGTACGGTACTGCACAGGCCATCCACTTTATCTCCATAATGATATTCTGTCTTGCCATCGCCTATTTTACGAACGAGAGACGGAAATATCTCATCCTCGCCGGAGTCTTCCTCCTTCCCTGCTTCGTCTGGGTTCTTCGCACAAGCATAATGGGATCCGGCATAGCTCTGGCGGCGTTTTTCTTCATTAAGTATCGTCTGCGCTCCCTCCCCATCCTGCTCGGACTGCTCGTGGCCGGAATCATCGCCGTATTCACCATCCCAAGCCTGCACGACAAGATGTTCCACGGGAACGAGAGCATCACGCTTGAGAGCTTCCAACAAGGGAAGGTGACTATGGATGATGTCGAGACCAATGGGCGCAAGTCCATGTGGAAATATATGGACAAACACTTTTACCAGCCCCATAAACTCACCGGTTCAGGCACCGGCACCGCCCAGAACTACATGTACACTAACAAGGTCTTCGGCGGATTAAGGGCAACTCACAGCGACTTCGTTCAGATGAAATGCGACAATGGACTCATAGGACTGGTACTTTACCTCTTGATGGTATTTTTCGTCTTCCTACACTGCTTACGGGTATATCACTCCACCTCCGATGTCGCGACGCAGATGTGCGCACTGGTCGCTGGGGCGACCATCCTCGGAGTCACCGCCACCTGCTACTCCGACAACACAGTCAACTACTCTATGGCCACTCTTTCGATGCCGTGGGGATTCTACGGGATGATGATCGGGCTCTCCCGCCGCAGGCCGGACGAAGAGTCCGAAGAAGAAGAAGAAATCTCCGGTAAACAATAAAAAATATAGAAATCACATCTAAACCACTTCTAAACTTATGACACCCCGTTTACTTCTTTTCTGTTCCGACTATGGTATCGGACTGACGCAACTTCTTACGGAGCAAGCGATTGAACTCAGCCGAGAAAAAAGCATCGAACTCTTTTGCATTTCCAGCGAAAAAGAACAGGAACCAGGACTGCATCAAAAACTTAAAGCTGCAGTAGGAGAAAGAATAACAATAATTGACTCCATGGACGAGCATCGGAACTTCAGAAGACTCTCCGTAGCCATAGGGAAGATCATAGAAGAAAAAAGAATCACTCACATCCATGTTCAAAACAACTGGCAACTGGCACTTATGTCTTATCTCAAATACTGTCACTTCAAGTTCAGAAAACTGAAAATCATCTACACTATCCACGGCTACAGGCATAATTCCAGAATGGCATCCATTCTCGGAATCGCTATGATTGGAACAGCACTGCTGCTGTTTGCCGACAGGGTGATCTGCCTTTCTTCCTATGTCTCGAAGAAATTCAGTTTTCTCAAGTACAAGACTGACATAGTTTTCTTTATGATGAATCAGTCCCAGTACGCCAAAACTGAGAACAAGATCTCCGGCGCACCCCTACGAATGGCGTTTCCGGCGCAATTCAGGAAAGGCAAGAGGCAAATGATGCTTGTGGAGGCGCTGCGTCTCTATATGGATCGCACCGGTGACCGTACAGCTCGGCTATTTCTCCCTGGAGACGGACCGCTACGTGATTCCGTAATACAAGAAACGACGAAGAAAGGTCTTGGGGAATATGTAGAATTTCCCGGCAGACTTACAAAGTCCGATGTTCTAGATCTTTATGAAAGCTGCAACATCGCACTCGTTTCTACCAATGTGGAAACTTACGGTCAATGCATAACCGAACCGTTTATGCTCGGTAGATGTCTTCTGACACAGAAGACAGGCGTGGCAATTGACATCATCCGCGATGGTGAGAACGGAATGTTCTTTTCAGATGCGGAAAGTCTCGCTA
>CAVEIF010000037.1:8542-13224 GCA_963615835.1 Coprococcus eutactus | reverse complement strand
GCAAAAGGATGAAACTTTGTTAAAAAAACTTGTTTTTTAAGACAGTATCTAAAAAATATTAGTTATCCCCCTTTTTCTATCCAGCACTTCCACCTGCCGTCCCTGAACACTGATGCCGGTTGACGGTCATTTGCAGAGCATTATGTCCAAAATCATGGAATTGGTGTCTTTCATGCCGCCGGCGCCGATATTCCCCAGATTACGTATGGTCTTCTCTATGTCCGCATCCACTATACCGTCCGTAGGTTGGGCGCATATCCCTTTAAGGGCCAATACCGCGCTCTGCACGGCGCACGACACTCCGCTGGCCACCTTAAGGGCGCAGCTTTCCTTCGCGCCGTCGCATATCATCCCCGTTATGCTGCTTACCATATTCTTTATGGCGCTTGACATCTGTTCCACGCCTCCGCCCTTGAGCATCACTATCCCGCAGGAGGCACCGGTAGAGGCCACCACACACCCGCACAACGCCGAAAGCCTGCCCAGATAGGACTTGATATGTATGGCCACCAGATTACTCAGCGTCAGCGAACGGACGAGCATCTCCGAAGACGAGCCCAGACAGCGCGCCGTGGTAATCACGGGGAGAGACACCGTAAGTCCCTGATTCCCGCTGCCGGAATTACTCATGGCCGGAAGCGGACAGCCTGCCATGCGCGCATCCGACGCCGCAGCCGTTACGGACATGCACCGCGAATTGAGTGAACAACCGAACACTTCCCTGTGGTCCGCATCAGCTATGCTCTTCCCAACCCCAAGTCCGTAATCACCCCGCAAGCCTTCTTCGCTGAGTGCGGAATTCATCTCTATCTGCTCGCGGATGATGCCCAGATCTTCAAGGGAAGCCCCGCAGGCGAACTCATATATGAGGTCAAGTGTCAGGAATTTGGCATCTGAAACACCGGAAGATTCGCGTCCATTCTTTTCCGAATCCCAGATAACCTTGTCTCCGCAGGCGACATATGTTATGTTATCGTGCTCGTCCTCCACCACGCACACGCTCTTCGTCCCGTCCATGAATTCACATTCGGCCCTGGAATAAAGCACCTTTTCTGTCTTCTCCGCCCTGACACACACCTTTCCAGCCTCAACCATAGCTTTAGCCTTCGCTATAGCTTTTTCATCCAAATCCTTAAGCACCTCCAGGCCATAATGCCAATTCCCGCATACGGCGGCCATGGCGACAGCCACCGGGAGACCGATCTGACCTGTACCGGGAATCACCACTCCCATGGCGTTCTTAAGAATCCCCTCGCAGACATGGACCGTTATCTTCTTTATCTCGTCCGTCAGGTCCGCTCCTTCCGGAGCTGCACCCGAAGCATACGCATCCACGGCCCGGGACACGCAAAGAGCCACCGAGACAGGTTCAGTGCATCCAAGCGCAGGCTTCACTTCGCTATAAAGCAGAGATTTTATCTTATCATATGTACAAGCATCCATCGCCGACAAATATAGCAAGTAATCGTTAAAACTGACTAATGCGTCTAAGTAATCGTTAAAAAATAACTTGGTAATCTATGTTTGTCTTTTTGGTCTATAGACTTTCTTTCATCAGTCATTTAGCACCGCTAAACTCCTTCTTCAAAAAAGCCTCTATTTTCGAAAATACTGTCATATCTTTATCAACTTATTTTTTACCGCTTACTAAAATTTATAGACGGCTCTCAACACACAAGATATAGGTGCCTGAGGGAAGAGGCCTTCATCCTGTGAATAAGTATTCTCTGCGACAAAGTAATACCTTGCCACCCAGGCATCCGCACAATAGTACGAATTCAGAATATTATCAGCATACAGTCCCAGAAGAAGAGTGTTTCCTCCTCTGAAATGCAGAGTACGGGACAAGGACGCATCTGCTACGAAATAGGCCGGAAGAGAGCGCGAACCGTTTCCGGTGCTGTCCCAATACTGCTTTCCGACATACTTCCCCTGAAGGCGGAACTGAACATCCGAAAGAGGCGCGCAGAAAAAGAAAGGCGCGACATCCACCCCGAAGGCGGAGATGACTGAAGGAGAAAGAAGCATGGTGGTGTTCTTATACACCTCGTCCAATTGGCCTACGACATTCCAGTCATTCATATTGTCATACTTGGTTACGTAGGCATGATATTCCCTGATCCTGTTATCGCTGAGCGTGAGATTGCCAAACAGCGACAACTCGCGCAAGGGAGCCCACGAAGCGGACAGTTCGACGCCTCGTCTCCACGCCCTGCCGACATTCTCCTTGATGGCATAGCCCGAAGAAGAAAGACGTCCCGTCTCCAGGAGCATATCCCTGTACTCCATGGCATAAAGATTCACCCCGGCACTGAATCTGTCCGCAGTGTATTGATAACCAAGCTCCAAGTCGAGCATTTTCTCCGGGAGAAGTCCGCTCTTTTCCGCTCCGGCGTTGTTGCTTTCAATCACCTCCTTGATATCGCTCCTTCCGGGTTCACGATGTCCGAGCGCTGCACTCAGGTACGCCTTGTGTCCCGCCGCCGGAGTGAAGGTCAGTCCCATACGGGGATTGAAGAAATTCCACTCCACAGAATACGTCAGATCCGAAAATTCATCGTCCTTGCCGGACATATCCAGGCCAATATGCCTGTACTGCAAATCGATATACGAGGTCAGAAGTTCGGAGAAAGAATACTCCGCACGTCCGGACACGGAAACATCCCTCTTGATACCCTTGTTACGGTACCACTCGTAGTCCATATCCCCAAGCAGACTGCACCATTTCACTTTTCCATAATGATCGCCGTCATAATATGAAGCGCTCACGCCCAGATCGGCGCTCAACTTCCCGGAAGAATATTTAAGGTTGGAATTGGCCACATAATAGCCGGCCCCTGAATATTTATTGGGAATAAAATCCCCTTTCTTATATGTTACCCCTTCTATCTCCACAGGCGCGTCAAGACCGTATTTGGACAGTTTCTTCCCGGCCTTGTATTGGTCATAATAACCAAGTCCGTCGGTGTAATTCAGGGTCGTGGTCCAGAAAAGGGCATCTGAAAACTGGTGGGTGTAATTAAGCTGAAAATGCTGCTGCAAATAGTTGTCGCTTTCATTGTCATAATAATGCACGTTCCCGAATGCGTCCGTGTACTCCCCCGCCGGATTATATCTTCTGTCCTTCTCCACCATCGAGGCCGGAATGCCCTCCCATGTGATGCCGGAGTGCTGCTGCCCGAGAAGATAGGTGAATCTTAAGGAATTGGAACCTTTCATCCAGCCCGCCACGGCGAGAAGCGACTGCGCGTCCACATAGGCATTACGTATATATCCGTCGGTCGTGTTCATGGAATAGGCGAAATGGGCATAAAAACCGCTCGGACGTAATCCTGTGGCGGCGCCGACACTGGTCGTCTTCGTGTTCCAGACACCGCGTGAGATGTCGGCCCATCCGAACGGGGAGTCTCCCACCGAGGCCGTGCTCATGTTGATGCTGGCACCGAACGCCCCCGAGCCACTGGCCGAGGTGCCGAGCCCACGCTGCAACTGTATGGAAGACAGCATATTGTTAAACGACGGGATATTAACCCAGAAGACCTCCTGCGACTCAGCGTCATTAAGCGTGATACCGTTGAGGGTAACATTGATCTGAGAGCCTTTGGACCCGCGGACCCTCATCTTGGAATAGCCCAGACCGGTTCCGCCCTCATTGGTCGCCACTACCGAAGGCTGCAGCGAAAGCGTCATCGGGAGGGATGAAATCGACGGACTCCGCCTCAGTTGCTCGGCGGAGAGCATGGTGAAGGTAACCGGTGTCTTTCTTCCCGCGCGTGATGCGCTGACCACCACGCTGTCAAGTCTTTCTTCTTTTTCATCGGGACCAACCCCTTGGGCCGATCCTGTCTGCGCAGCCAGAAGCGCTGCCGCACCGATAAATAAAAAACCTCGCATAATAAATCAATTACGCAAGGGGCAAGCACACAAGTGCTTCAGAGTGCATTCCCTACGACGGCATTACCCGGACAGGTTCAATGGGACTCTCTCAACCTTTTCCGGCCTTCATCGGCCTTCCAAAGTACCCCTGCAATTATGGCTGCAAATATAAATCTATTCTTTTTCTTCTACAAGACTTATCTGATAGAGCCTGGGCCAATTCTTTCCGGTCAGATAAATTCTGCCTCCCTCATCTACGGCGATGCCGTTGAGCACGTCGGTATCCTCCGTGCGGAGATTCTGGGGAAGGAGGCCTTCACAATTCACAAGTCCTTCCACCGCTCCGCTCTGCGGATTGATGATGACTATGAAGTCGGCGGTATAGACATTGGCCCAGATGCGTCCGTCTATCCACTCGAGTTCGTTAAGATAGCGCACCGCCTTTCCGTTAAGCGTTACGTTCAGAGTTCGTTGAAGTTTCAGATCTTCGGACAGGAAATAGAGTTTCGACGAACCGTCGCTGGCTATGAGGCTCTTTCCGTCTGTCGTAAGCCCCCATCCGTCGCGCGGGTAAGAATAAGTCTTCTTATACTCCAATGTATGTGCGTCATACATGAAAAGCACCTTGTTGGTCCAGGTCAGGACATAGAGATTGTCTCCCAGAATGACAGAGCCCTCCACGAAATATTTTCTCTTGAAGGGAAGATTCTCCATAGGCCGCCCGGTTTTAAGGTCCACCGTCCGGAGCGAAGACTGTCCGTATTGGCCCGTGCTTTCGTAAAGGGTCCCGTCATGGAAAAACAGGC
>CAVEIF010000037.1:0-8532 GCA_963615835.1 Coprococcus eutactus | reverse complement strand
ACAGGCCCTGAGTATAAGCTTTCGTGTCGTGAGGAAAGGATTTTTCCACCTTTACATCATAATGTCTGACCTGCGCCCCGCAGGAATACGACGCCGCACAGAGCAAAAACAAAAGACCGAATAAAACACGTTTCATACTTTTCTTCTTCAATCCTGCAAATTTAGCAATCGTTATAAAATAATCCCTATTTTTTTGAATGTACCTTTCTTGAATTGCTTTATCAGGTTTAGTGAAGCGATTATAAACTCACCGAAAACGGCCGGAGACATCATGCACGAGCACTGGCTAAAAAGCTGTTTAAAAACCACTAGAGAGGGCGTACCCCCTCACGGGATACGCCCTTTCCTGTCTTAAAAAGCATCTAAGACGTAATAATCACTTAATCAGTAAAATCTTCTGGATAATTGATAGTCGCTATTCCGCTGCTACCTGTTCCACTGCCACCTGTTTCGACAACTCCATCCGCCTTCCGTCTTATGACAGAACCTGCATTAAAAGATGCCTTCGTGGTGTAGTCCTTGTAGTTATATGTCGCATCCACGTTAGGAAAGACTACAAAGGTTTTATAGGTCCTTGTGAATTACTAACAGATTGACCGATTGTCCGCAATCTCAACAAGATGGAGATGGTCGAAAAGTTCCTCACCTGGCAGATAGTATTCGAAAGATTTCAAGACCATTTGCCCATTTGAGAAATTATCGGTATTTTTGCAAAAATTACCGAGTAAAAGTCCTCTTATAGCAAAGGAAAACAATGTTATACATATCATCAAATCAAGGATTCAAGATGCTCCGAACGGGACTATGTTCTTTAATAACAGTTTCCCTGAATTTGATGATGAATATGTCGGCCAAATCCTATCGGCCTTGGCCAAAGACGGTATTATACATCGTCTTTCCAGGGGCGTATATCTCAAAACAAAGGAAACCCGTTTTGGACTTGTCTATCCTCCTATTGAAGATATAGCGCAGGCTATCGCACGCCGAGACAATGCACAGGTGATTCCTACTGGGGCCACAGCCCAGAATATCCTTGGGCTGTCCACTCAAGTGCCAATGAATGCTGTGTTCCTCACTTCCGGATCCGCAAGAATAATAAAACTGGGGAACCGAACCATCACATTCCGCCGTGCCGTTCCAAAGAATTTTGCAGTCAAAGGACGTTACACGAGCCTGATTGTTCAAGCGCTGAAATCAATCGGAGAGGAGAATTTTTTGGAAGAAGACATGGCACATATACAAGACATCATCCTACGCCATCCAGAGCCTGACACAATAGAACAAGATATGGCTGTGATGCCTTCCTGGATTCGTAAAGTATTCGTTAGAACGCTAAAAAACAGCAAACAATGACTCTTTGGCAAAACCTCTATATGTCTGAACGAATTGCTGCCGTTCAGACCACTGCGACAGCAAGAATATTGAAGACCGCGCAGTTGAAAAGGATTGGTGGGTAACAGCAGTCCTCAAAGCGCTGTTCACAACATCGTGCAGCGACTATCTTCTTTTCAAAGGCGGAACCTCTATCAGCAAAGGATGGCCAATCATAGAGCGTTTCAGTGAAGACATAGACCTTTCTCTTGGCCGGCAATTTTTCCTTGAAGAGATGAAGCTACCCTACGCTACAGCAGGCAATAACACGCAGCTCAAGAATCTTAGAAAAGCGTCCCGAAAGTATATCCATGACACGCTGTCCAAAGAACTGGGCGAATGTCTTTCTGCGATGGGTATAGTTGGGTTCACTGTCGAGAATCAGACCACACAGCCTATGGCAGAAGGTCCTAAACCAATTGATGCAGATAGTGATCCCACAGTCATCCTTGTGCGGGGCAGATGAACCTTGCCTTCTTCCATCACGAGCCAGCCTTCATCCCTCCAGTTGTAAAGCATCTGACGCGAGATGCCGAGACGTTCGGAGAGTTCCTTCATATTGTACAGCTTGCGGTTCTCAGAGAGAGTTTTCATCTTCTCGATGTGCACCTTAGGCTTGTCAATCTTGATGGCGCAGATGCTTATGAGGTCTCTGACGGTTATGAGCGAGCGGGTCTTGTGGACTCCGGTCTTCTTGTTCTTCCCGTCAATTTCCTTCAGCCACTTGAGCATATCTGTGACTCCGGTGGCATCGAGGCGGATGTTGAGGAGTTCGTGGATGGTCATAGGCTATCTCTTTACGATCTCCCAATGCCCCCCGAATGTCGGCCCGACTCTCCGGATGACCCCAATATCCTTCATTTTGTCAAGTTCACGTTTGACGGTGGATAATGATACCTTGAGCGCGTCTGCGATGGATGTGCTTGTCGGTGTCATCCTGTTGGTGTCATCGTTGGCGTCATCGTTGGCGTCAGCCGCAGCTATGATGTTATAGATTAGTCGCTGCCTATCAGTAAGTTTGTTGGTGTCACGCTTGGTGTCATCGTTGGTATCACGCTTAGGTTTATTCTTGGTGTCAAGTGACTCGAAATACAATATCAATTCCACTTGGTCAGGGTCATACAGCTCCCGGATCTGAGGTTTCGGCCAGTTGTTCTCCTTCCATCCCTGCAATATGGTGTCGGCTCCGCTTCCCGCACGCTCCACATATCCGATGAAACCGAACATCTTCTGAAGGTAGGAATTGCGGCATATGCTAGTGCCGCCGGCAAAGAACTTCTCCACCGGAATGAGCATTGTCCCGGGATTGCGGAAAACGAGCCTGTCCGGATATCGTTCAATCACAATGTTGTGCATCAGCCCATAGCAGGCGTGGACCAGACAGTTGACTATGGCTTCCCGCAGAGCTTTATGCGCCGGCGTGTAGTCAATCCTGACTACGCCTTCCATCTTGAACGGAACGGGCAGAGCCTGGCGAATCTTCGGATATACGCGGCTGAAAAACAGGAACAGGTTCGGCTCCCAATAACCGTCGGGATAAACACGGTCTGTCCACCGGATGGCAGGGTCATCGCTCAACTTCTCACGATAGTCTATGAAATAATACGGCATTGCGTCCTCCAGCCCTTTCTGCGTGCCGAACATCAGGATTCCGGCAAGCGTGAACCCTTCCTCCAAAGTCTTGTCATCCTTGCGGTAAGCTCCTATCTTTTCAAGAAATTGCATATCCGGCAGTTCCGTCCACGGATGTTTGTCATTGTGGCTGTCAAAGATCTGCCTGTATTGTCTGACCGTATTCTGGTCTATGCCATCTTCGAATTTGCAGTATGGAAATATTCTCTTGTCCAACGGAGTCTCGGTGACCATAGAATCGGCCAGCATTCTTCTCACAGAGGCGTCATCAATCTTATAATCCCCCTCGTGGCGACGGACATATACGTGGCCGCCGAACAAGTTCAAGGTCAGATAAATTGGCCTCATAAAATACTCGACCCGGGGAATCTTGATTATCAGCACATAGCTCCCCTTGTACTCGGCTTCAAGAACATCGGAATCTGACACAATGCAGGCATTTACCGTGTTTTTGTTGTTCGCGCCGTCCCAGAATGTCTTCTTGTATTTTGTGGCGGTTTCTTTATCCAGGCCATCCGGGAAAAACTTGTGGTCTTTCTCCGCTATTCCAAGAACGATGATTCCGCCGTTGGTATTGGCAAAGGCTGAATATGTTTCCCACAGACTGCCGGGAAACCCGCCTTTGGCGCTTTTGAATTCGACCTCGGTGTTTTCGCCCTTGTCGCAGAGGCTGCGGATATATGAGAAGCTGTTTTGATTTGTTTGTTTGAAGGTTTGAGAGTGAAAAACTTCAGGTTCGACCGCTTCTTCCAAGGAGGATAGCGGTGCTATCTGACTGAAGAAGCGGGAAGAAGATGAAGATTTTTCACCTCAAAGAACATTTCAAACAAATCAAAACAGCTTCTGAGTACAATTCCATAATGGAAGCAAATTTATGATTTTTCTTTCGACACTGCAATTTATCCCTTCAGCCCGTTCTCGAAAATTACCATCTGTTCCGCTTTCACTTTCTCGGCGATGTCGATGTAGGGCTTCATTGCCTTGTAATCCGAGTGGCCGGTCCACTTCATCACGACCTGCGGCGGATGGTGCGGTCGGAGGTGAGGATAAAGACTTCCTATCGGTGTTGGCTGTTGGCGGTACGCAGGTCGGCAAGGGAGACGTTCTCGTTACGGTAGCGGGCTTCCGGGTTCAGTTCTCCTCGGGACAGAAGCGGGTCATCGTCCAGCTGTGCGAATCGGATGGCTTTCTGCGGGCAGTTCTGAATGCAGGCGAAGCAGAATTCACAGTCCCCGGAGGTTTTGACGGCTTCGCCATCCAATGTATAATTGCCCGAAGGGCACATATCCACGCATACTCCGCATTGGACGCAGGCGTCCGTTATGACAAAATATTTCTCGCTGCGCTTGAGAAAACCCACTTCCGGATCAATGCCCGTGTATGCCAAAAAGCCGTTGTGCATCATACGCTCCTCCTCCGTAGCAGGTTCGACCCACTGTTTTCTTTCGCTGATTTCAGCCTTGATCTTTGACAGATTCTCCGGAATATGCTTGTCTATCTTCCGCTGTTCGTTCATATCGAAGTTAGGCAGCCAGTTGTCCACCATTATGATGGTGGCGATGTAGTCGAACGGCTTGCCGGCCTTCTTCGACACCTCGTCCCAGATCTCGGCGGCGTTGCACTTCCGGTTGCCGTATGTAAGGACCGCGAATTTATAATCCGCTTTCAGATTGGCCTGCCCTATGAAACGTCTGACCATATTCGGTGGCATATGGCCGTAAATAGGATATACTATTCCTATCTCGTCAGCCTCTATGTCAAATTTTCCGGACTTCATCAGCTGCGGTATGCTGAGAAGTTCTGTGTTTTCGTCCGCCAGCTGCCTGGCGATGTAAAGGCTGTTGCCGGTTCCTGTAAAGTAGAGGATTACTCGCCTGGTCTTCTTCCCGGCGCAGGATGTCAGGCCCGGAACACCCACGGCCGTGGCGGCCAGTCCCATAGCGACTGTCCCGAACATTGATTTCAATGCGGCGCGCCTTGTGATTTTTCTGTCTCCGATCATAGTGGTATAATATATAATGTGAATGATGTTTTTTCTATTTGACAATGCCTATTCTCTTCAGCCAGGAACTTATGTTCGCGGCATTGACACGTCCGCTTGTAAGCCCTTCTCCTTCGAGATGTTTGGCTGCCGGTGTGAGCTCCACAATTCTTGACAGGGTCTCATCACGATATGTCGATGCGTAAGTGCAGAACGGTATGACAGTCTTGCCGGCGAAGTCGTAGCTTTCAGCGAATGTGCAGATGATCATAGGGGTAGTCCACCACCATACAGGGCATCCGATGAACACGGTGTCATATTCAGACCATTTCTCGACCTTTCCGGAAATTGCCGGACGCGCGTTGGCTTCCTTTTCCGCTCTGGCGACCTCCGTGCAAGGGGTATATTCAGTCGGATATGGAGTGACGGGTTCAATGCGGAATATGTCCGCCCCAGTCTGGGCCGCTATCTCCTGCGCCATACGCTGAGTGGTTCCGCTCCAGCTGAAGTAGGCTACAAGAATATCGCTTCCTTCTCCAGGGTTGCCGGGGTTGTCTTCACCGGGAGTATTAGGATTGTCGCCACCGGGTGTGTCTGGATTGTCACCACCAGGTGTGCCAGGAGTTTCTCCCGGCTGGTCAGGATCGGTCGGCGTTTCGGTATTGCCGGAATTATCCTTGTCACCGTTTCCGTTGCCATCCGGAATCTCCGTGTCCGGTTTCTGCGGTCCGTCCTCACCGGTGCACGCCGTGATTGCCGTGAAAGATGTGACTGCAAGAGCCGCTACAAGACTGAATGCTAACGTTCTCATAAATTTTTCTCCTTATTATTTTCAGCTGCAAAGTTATTTGGATTCATCTGGACGTATAGGACAAAAAATGCGGATTAACTTTCCATTTTTTCGGAATCGGGAATATTGATTGTTTGAGAGATATGTAAATAACATCCAAGAACTTAAACGAAATGTGACGCACGCTCATCTTAATGTTTACAGATACTAAATTTTATGAAATAATAGTGTTTGCAAACATTATTTCAATCATAGTGTTACGGCGTATGGAAGGACTTGGCGAAATACGCATACGCAACGAATCCAAACATCGGGACTGTACGGGAGACTTTCTTTTTGAGCCAATTGGCAGTCGATCACTCCGTTACTTATCCCGCAAAGGGAGATTTCCTTGTGGATGGAAAATATCTGTTTGAAGTTGGGGGACGCAAGAAATCATTTGAACAAATCAAAGACGTGGCCGACAGCTATCTGGCTGTTGACGACACAGAAATCGGACACCACAACCGCATCCCTTTATGGATGTTCGGTCTGCTATATTAATGGAGACTTTGCCGGTGTAAATGTCGGAAACGTATCGGAAACACTGTCGGCAACACAATGCACTGTCGAGCGTGACTTGGCTGTATTGCAGAATGCAGATTCGTCTAATCCCTATAGTCGGACGGCTTCATTCCCAGGTTCTGCTGCACATAACGGCTGAAATAGGCCGGTGAAGAGAAGTTGAAGATGTCGGATATATCCACGAATGACAACGATTTGTCACGGAGCAGCCGGGTAATGTCAAGGATAGTATAGCGGTTTATCCAGTAGTTGGCTCCGTAGCCGCTGGCCTTCTTGGACACTTCGGAAAGGTACTTCGGGGTGACACAGAGTCTGTCGGCGTAATATGTCACCTCGCGGTGCTCGCGGTATGTCCCCTCTTCCAGCATCCTGAGAAAACGGTTCATTATGGACGCGCTCTGGGTCGAAATGTCGCCCTCACCGTGAATTCGGGCGTGGAAGTCGAAGAAATCCAGAATGGCTGTCTGCATCGCGTTCATCACCACCTCCTTATAGAAACGGTGTTCGGTGTCCGCAATCCGCATTTCCAACTGGTCGAAATCCCGACGGCAGGTTATCTGCTGCTGCGGCGAAAGATGTATGACCGGGTTAAGGAACAGGGAAAGTGACCCTTTGATGCCATAGTTGGTCTGCGGTGTGCACAGCTCTATGAACCCTGGCTTGGCATAGATGACCTTGCATCGGAAATCTTCCGAACAATGAATATTCTCGATCAATTTCCTCTTCCTGACGATGGACAGGTCGCCCTCGCGCAGCTCGAAGTCGCGTTCGTTGAATCGGTAGCGGCAGGTGCCCTCAAGGCATATGAGATGGGCAAGGTACTCAGCTTCCGAATCAAGCGGGACCTCGCCGAGCCGGTTGGTGACCATTATGTCTTTCTGCCCTTCCATAAACGAATCATAGTCTTATGAACCACGAATATACAAATTTCCGGTCTTCCCGCAAAGACCGGAAATACTCCTATTCCATCATATTGATGGTCTTGAGCCACTCTTCGAGGCCGCCGGTGTTACGCCCGCTTGTCCCGAATCCCGAAAGATGGGTTGCTCCGGGCGTGAGACTGTTAAGTTTGTCGATTGTGGTGCCTCTTGATGTCGCGTATGTGCAGAACGGTATCACGGTCTTGCCGCTGAAGTCGTAGGCTTCACCGAATGTGTGCATTATCATCGGAGCCTCGCCCCACCAGACAGGACAACCGATGAATATGTAGTCGTAGGCCGCGATGACTGCGATGATAATTGTGGCTAACTTTTTCATATTCAATATTTTTCACAAAGGTAAAACACCCCTTTTCTTTTATTGTTACCTGTACTCCGGCAATTAATTCCGCTAATGGGTAAATTGATGATTCTGCTTTATCGGCGAGCCGCCGAAGACCTCGCTCATTTCCATTGAGTCGAGTGAGGTGTTTATGCTCTGCAATTCGTTTTTGTCCAGATGGATGTCCACGGCTCCGGCGTTTTCCTTCAGCCGGGAGAGATGTCTGCTACCCGGGATAGGGACAATCCACGGATGCTTGCTCATCATCCAGGCAAGAGCGACCTGCGAAGGGGTGGCGTGGTGTCCCTCAGCCAGATGGTCAAGAAGGGCGAAAAGGGACTTGTTCTTCTCATAGCTGTCGCTTCTGAACTGTGGCATCGACGCACGATAGTCCGTCCTGCGGTCGAACCGCGACTCGGCATTGTAGCACTCCGTCAGAAGACCATTGGCCAAAGGAGAAAAAGCCACGAATCCTATTCCGAGTTCCTCAATGGCCGGGAACAACGCCTCGTGCTTTCTTGCCATCATTGAATATCTGTTCTGTACCGCCGCGACCGGGCAGACCTTGTGCGCCCTGCGCAGATATTCCTCAGTAGCCTCAGATATTCCCCAATGCAGGATTTTTCCTTCTCTGATCAGGTCAGCCATCACTCCGGCGACCGCTTCGGGCTCGATGTGCGGGTCGATGCGGTGCTGGTAATAGAGGTCAATGTGATCAGTCCTTAGGCGTCTGAGGGATGCCTCCACTGATCTCCGGATTGTCTCCGGTCTTGAATCCGGTATGAGTTTGTGAGGACCGGCCGCTTGTGGAGCGTCAAAGCTCAGCCCGAACTTTGTCGCGATGACGATCCTGTTACGGAACGGCCGCAAAGCCTCTCCGAGAAGTTCTTCATTGTCGTGTGGCCTGTCCGGTGTGCCATAGACCTCCGCTGTG
>CAVEIF010000036.1:0-13510 GCA_963615835.1 Coprococcus eutactus | reverse complement strand
TAAGTAATCGTTAAAAAATAACTTGGTAATCTATGTTTGTCTTTTTGGTCTATAGACTTTCTTTCATCAGTCATTTAGCACCGCTAAACTCCTTCTTCAAAAAAGCCTCTATTTTCGAAAATACTGTCATATCTTTACCAACTTATTTTTTACCGCTTACTTAACTTTCGCAAATAATCGCGCTAAGATAGCAAAAATTGACGACGTGACAAAGTCTTGCGACATTGTGAGCCTGGGGATGTGTAAAACGACTTCGTATGTTGTTTTTATGAAAAATAAAGGCCAAATTTGTGGGATTTTATAGTTTTCGAGGCTATGTTGTTGAATATCATTTTATCTTCCATGCTTTCCTTCGCGCCTCTTTCAGGAGAAGCGGCGGAAGACGCCATATATGAAGACCCGCATCGGCCCAAGGTGGCGCTTGTCCTTTCCGGAGGTGGAGCCAAGGGTCTCGTGCACATAGGCGTGCTGCAGTATCTGAAAGAAGTGGGAATACCTGTCGATCTTGTGGTCGGGACCAGTATAGGTTCCATCGTGGGTGCCATGTATTCACTTGGATATGAGCCCGACGAGATGCAGAAGATCCTTTCTTCGCTTGACTGGTCGTATTATCTGGGCGACGGAGTGGAACGCACGCAGATGATGTATCAGCAGAAGATAAGCAGCGACAGTTACGATCTTGATTTTCCGTTCGGGACGGGGGAGATTACGTTTGACAGATTCCGCGGCCGCAGCCTGGACCGTGCACAGGCGTCTTCAGTACTCAAATCCTTCATGCCAAGCGGGATAATAGAGGGGAACAACATACTGAACCTCTTTAACGACATGAGCATAGGCTATACGGAGGAGATGAATTTCGCGGATCTTCCCATACCTTTCGCCTGCGTGTCCACGAACATCGTGGACGGCACGGCCAATGTCCATACCCGCGGCGTACTTCCATTGGCATTGAGAGCCAGCATGTCCATGCCCGGCGTGTTCAATCCCGTGTATAATGAGAAGCAGGTGCTTGTGGACGGAGGCATAAGGAACAATTTTCCGGTGGATATAGCCCGGCAGATGGGGGCCGACATAGTGATAGGTGTCAATCTGGCCATAGAGAAGGAATCGGATCCCGAGAAGCTCAGGCCATATCTTTCTCAGGTGAGCCAGCTGATAAAGATCTTCATAGGCAACGGGCTTGAGGAGAACAGCAAGTCTTGTGACGTGCTTGTTTATCCTGATCTGAAGGGACGCGGTTCGCTTGATTTCAGCCAGAAGAATATGGATGAACTGGTGGCGATAGGCTATAGTGAAGCGCTCAAGCATGACGGAGAGTTCAGGTGGATTCATAATCTTCTCGCTCAGTACGGCGACACCGTGCAGACATATCAGGCTCCCAAGGCGCATAATCTTTTAGGAAAGACTTTCTGTTTGTCCCAGGTCAATTTCACAGGCATCAAGAACGAGGATATGGACTGGATTCTAAGTCATAGCGGACTTAAGCTGAATACGCCCGTAACCATGGACATCATTAAGGACGTAGTGTCCGCCCTGTATGGTACAAGGGCTTATTCCTCTGTAATTTACTCTCTTGAAGAGGATAGCGGGGGAAATTATGCCATAACTTTCAGCCTGACTCCGCAGAAGCCTCATACTCTGGATTTGTCTCTTCGTTTCGACAGTCACGATGCTTTGCAGGCCGTGATGAGAATAGGAATCAACGAGCAGATCATTCATGGATTTCAGTCAGAATTCGTAGGCAAACTTTCCTATAATCCTTATATGAGCGCCAAGGCTTCTTACGTCTCCTTGAAGTTCCCGCGGGTGTCCGTATCATACGAGTTGGGCAAGCGCGACACCGATCTTTATGAAGACGGGATGCTTGCCAATAATTTCAGATATGTCTCACAGCGTATGCGCTTTTACCTTTCCGATTACACGAGGGTTAATTTCAGTTATAAGGCGGGGACTCAGTATGACAGGATGTCTTTCCTTCGTGCCATGTCATCGTACTGGGAGACGTCGCTGGACTCCAAGATGCTTCCTATAAGGACTTTGGGGCTGTTTTTCGAAGGTCATTACGATACCATGGACAACACCTATTTCCCTATGCGAGGCATTCAGGCTGAACTCAGAATCAATCAGAATTTCTGGCATTTCAGGGAAAGCGGCGCGGATTACAGGCCTTTCACCGTGTTCAACGCTTCCGTACGCAAGGTCTTCAACGCTTCGGAGCGCTGGGCCTTTATTCCTCAATCCTATCTGGCTGTAAATCTGGATTCTGCCTGCAAGTGGGACCGGGAGTTGTTCCCGGCCACATATGGAGAGGATATGGCGTTGGGACACAATCCCGTCTATCCTCAGAAAATGGGCGGCGCATTCCGTGATTATGATTTTTACGGACAGATTCCTTTCGCGGGTTTTTACCATACGGCATCAGTTGGCGATGCCGTAGTCCTGAGACTTGATGCCAGATATAAGGTCAGGACGGGCAAATATGCCACTTTTAAGTGTAATTACGGCCGGACGGAAGATTTCAATGCTCTTGGCGTGGCAGTGGAATACGGCGTGGAAACCCTCCTCGGGCCGATGTCATTTGAGGCAGGTTGGAATAACATTACAAATCAGGCCGGAGTATTCATCTCTCTGGGAAGAATGTTCTGATGGTAAGTGACTTATGAGAAAGCGACTGGTAATACGGATGATAGGCATATCCCTGCTTCTGGAGGCGGCCATGATGTTGGTGTCCTCCGGTGTGGCAGCCTATAACGGGCATGACAACAGCTTCGTGCCTCTTCTTTTCTCAGGGCTCATAGTGGGGATTTTCGGAGCGTTCCCCCGTATTTTTGTGAGGGACCAATCCACGTCCGCACATAGAATCACCACACGTGAAGGTTATTATATAGTAGTAGGTTCATGGGTGTTCGCCTGTATTTTCGGAACCGTGCCCTATGTCATGTATGGCGGGGAGTTTACGGTGGTGAACGCCTTTTTTGAAAGCGTGTCGGGGTTCACTACCACGGGGGCGTCCATATTGAATGATATAGAGGCGCTTCCCTCAGGGCTTCTTTTCTGGCGTATGTCCACGGCTTGGATGGGCGGTATAGGGATAGTGGCCTTGTTCTCCATGGTCATTCCGGCGGGCTCGGGCAACGGAGCCGTGCTTACAGGGGTGGAAGTGTCAGGGATAGCCCGTGACGATGCTTCCACGCGCGAGAAGTCTCTGGTCAGGATGATGGTTACGACTTATCTCGCTCTCACTTTCATACTTGTGTTCGTGCTCAAAGGATGCGGGATGAATTGGTTCGACTCCATAACGCACGCCATGTCCACTGCCGCCACTTGCGGTTTCTCCACCAGAAATCTGAGCATAGCTTTTTATGACAGCCCTTTGATAGAGATGGTTCTGAGCGTGTTTATGGTACTTGCGAGTGTGAATTTCTGCCTTATTTATTCGGTTTTCACCCGCAGCAGGCAGAAGAACATGTTCCAGTCCGAAGTGTCGAGAAGTTTTCTCGCGACAGTGGGAGCGTGCATGCTTCTGGTATCGATAAACCTTTTCTTTTCAGATACTTATGAGAATGTGGCGGATTGTCTTCGTGCCGCGGTCTTTCAAGTGGCCTCTTTCGTGAGCACCACCGGGTACTATACGGCAGACAGTAATGTATGGCCGGCCATGAGCGTGGTGATCCTTATCGGATGTTCCATAGTGTGCGGTTGTTCAGGGTCCACTTCCGGAGGTCTCAAGTTCGACAGGCTCCTTTTGTGCTACAAATCCGTGCGTGCGAAGCTTCGCTCATTGGCCAATCCTAATCAGATAAATATAGTCAAGGTGGACTCGCGGCCTGTCAGCGAGAGCAAAGTGTCTGATGCGAAGACTTTCATAGCCATTTATTTTTTCCTGATAGTATTCGGCGCTCTGGTGAACACGGGCTTCGGGATGGACATCATAAGCGGATTTTCGGCGAGCGTGGCCTGTCTTGGTAACGTAGGGCCGGGCTTCGGTCAGATAGGGGTGATGAGCAATTATTCGCAGCTCCCATGGATCCTTAAGATCACCGATTCTTTCCTTATGCTTATGGGTCGTCTTGAGATTTTTTCGATTTTCTTTGTTTTGCATATAAGACCGAGGAGATGACAGCAGGCATTATATTGGAAGTTTTGGCGGAATCGCTGGAGATTTGCGCCATAGTGGCGGGGATGATGATCCTTATAGAGGCTCTTAATCTTGAGTCAGGCGGCGGTATATTCAGAAAGCTGAAGGGGAGCCGTGCGGGCCAGGTGGCCGTGGGCTCCGCTCTCGGACTGATCCCCGGATGCGCAGGCGGATTTGCGGTGACGTCTCTTTATAATCACGGACTTCTGAGCTTCGGCGCTCTTATGGCCATGATGGTGTCTTCCACGGGAGACGAGGCTTTTGTGATGCTTTCCATGTTCCCGGTCAAGGCATTGCGCATTATGTCTTTTCTGCTGGTGCTTTCGCTGGCGGTAGGCCTCCTGGTGGACAGATTGCACATTCGCGGTAAAAGCTGTGAGCAGATGGACATCGTTCCGGACTCCGGGGAAGCGCATCACGGCGCCCATGCAGACTTGGCGGCATTCCTGAAGGAGAATGTTTTGAAACACGTTATCATCAAGCATATCCCCCGTATTTTCGCGTGGACTTTCCCTGTGCTCCTGCTTATAGCGTTGATGCAGGAATATGTGGATGTGCAGGCTTTGATAAGCGACAGGACAGTGCTTATGATAATACTTGCGGCCCTGATAGGAATAATTCCCGAATCAGGACCGCATCTCATATTCGTTACTCTCTTTGCCCAGGGGATAGTGCCTCTGCCTGTCCTTCTTGCCAGCTGCATAGCTCAGGACGGGCATTCCGGGCTTCCGCTTCTGGCGGAGAACAAGAGGAGCTTTCTTATCGGCAAGGCCATCAAGGTCGTACTTGCCGTAGCCGTGGGAGTGCTCTCGATGTGGGTGCTGTAATTATTTGCAGTTGCAGTCCGAGCCTTCAGTGCAGCCGCAGTCTGAATTACATTCGCACTTGGAGTCCTCCGAGCAGCCGCAGTCGTCTTTTTCGCAGCAGCATCCGCCGTCCTTCTTCTTGCCGCATCCGCATTTGTGCTGCAGGCCGTTCTCAAGCTCTTCGTCGGTGGCGTCTCTCACGCCTTCGACGGCACCGGTAAAGTGGAGTGTCTTTCCTGCCATAGGGTGGTTGAAATCCATAATGACGGACTGTGCTTTCACCTCCTTGACCGTGCCCTGCACCACGCCTCCGTCCTGACTCATCATAGGTATCACACGCCCCGGCTGAAGGAGGTCATTTCTTACCTGACCGTCTATCTCAAAGGCACTTAGCGGCAGTTCTATCAGATAATCCGAACTGTACACGCCGTATCCTTCCTCCGGAGAAAGCGTGAATTCGAAAGTCTCGCCTTTTTCCTTTCCGTGGACTTCCTCTTCGAAGCGCGGCAGGAGCATGCCTTTACCGTGTATGTACTCCAGAGGCTTTTCGGCAGATGCCTTGTCTGCCACAGCGCCGTCAACTGTAAGAGTGTAGCTGAGAGCTACTACTTTGTTCTTGTCGATTTTCATATGTATGGTTTTATTTGTTGATCATCATTTATAAAATTTCTTATTCTCCGCTGAAATCCACGTCTGCGAAGGCCACCGACGGGATCAATTTGCTCATGCAAGGCCGCGTGTCGTCGGCGACGTAAAGCAGATTGGACCAGAGACGAAGGAAGTTGCCTGTTATGAGCATCTCGTTTATAGGTCCGAGTATCTTTCCGTCCTTGAATTCAAATCCTTCCACTCCATAGGAGAAATCGCCCGTCGCGCTGTTGCAATTCCCTCCGTTGAAGCCCGTTACGAGTATACCGTCCCCGCATTTTGCGAGAAGTTCCTCTCGGCTCATCCCCTTGTCCGTAGGGAGAAGTCTTACTCTGGTGGAGTCTTCCACGGTAGGGGGGAGGCCCATCTTATGCGAAATGTAAGTATTTATGAAATAAGTCTTTACTTCACCGTTTCGTACGATGTCCATGTCCGCGGTCGCCACGCCCTCGCTGTCGAAAAGTCTGGAGCCGCTTTCGCCTTGCCTGTGCGGATTGTCCACGAGATTGAATTTCTCGCTGAACAGCTTTTTCCCGAGGGCCCCGTTAAGAAAGGAATTGTTCTGCTGGAGGGAATAACCGTTCAGGGCGTTGAGAACCGGAGTGAGCAGTTTGGACGCGGTGTCCGTGCTTACGACCATGGTCCGTTTCCCGCTTTTGACGGGTTTTGAGCCTATCTGCGCGGCGGCTCTTTTAAGCGCGGTGCCGCTTATTTCAGATGGATTGAAGTCTTTCAGAAATGGGTTTGTGGTCCAATAGTAATTACTGTACTTGTTCCCGACAGAGGCTTCTATCGTAACTTCGCAGGCATATTCGAATGATGTCTCCCTGTGCCTGCAGAACAGACCCTCGGAATCCATCGTGATGCTGTCAAATTCCGAATCCCCGTATTGGCCCTCTTCAGATATGACTTTGTAGTTTTCCCCTATCAGATCATAAACTTTGCATTGTGAGAGCGCCATTTTTCTCCTCTTTTCGCTGTCAAGTGAGTCATATTCAATGTCATATAGGCCAAGTTCATCTCCTTTGATGGCTTTCGTGCAGCATCTTTCTCTGTCCGGAAGGCTTCTCAGCGGATCTATTTCCATCATTCTCGCAATATGCGCACCGGTATGTACGAATTCTGCCAATTCTTTTTCGTCCAGACGGTTGGTGGAAAATGTGGCAAATCTTCCGTCTATGAAAAGCGAGAGACTGAGGCTCTTGTCCAGACAGTGTGTTACCTTGTCAAGGGCGCCGTTAAGCGTATCCAGCAGGTCAGAAGTGCTCTTGCTGACCACCACCCGGCATTGCCCGGCACCTTCTTTACGGGCCAGGTCGAGGACCATGCGGGCCAATTCCAGTTCTTTATCTTCTATCATAATCCACCTCCTACGGTCAAGTTGTTGATAAGTACCGATGGTATGCCGCAGCTCACCGGGGCGCTCTGCTCTTTGCCGCAGGTCCATCTGCCGGTATCCACCTTAAGGTCTCCGGCCACGGCTTCTATCCCGGCGAGCGCCTGAGGTCCGTTGCCTATTATGTTTATATCCTTAATCGGCATCGTGAGCCTTCCGTTCTCTATGAGGAATCCGCTTTTTACGTAGAACGTGAAATCGCCTTCCCCTATCTTTACTTCCCCATTGGCAAATTCCTCTACGTATATTCCGTTATGAGCCAGACTGATAAGGTCTTCCACACTGCCGTCGCTCCCGTTCTCCATATAGGTGGAACGCATGCGGGGTATGGGATTGTACCTGAAGGATTCGCGCCTTCCGTTCCCTGTGGACGGCACGCCGTAATATCTCGCGCTTATCCTGTCGTGAAGGAACGAAGTGAGCACTCCGTCCGTTACCATATATGTCTTCTGTCCGGGAACGCCCTCGTCGTCATAATTGAGGCTTCCTCTGTAGCCCGGCAGGGTGGCGTCATCCACGATATTGATGCCTTTGCGGCAGACGCGGCAGCCCATTTTGTCCGCGAAGATGGATTGTCCCTTACGGTTGAAATCCGCTTCGAAAGCATGTCCCATGGCTTCGTGAAGCAGTATCCCCGAGGCTCCGGCGGCCATAACCACGCTCATCTGTCCTCCTTTCGGGCGCTTGGCCTCGAACATGGCGTCCACTCCTGAGGTGACTTTCCGGGCCAATTCCTCCACAAGTTCCCCGTTATAGAACTCCAGTCCCATTCTGAGGCTTTTCGAAGCGCTTTTCGTCTGGAAATTGTCCCCCTGCCGGAAAACTGCGCTTACGTTGAGCGAACATAGCGGGCGGGTGTCGGACGTAAGTTCGTCCAGAGAATTGAACATCAGGATCTCACTGAGCGAATATGAAAGTGAAGCCACCACTTTGTCCACTCTCCGGTCGCGGGACCGGATTTTTTCGTCAAGCATACGGAGAAAAGGTACGAATTCCGCCATATCGGACTCCTTCAGGTTTTTGTCCATGGGATAGAAGTCATTTTTCCCGGCGTCGGATTTCGTGAGCTCATATCCCATGCCCGAGCCTTTTCCATTGCTGATGGCACTTGCAGCCGCCGCGGCTTTAAGAAGTGAAGGCATGTCCGTGGCTTCGGAATAGGCATATCCTGTACGTTCTCCGTCCAGAACCCTTATGCCGCATCCATAGTCACGATGATAACCGCCGCTGCTGACTTCGCTGTCCCTGAGGGAAAGTGTCCAGATGGTGCTGTCCTCAAAAAAGAGGTCGCAGTAATCGCCTCCGTTACTGAGCGCCTTCCGGCACAGGAGTTGGAGCTGGTCCCTCCGGATAGCAAATCTTTCTGATGATTGCATATTTTTCTTCGTCTTTTATCTGAATTTTATCTTTGTTGCCTTCCGCCACCACGACAAAGGGACTTTTGGAATTGTCTGCCAGAACCCATCTGTTGCATAGCGGGGAATAGATCTCGAAAAAGTATTTGAGCCCCATGATATAACGTCTTCTGATGACATCTTCCGAGATGTTGTGTCCGCCGCTTTCCACTCTTTTCTTTACTCTGTTTATGGCCAATTCCACCGAGTTGAGCCAAAAATAGAGCAGGGTAACTTCATATCCCAGGCTTTGGGCCTCCTTTATGGTGTTGGTAAGTGAACGGGTCGCAAGGGTGGTCTCTACGATGAAATCTTTCTTCTGAGAAAGCAGATACTTGATTTTCATCAGCATGTAGCGGCTCGCTATGACTGAGGCCGCGGACGGATCGAAAGGGGAGAGGCTCTTCGCGAATTCGTCGGAATTGACGAACTCACTGCATTCCAGCAAGTCCGGCAACAGGCTGTATGAGGCCGTAGTCTTTCCCGAGCCGTTGCACCCGGACAGGATAAAAAGTCTATTCATTTGTCGTTCTGCTAACTCCTGCTCCGAACAGGGCGAAATCTCCAAGTACAGGGTCATCGGGCCAAATCTGACGGAACTGATCGGTAATCTCTTTGGCGGTGATTATGTCTTTGCTCTTGCGACGTGTAAGGCCCAGACTGAAAGCCTGCGTATATACGTGGACATCAAGCGGGATGATGAGGTCGACGGGCGATGTGGCTGTCCAAATCCCAAGGTCCACTATGCCGTCCCGTCTTACAAGCCAGCGCCGAAGCATGTTGATTTTCTTGTTCGCCGCTTTTTTGTCTTCCTTCTGCCCATAGACAAGAGTGCGCATCTGCTCCACGGAAAGTCCTTCCAGACTGTCCCGCTGTGCATAGAGAGAGCGGAGGCGGGTGAGGATTTGGGCCATTTCGCTCCATTTTATGGTCCTGTGAAGGCTCGTACTGTCGTTACGGTAGTCTCCTGCAAGGACATAGGCAAGGGGAGACCAGTTCATCTCGTCGAAAAGCCTGGTGCAGTCCCTTACTATCATGCTTCTTCTGCCCCATGCCAGATGGGCCGCGAGCACGGCGGCTATTTCAACATCCTGCCTGCCCGCCCCGCGGAAAAGGAATTCACGTGGAAAGGATATGGGATCTTCCGAAAAATAGGCCGGGTCATTATACTTCCCGGCCCATTCTATGAGCTGAACTTTCAGTCCTTCTTGCATTCAGGGATATTTTTGAGGACTTCTTTAAGGAATCCCCATACTTTTTCTACGGAAGGTATATAGGCTCTTTCGTCCGGAGAGTGAGGGCTCAGCAGTGTAGGTCCGCAGGATACCATGTCCCAATGCGGGTATGCTCCTGAAAGTATGCCGCATTCGAGTCCGGCATGTATGGCCATCACCTTGGCAGGCTCACCGTAAAGTTTCAGGTAGGTCGCGCTCATCACTTCCAATATCTCCGATTTAGGGTTTGGGGCCCATCCGGAATATGCTCCGCTGAGTTCGAAATCGGCGCCGGCCAGATCGAACACTGCCTTCATCTTTTCGCAGAGGGCCATCTTGGCCGTGTCCACGGAACTGCGAAGAAGTGAGCTGACACTATAGGCCCCGTCGCAGACGCGTACCATGGCCATGTTGGTGGAGGTCTCTACAAGCCCTGCTATGCTTGAACTCATCCTTTCCACTCCGTCAGGACACGCGAGGATGGCGCTGAGTATCTTTTGGGCGTCTTTTTCGTCGGCGTAAGGCTTGTCGCATTCCGCAGCGTCGAGGTTGATGTTCATGTCAGGGTCTGTAAGGGCGTATTCATTAAGAATTTCGCCGGCTTTCTCCTCGATAAGTTTTCTGGCTTTCTTCTCGTCCTTCACATAAAGGGTGGCGAAGCACTCTCTGGCTATGGCGTTACGAAGTGTCCCTCCTTCGAGACTGACGAGCAGAGCCTCTCCCTCACTTATGAGAGGAAGAAGAATGCGCGCGGCCATCTTGTTTGCATTGGCCCTGTAGAGGATGATGTCCATTCCGGAATGGCCTCCCTGGCAGCCTTTTACGCTGAATTCGAAGGCATTGTAGCCCGCAGGCTTGTCTTTAAGAGTGTATGTTCCTGAGGCCGAGGCGTCCACGCCGCCGGCGCAGCCTACGTAAAGTTCTCCTTCCGTCTCGGAATCGAGGTTGATCAGTATATCGCCTTTGAGGACGCCGCTTTCGAGGGCCTGTGCTCCGGTCATGCCCGTCTCCTCATCGTAGGTTATAAGTATCTCTACAGGTCCGTGCGGCACGTCCTTGCTTTCGGCCACGGAGAGAGCAAGCGCTATGCCCAGTCCGTCATCTGCGCCGAGCGTGGTTCCGCAGGCCTTGATCCAGTCGCCTTCCACACGTGTCTCTATAGGGTCGGTGAGAAAGTCGTGCACCTTGTCCGAGTTCTTCTGCGGCACCATGTCCATGTGGGCCTGGAGCACCACTCCTTTCAGGTGTTCATATCCTTTTGTGGCAGGGACTTTAATGATGACGTTCCCGGTCTTGTCGGCAAAAGTTTCAAGGCCGTGCTCCTTGCCCCAGTCGAGAAGGTACTCCCTTATCTTTTCCTCGTGTTTGGAAGGCCTGGGGATGCGTGTGATGTTATAAAAGTTGTTCCATACGATGGAAGGCTGTAAATCTTTGATGGTCATAATAATATGTGTTTATAAGTTAATTCTTTCCTCTATTCCGGCCTGATGTACCGGGACACGCAGATGGCATAGGGTGTGGTCAAAATAGCAGAGTTTTATAACGCACATGGCAGGCACTCTGTATTTGAGCCCTTCCGCTTTTATGTTTTCTTTTACGAGATCCTTGGAGGGTGAGCATTCTTCCACCATGATGCTGAGATAATATGGTTCACCTTCCGCAGTTCCGCTTGGCAGAATTCCAAGGGAGGGACTGAAACAGAATGCCTCTATTTTTCCGGAAAGGTCATCGGGCAGCACTATTTCAAATTCTTCATTATGCTTGAATGAACTTGCCGACGGCAGAAAATCTTTCAGAAGTTCTTGTTCCTGGCGGTCAATTTCGTTCAGAGCCGCTCCCAAAGCTTCACCCGAATAGGTGGCGTCGGTATTCCCTATGATGATATTGTATCTGTCGTCGCGATATTTATTTATGGCATCGGCCGCCGCTTGAGCCTTGGCATACAGCTTTTTAGCTGAAAGGGTGTTCTCGACGGCTATCTTTCTTTCCGGGAGGATGCATTTTGCCACCGGCGTTTCGTTTTCCTCGCTTGGAAGAATGATGTACCCGCTTTCCATCAGTGTGTTGAAAGTGCTTTCCTGAGCGGGCGTGAGACGAATTCTGTACCTTTCGTTCGGGTCAGCTTCGGTTTTGACGCTCAGACTCACCTCTGTAATGGAGAAGAGGGTGCTGTCTTTTTCTATGGTCTGAATCCCGAGCAGGGTGGAGGTGTAACGGGAGTAAAGACCTGCCTTGATGTTTTCTTCATTGGCCTGCACACTCACTTTTATTACGGTTCGGGGCAGAGCGTATGTAACGAACTTGTCCGGAGTCTTTCCCGATGTCGTCCCTGAGAAGACAAGCGCCAAAAATAGTAATGATGCGATGTACTTTTTCATATTCAGTCTATATTTTTCCATCTTTTGTGGGACCAGAGATAATTCCCGGGATCTTTTCTGATGTCCTGTTCAAGCAGACCGTAATATTCGTCCATAATCTGCTGGACGCTTTTCTGTGAGGCGTCATCACAGATGGTCTTGAATTCAAAATTATAGTTCCTGTTCCCCTTGCGTCTTGTTATCGAGAGGTAGCATACGGCCAGATGGTATTTCTGCGCCACGGCCGCTCCTCCGCTCA
Organism: Coprococcus eutactus; assembly: GCA_963615835.1. Lineage (GTDB taxonomy): Bacteria > Bacteroidota > Bacteroidia > Bacteroidales > UBA932 > Cryptobacteroides. The sequence continues at coordinate 1,298 of CAVEIF010000036.1, read as the reverse complement.
TCGTGCGTGTGCGCCGCCCCATGAAGTCCACCATGACATATGAAGGCGCCTTGAAATAAGGCCATTGGTCCGTTACCATAAAATAGAACATCTTCTTGTCCATATGCGTGAGTATATGGCGTATGATGTTGGATGATTCCACCAGGTTCTCGAATGTTTTATGGCAGGCTATCCTGTTCTCTTTGAAGATTTCATCCCACATGGGGTTACGGAGTTTTCTGTAGACCACTCCGGCATTGTCGTAGCCAATGCTGAAATCTTTTCCCGTGTAATTATAGTGGGGGATGCCTCCGTAGAGTTCCCAGTTCCCGGAGTGGGAGCAGAGGACTATGACGCCTTTCGCCGCCTCACAGAGCCTGTCGGCTTCTTCGGGGTTCACGATTTCCACTATGTGGGAGCGGTGCAGTCTCCTGCCGTCGCACCCGCCGAACCATATCATCTCGCAGACTATCTGTCCGAAATGCAGGTAAAAATCGCGTATTATCTTTTTATGTTGCGCGTGGGAGTATTCCGGGAAGGCTTTTTCCACGTTGTCTTTTACTGTAGAGTATCTGTAACGCACTATGTATCCGGCTATGAAGCCTACGATATGCGCGTTAAAGTGTTGCACGCCCAGCGGGAGTGCCGCAAAAGCGTGCATCAATGCAGTAATGACTTTTTTTCTGAACATCGTTACTCTTTGGTGGCGGCCTCTATCTTCTTGAGCATGGCGAACATGATTATGGCAGAAATGAGACACAGGGCGATAAGTATGCCCCAATTGGCCATAAGAGGAATCTTGTTCCACAGTTTGGAAGGTATGCCGCTCAGGTAGTTGCCTATGGCGGTGGCGGCGAACCATCCGCCCATCATCATGCCTTTATACTTAGGTGGCGCCACTTTGGTTACGAAGCTTATGCCCATAGGGGAGAGCAGCAGCTCGGCAAATGTAAGAGTAAGGTAAGTGCTTATGAGCCAGCTTGGACTGAGTATAGGCTGCGTCTTGTCTCCCAGGTCCATAGGCGAGGTGAGACCTACAGAAGCCATAGTGATGATTACGAATCCGAGTGCGGCCACGAGCATGCCGAGGGCGATCTTCTTAGGAGCGCTCGGCTCTTTCCCTTTACTTGCCAGGGCGGAGAAGATGGCCATGGAGACAGGGGTGAGAGCTACCACGAAGAACGGGTTGAACTGCTGGAAGTCAGAAGGTTGTGCCGCGATGACAGGGCTCATCCCTGCGTAGAGCGCATAAGCGCCGCCCCACAGTATGAGGGTTACGGCCGCAAGTATTCCTTTGCTCTTTTTGGTCTCTGCCTGAA
>CAVEIF010000035.1:0-13724 GCA_963615835.1 Coprococcus eutactus | reverse complement strand
GTCTTATGAATGAACGAGATATATTGGCCCAGAAAGATTTCGCAGTAAAAGAAGCGCTCGCAAGAGGACTTGCGGAAGGTGAAGCGAAAGAACGAACTGAAGGGCGGGCAGAGGGGCTTGCGGAGGGAGTCCCTTTCGGGACCCGTGCCACCCTCGGCATCGTAAGAGGGGGGACCACGAATTTATGAATGGTGGTGTCGAGCGGAGCGAGACAATCACGGAAAGTGAACACCCAATCAGACGCGAAAGTAGACAAAGTTAAATAAAAATTTTAATTAATTTTTTAAATAAATCCACTATTTGCGATATCTTTTGTATCTACCTTTGCGACTTCCGGATAAGCGAAAAAACAAGCTGACATAGAAAATCGGAAAATGTTTTCAGAACGTAAATTTTCTTCAAGAAAAAAACGTACAGGGCATACCATTTTTGACAGTCACTTATAGCAAACAATACTTACATGTCATTTGCAGAAGAAAAAATTATTTACGAAGGCCTGACCTTCGATGACGTTCTACTGATCCCGGCCTTTTCACAAGTCCTGCCGAAAGAAGTGAAAACCGGATGCCGCTTCTCACGCAACATCACTCTCGACATACCGTTCGTATCCGCAGCCATGGATACCGTAACCGAAGCGCCGATGGCCAAAACACTCGCAAGAGAAGGAGGCATCGGCGCTCTTCATAAAAACATGTCCATAGAACGACAGGCGGAGCAGGTCAAGGAAGTCAAGAGTGAAGGCCTGAAGGTGGCAGCCGCCATTGGCATAAATGCACAATCCCTCGAAAGAGCTGAAGCCCTGGTGAATGCAGGAGCGGATGCGCTGGTCCTGGACTGTGCACACGGACACTCCAAAAACGTAGGTACACTTCTTCGCAAAATCAAATCCACATGGAAGAACGTGGATGTCGTGGTAGGTAACATCGCCACGGCACAGGCAGCCGAATATCTTATAGAAAACGGTGCGGACGCCATAAAGGTGGGCATAGGACCGGGCTCCATCTGCACCACGAGAATCATCGCGGGCGTAGGTGTCCCGCAACTTTCGGCCATATACGAATGTGCAAAGGCAGCATCTCAGGCAGGCATACCTGTAATAGGAGACGGAGGGCTTCGCTACTCGGGCGACATAGTCAAGGCCCTGGCGGCAGGAGCTGACTGCGTGATGTGCGGGTCGCTTTTCGCAGGGACGGAGGAGGCTCCGGGCGAAACCATGGAAACAGACGGACGACTTTACAAGACTTACCGCGGAATGGGGTCAATAGACGCCATGGCGGCAGGTTCAGCCGACAGATACTTCCAAAATGCCGCGGACGGAGCGAGTAAACTTGTACCGGAAGGAGTCGTAGGACGCGTCCCGTACAAGGGCTCCGTCAAAGATGTGATATACCAGCTTCTCGGAGGTCTCCGTTCAGGAATGGGCTACTGCGGCGCGGCTGACCTTGAAGAACTCAAAAAGGCCAGGTTCGTGCGTATTTCAAGTTCAGGAATGGCTGAAAGCCACCCTCACGAGATAGACATAACCAAGAAAGCCCCGAACTACAACAGATAATGGACAAGATACTTATAATAGACTTCGGCTCTCAATATACACAACTGATAGCGCGTAAAATACGAGAAATCGGTGTTTATTGCGAAATTCACCCCTATAACAGGATGCCTGACGCGGACCCTTCGGTGCGTGGAGTGATTCTTTCAGGCAGCCCCTCTTCGGTAAGGGACACGGACGCGCCACAGCCGGACATCGAAAATTATATGGGGACACTGCCCGTTTTAGGAATATGCTACGGCGCGCAGTGGCTCGCCTACTCTAATGGGGGCGATGTAAAAGCCTGCGGCACACGCGAATACGGCAGAGCCAATCTTACCATACAAGACACCTCGGACCCTCTTGCCAAAGATATCCCATCAGACTCCACGGTATGGATGAGCCACGGGGACACCATAACGAAACTTCCTCAGGGAGCAAAAATATTGGCATCCACAGACAGCGTACAAAATGCTGCATTCCGTTTCGAAGGAAAGCCAGTCTGGGGGATACAATTTCACGCTGAAGTGCATCACAGCCAATTCGGCAAGAAGTTTCTGGAAAATTTCGTCATAGGCATCTGCGGATGCAAGGGAGACTGGACACCGGAGAACTTCATAGAAAGCACGGTGGCCGAATTGAAAGCCGGACTCGGAGACGACAAAGTGATTCTCGGGCTCTCCGGCGGCGTGGACTCAAGCGTGGCCGCACTTCTTCTGCACAGAGCCGTCGGAGACAGGCTTCACTGCATATTTGTGGACAGCGGTCTGCTGCGAAAAGACGAATTCAGCAGCGTACTCTCCTCATATAAAGATATGGGGCTAAATGTAAAAGGGGTGGACGCCTCGCGGAAATTCTTTTCGGACCTGAAAGGCATAACGGATCCGGAAGCCAAAAGAAAAGTCATAGGCCGCGATTTCGTGGAAGTTTTCGATGAAGCCTCCCGCGAGATAAAGGACGTCAAATGGCTGGCACAAGGTACCATCTATCCGGACGTTATAGAATCCGTATCTGTCAAAGGACCGTCAGCCACCATCAAAAGCCACCATAACGTAGGCGGACTTCCTGAAAAGATGTCGTTGAAAGTGGTTGAACCTCTGAGACTTCTGTTCAAAGATGAAGTACGCAGAGTGGGGGCCGCTCTCGGGCTCGACCCCAAGATTCTCAACCGTCACCCGTTCCCCGGGCCTGGGCTTGGCATAAGGGTGCTAGGTGAAGTCAGTCCTCAGGCGGTGGATATGCTCCAGAAGGCGGACGCCGTGTTCATAGACAAACTCCGCGAAACAGGGCTTTATGACAAGGTCTGGCAGGCGGGAGCCATACTTCTCCCCATAAAAAGCGTCGGAGTCATGGGAGACGAGCGAACATACGAATTCACCATAGCCCTGAGAGCCGTAACCTCCGTGGACGGCATGACAGCGGACTGGGCAAGACTCCCGTATGACTTTCTGGGAGATGTGTCCGACGAGATTATCCGCAAAGTAAAAGGAATAAACAGAGTAGTTTACGATATAAGCAGCAAACCACCCTCAACGATAGAGTGGGAGTAGTAGCGGTTACCAAAACACCAACTTTTTATATTTTATTTATGAAAAAAGCTTTATTTGCACTCGCGGCTGTCTCAGCTGCGCTCGCAGCTAGTTTCAATTCTGCTGCACAGACCAACCTCCAGACCTTCTATGACTTCGGCCGCGGTTACGCCACGACGACCATAGAGATGTTCAAGGCGGACAACTGGGGTAACACCTTTTTCTTCGTGGACCACTACTACACCACAGCTTCCCAGCGCAATGACGACGGAGTGGCCGGCGCCATCAACGGCAGCTACTTCGAAATCGAACGCAAGCTCAACTTCTGGCAGAACAGTGAATTGGCAGACCTCAGCGCATGTGTGGAATATGACGGATCCACTTGGGGGGCAGGAGTATGGTGCTTCGGTGCAAACTACTTTCTTCACTCTTCCGATTTCAAGAACATCCTCAACGTAGCACTCCTTTACGACAAGCACGTGGGTCTGGGCTCCGCCACCACACCGATCAAATTCTCCGGTTCGTGGGGAATGACGGACCTGTTCGGCGTGAAAGGGCTGAATTTCAGCGGATTCATAGACATCTGGGGCAACGACCAGACCATCGTCAACAAGGACGACCTTCTCAACCCGTATCAGACCAAATTCTCCGTACTTACAGAGCCGCAGATCTGGTATAACGTAGGCAAATATTTCGGTTGTGATAATCTTCTCATTGGCAGCGAGATAGAGCTGTCGATCAATTTCGCGGGAGTGCACGGCTTCGCATGTAACCCTTGCATCGGAACAAAGTGGATCTTCTAGAAAGAGATAAAAGCATGTCGAATATACTCACAAAAGCTTTCGGTTTCGAAAAAGGCATACATAATGTGCGCACGGAGATAGTCGCAGGTATAACCACCTTCCTTACGATGGCTTATATCCTGGCCGTCAATCCCAACATCTTCGCCGCACTGCCGGATATGCCTAACGACGCTGTCTTTACGTCCACCGCTCTTGCCGCTCTCATTTCGACTTTCATAATGGCGCTCTACGCGAAGAAGCCTTTCGCCCTCGCCCCGGGCATGGGCCTTAACGCCTTCTTCGTGTTCACCGTATGTCTCACAATGGGATATTCATGGCAATTCGCTCTTACCGCAGTGCTTATAGAAGGCATCATCTTCATTATTCTCACGATAACGAAAGTCCGAAATTGGCTCATCAACGCCATTCCGTATTCTCTTAAACAGGCCATAGGTGCGGGCATAGGTCTGTTCATAGCCTTCCTCGGACTTCAGAATGCCGGAATTATCGTCAACAACGACGCCACGCTCGTCAGCCTTGGAGATCTCAATAAGGGCACCGCACTGCTGGCCATCCTGGGCATGGTCATCACAGGTGTACTGCTTATCAAAAAAGTGAAGGGAGGCATCCTCTTGGGCATCATCGCCACCACTCTGCTCGGTCTTGTCATCAAGGACCCTTCTACGGGAGAGGCCATAACCAAGTTCCGCGGAGTCGTGTCGGCACCGCCAAGCATAAAACCGCTTTTCTGCCAGTTCGAATGGTCTAACATCTTCAGCCTTGACATGCTTGCCATCGTATTCACATTCCTCTTCATCGACATATTCGACACTATGGGAACGGTGATAGGTGTCTCACAGAAAGCCGGTTACACCGACAAGGACGGGAACATCCAGGGAGCGGAGAAAGTGTTTATGTCCGACGCCATAGGTACCGTGGCAGGTGCATGTCTGGGAACCTCCACCACTACCACCTATGTGGAAAGTTCAGCCGGAGTAGCCGCCGGAGGACGCACAGGTCTCACTGCATTTACAGTAGCGGTCTGCTTCACTCTGGCTCTGTTTTTCTCACCATTCTTCCTGTCCATCCCAAGCGCAGCCACGGCTCCGGCCCTCATTCTGGTAGGTGTCATGATGATAAGCCCCATCAAGAACATCGAATGGGACAATTTCGCGGAAAGCATACCCGCGTTCATCACCATACTGTTCATGCCTATGGCCTATTCCATCTCTGACGGTATCCTCCTGGGAGTAATCACCTATGTGCTTACAAACGCATGTGCAGGCAAACTCAACAAGATATCACCTGCCCTATGGGTCATGGCCATACTCTTCACTCTGAAATATCTCCTGATATAAGTAATCGTTAAAAAACCTTGGGCGGATAAAGAAAACAGGTCGGTTGATTCATTTCAACTGACCTGTTTTTAGATTACCTGCCTTCTTCCGCCTTTTTCTTTTCAGACTCCGGCTTGGAAGTCAGTTTCTTTTTCAAAACCCTCACCCCCGTCAAGGCCAATTTATTAAGAGGAGATCCTCCATAAACGCCCTTCGCGGCATAAGTCAACAGACTCACAGGCTTAAGCCTTTCCTTCTGTATGCTGATCTCAGATGCTATCTGCGCCCTGGCGATGTCAAGAGACGCCAGATCCTTTATATCAGAGTATTTCATCTTCCGCCTTATCTTCAAAGAAAATCCTTACGAACGTACGCACGAGACCGTTGACAAACAGCTTCTTACGTAACAGATACACTATAAAAGTCATAAACAGGAATATGCCGGCCACCACAAAGGCCCCTACATAATAGTTTCCCAGAACATGACCGAGAACAAGCACCAATCCTACAGACAGGGCGATAAGCGCCACATTGACAAACGAAAGGATGAGAACAGTTACCAAAAGCTTCTGCCCCGCAAGGGAAAGACCTTTGGCCGTCTTGAGTTTGATCTCATCCAGCCTAAGGTCCAGAAGATTATTCTTACTCATCAGCCTCTTCTTTTATAGAGCCTGCATCCTCAAGCGCGGCTTCTATCTGAGTAAGTTTTTTGAGAGCCGCTTCCTTTATCACTTTCTTGTTAGGAGCCAAGAAAATACCGATGGCGGTTCCGGCAGCTGTTCCCACAACTGCTCCTACGATAAATGAAACCAAATTTCTCATGATGCTGATATTTTAAAGTGAATAATACGTCCTATTTCTTGCAGCAATCACCCTCTGCCGCCTTCTTGCAGCATTCTCCTGCTTTCTTCTTATCGCACTGACCTTCAGCCTTCTTACAGCACTCTTTCTTCCCGTCACAATGTGCTTTTCCTTCTTCCGCACACGCGCCGGCCTTCTTTTCACAGCACGAAGCCTCCGCCTGATGTTTTACACACTCAGGACATTCTGTAGATTCAGCAGCCTTGGCTGCATTCTTTTTAGGAGTGTTGTTACAAGATACCATCGCGAGCATTACAAGAGCAGAAGCAATGATTAAAGTTACTTTTTTCATAATCTTTTAATTTATTAAAAACCAATAATTTATTATCACATTAAGGCAAATCTGGAGCCTCCGTGACGGAAAACTCCTCCCAACCCTTTGCACAAAAATAACTTATCTGAATTACCTTGCAAAATGTTTTCATAAATTTTCACGAAAAAAAACTAAAATGTTGATTTTTTCGTAAATTAGAGGTGATAATGGGAACTCAAAATATGCTGAAGAAAATTCGAACAATCTGCGCCTCAGTGGTTTTCATACTGATTACGGCGCTTTTTCTTGATTTCACAGGGACGATACACGCATATCTTGGATGGTTGGCGAAGATTCAGTTCCTGCCCGCCGTTTTGTCGCTTAATGTATTGGCTCTCATACTTATACTTCTGTTCACATTAGCATTCGGCAGGATTTACTGCTCCATTATCTGCCCGTTGGGCGTTTTTCAAGACGGGATTTCCCACATGGCTGGGAAAAAGAAAAAAAACAGATTTCATTTTCATAAGGCCAACAAGTTTTTACGATACTCCATTCTCTCGCTGTTCCTGCTCGCCATCATTTTCGGCGTGGGCTCCTTCGTGGCGCTTCTGGCACCATACAGCGCCTACGGAAGGATAGTCCAGAATATCTTTTCTCCCATATATCAGGCAGGTAACAATCTGCTTGCGCTAATCTGCGAAAGAGTGGATTCCTACGCATTCTACAGTAAGGAAGTATGGCTGAGAAGCCTTCCTACATTCATAACAGCGGTGCTCAGTCTCGTTATCGTAAGCGTCCTTGCATGGAAGGGCGGAAGAGAATATTGCAATTCCGCCTGTCCCGTAGGCACGTTTTTGAGTTTTTTCGCCCGACATTCATGGTTTAAGATCCACATAGACGAGGACAGATGCGTGAATTGTAATCTCTGCGCCAAGAACTGCAAGGCCTCCTGCATAGATATAAAGAACCACAGCATAGACTACTCCAGGTGTGTCGTGTGCGGAGACTGCATAGGCAAATGCCGCAAGAGCGCCATCAGCTACTCGCACCTGCCTAAAAAAACGGCCGGCAAGACAATCACCTCCGGTAAAAACACAGCTGAAACCACGGACAAAAGCTCCGGCGGCGGAAAACAGCCCGAGGGAACTGACACCGCCCGCCGTGCATTCCTTATAGGTACCGCCCTGGCCACAGGACAATTGGCATACAGCCAGGAAAAGAAAAAAGTGGATGGAGGATTGGCGGTAATAGAGAAGAAAAAAGCGCCGAAAAGGCAGACGCCCATCACTCCGGCAGGCTCACTGTCCGCGCAGAACATGGCCACGCACTGCACCGGGTGCCAATTATGCGTGTCCGTCTGTCCTAACGACGTGCTTCGTCCTTCCACAGGGCTTCTCACTTTCATGCAGCCCACGATGTCCTACGAAAGAGGCTATTGCAGACCGGAATGCAACAGATGCAGCACCGTATGTCCGGCAGGCGCCATAAGACCGATATCCGCGGAAGATAAAAGTTCCACGCAGATAGGGCACGCGGTATGGATAAGAGAGAACTGCGTACCCGTAAGCGAAGGGCAAAGGTGCGGAAACTGCGCAAGGCATTGTCCTGTCGGAGCCATCTCGATGGTAAAGCTCTCCCCGGAATCCAATCTTCGCGTTCCGGCGATAAACACCTCCCGCTGCATAGGATGCGGAGCTTGCGAAAATCTATGTCCATCAAGACCTTACAGCGCCATCTATGTAGAGGGGCACGAGGTCCACAAAACGATATGAGCACTACTATGGCAGACAAAATCAACAGACGCGATTTTCTTAGAATCTTAGGAACCGGCTCCCTGGCCACGGCCGGGCTTTCATGTTGTACGCCCAAGGGAAATGCCTCTTCTGATGGAGAGATGACATACCGCATCAACCCGAACAATGGAGACAAGGTATCCCTTCTCGGATACGGAATGATGCGGCTTCCCATGAACGGAAGCGGTAACGATGCCACCGTCGATCAGGACATGGTCAACCGCCAGATAGATTATGCGCTGGAGCACGGCATCAACTATTTCGACACGTCTCCGGCCTATTGTAAAGGCCTTTCGGAAAGGGCTACCGGTGTGGCGCTGGCCCGGTACGATCGAAGCAAGTATCTCATAGCCACCAAGTTGTCCAACTTCTCCGAAGACACATGGAGTCTGAAGGCCGGGATAGAGATGTTCGAGAATTCCCTGAGGGAACTGCAGACGGACTACGTGGACTATCTCCTGCTTCACGCCATAGGAATGGGCAGCGGGATGAAAGAGTTCTACAGCAGATATATGGACAACGGACTTCTGGACTATCTGGTGGAGCAGAAAAAGAACGGACGCATAAGAAATCTGGGATTTTCCTATCATGGGGACGTGAAAGTATTCGACCTCGCGCTCAAATGGCACGACGAAGGCCGATATCATTGGGATTTTGCGCAGATAGAACTCAACTACCTGGATTGGGAATATGCCAAGGAGATCAATCCACGGAACACCGATGCCAAATATCTCTATGAAGAACTTCATCGCAGAGGCATTCCGGCCACGATAATGGAGCCGCTTCTCGGAGGAAGATTGGCCAATGTATCACAAAACATAGCCCAAAAACTCAAGGAACGAGACCCGGAGGCAAGCGTCGCAAGCTGGGCTTTCCGCTTTGCCGGCACACCGGAAGGAGTTCTGTGCGTACTGAGCGGCATGACCTATATGGAGCATCTGGTGGAAAACACCGCCACGTATTCACCGCTCAAGCCCATAAGCGAAGAAGAAAACGAATTCCTGATGAGGATAGCGTACGATATCATGAACCTCAAGACCATACCTTGCAATGAATGCAACTACTGCATGCCTTGTCCGTATGGAATCAACATTCCCGCCATCTTCGCACATTATAACAAATGTATCAACGAAGGTAATTTTCCTAACCACGGCAAGGAGGATTCCGATTATGCCCGGGCACGCCGCGCTTTTCTGATAGGATACGACAGAAGTGTTCCCAAACTAAGGCAAGCCAGCCACTGCATAGGATGCGGCCAATGCGTAACACATTGTCCTCAAAGCATCAGGATACCTCACGAGATGCACTCGATCGACAGATTCGTGGAAAATCTCAAACGAAATCCTTGACGGCATGGTTACGGCAGCGCTTCTTCTTCAGATCATCATAGTCGGCTTCACTCCCGGACCGGCGAATATCTTCGCACTTACGACAGCCATAAGATTCGGCAGACATAGGGCGCTGAAGGTATGGGCCGGACTGTTTACGGGGGCCTGCATAGCCGTGCTTCTTATGGCGCTGCTCACCCACCTCATAGGCGAAGCGCTCGGAGACTACGTGAAGTACCTCAAATACGCAGGCGCGCTCTACATAGTCTATCTGGCATATAAGATATACCGGAGCCACGATGACAGGGACCGTCAGAAGGGGGATTGCACCTTCCTGAGCGGAATGATAATGCAGCTGACCAATGCCAAGATTCTTCTATTCGAGATAAGCACTTTCAGCACCTTTGTCCTGCCCTACTCGAACAATTTCACGGATATGCTTCCGGTAGCTGCAGCGCTGCTTATCGCCGGACCCGGGGCCAATTTCGTATGGCTCATGGCAGGGAGTTTTCTCTCCGATCTCTATTACAGCCATTACAGGAGCATCAACATAGGCTCCGCCATAGCGCTTGTCCTCTGCGCCATCTACATAGCCTTCATCGCATAAGTGATGCGTAAATAAACAAGGGGCCGCGAAGTAAGCGGAAACAAAAAAGGCAACCCTGAACGGCTGCCTTTCTGCTCCCCTTCTAGGACTTGAACCTAGGACCCCCTGATTAACAGTCAGGTGCTCTAACCAACTGAGCTAAAGAGGAATTTCATGTATCCCGCGTGAACGGGAATGCAAATGTACGACATTTTTTGAAAAGCACAAAGTATTTTCTAAAAAATCGCACAAAATATTTAACTTTGTAAAGTTATGACTATAGACAAGTTTTCTTTGCTTTTAGGTGAATTCATTCTTGACAGGGATAAGGTATCTATCCCCCGCTTGGGTATATTTCTGGCCAAATCACAGAGTGCCACCATCTCGGACAATGGATTTACCATAAATCCTCCCTACAGAAAACTTGATTTCTTACAGGACATTGACGAAAACGACGCGCAAGACGACGGTTTCCTTTCCTTTTGTTCCTCCGCTTGCGGACTGGATATGGAGCAGGCACTGAAGGAAGTGGAAGAGGCCGTACATCAAATTGACAATATTCTGAAAAGCGAAGGCGTAGTGGACCTGCAAGGTCTTGGGAAACTGCGCCGGCTTGCGGACGGTTCGCGATTTTTCGTGATGGACAAGGACGCGAGGATTGATCCTGACGGTTTCGGACTCGAAAGCGTGTCTCTGAAAAACAAACCGGACACGGCACCTGTCCCTCAAGTCCCCGCACAGACGGAAGAGATCGCCGAAGCGGATAATTCCAAGACGGCCGCTGTCCGCAAAAAGCCGTCCGTCCTGAGAAAAGTGCTTGTAGGCATAATATTATTGGCAATACTCTCCGCCGCTGCATTTTTCATACTGATGAACTGTTTTCCTGACACGCTGGACAGCATATTATACTCTCCCGAGGAACTGGAGATAATCAAACAGAAAGGAATATGATAAACAAATTCCTGCAGGACCAGCTGTCCGTGTGGCCATTGGCATCAAGTAATTTCCGAGCGCTCAAACAGGCTGAAGTCAAGACGCTGAAAGTCTATGACTTGGAGTGCAAAGCTCAACACAACCCATGTCGCATAGCGTCTTCGACGGCCGAAGTGGACCCTGTGTCCCTCTCTGCAAGGCCCTGCTTTCTATGCGTGGCACATCGTCCCGCCGCCCAGTTTCACATCAAGTTCGAAGGACGTAAGGACAGGCACTATAACATACAGGTCAACCCATATCCCATCTTCCCCAATCACTTCGTGATAGCAAGAGACATTCACAGTCCGCAATCGATATGGCACAATTTCGTGGACATGATGGATTTTGCGCGAAAATACCCGGACTACCTTGTGTTCTATAACGGGCCTCACAGCGGGGCGTCCGCTCCGGACCACATGCATTTTCAGGCCATTCCCAACGGACTGCTGCCCCTTCAAAACGCGGTGGACAGTTTCTTCGAGAATGCAGGAGAGCCTCTGACAGCAGGACAGGACGCCAAACTGTATCACTTCGAAGGCTATTGCAGAGGCGTATATGCACTTCGCTCCGACACTCCCAAGTCACTTGCCAAACTGTTCTACCGTCTGGTGGATTGCGCACCCCTTCTGGAAGGCGAACCGGAGCCAAGACTTAACCTGTATATATATTGTCACGGCGAGGAATACAGATGCTTCGTAATTCTACGAGGCAACGTCCGCTCCCACCACTACTTTTCCACCGGAGAAGACCACCTTACGATGACACCCGGAGCAGCTGATATGGCGGGCTATTTCGTATGTCCCAAATTATCCGATTTTCAAAAGCTGAACTCCACCCTTCTTGAACAGATGCTGGACGAAGTGAGCATCTCGACCGAAGACGAGGATATGGTGGCATGGCGTCTTACACGCACACAGCCGCGCTATAACGTGCCCATCCTCACCGGAAACGAGATCTCCTTTGAGATGATTTCCGACGGAGCCGGCCCTCAAACGGTCAGATATAAAGACGGCCGGATAGAGTACGGAGGCGTGCTTTACGATGAACTTTTCTTTGACAGCGTCACCCGTTCCAAAGTCTTCGGGGAGCCGTCATTCAAGATAGAATATGCAGGAGAAAGCCTCCTGTTCGCCGGTTCGCTCATTTTCGACGTCCACGACGGCACCATCAGAGCCATCAACAGGATTGGCATAGAGAATTATATGCTGAGCGTGCTGTCTCAAAGATTTCCCACAGAACGGGATGTCGAAATACTTAAAAATGAAGCCATTGCACTTCGCACCGACATCGAAGGCGAAAAAGCCTCACCGGAAAAATATAAAGGTCTGTCTGTGGAAATATCTCCGTATGTCCGTCAGGCGATAGACCTCAGCTGGGGACAGATCCTACGGTAAAAGACTATCCGACATCATCAAGCGAGCTCTTAACCACGGCCAATATGCGTCGGGCAGAGTCATCCGGTCCGCTGCTTTTTATCTGAATATCAGCGCGGGGCCGGTTCTCCAGCGCGATGCCTTTTTCTTTCAGCACTTGAGAGAGTCTTCGGGCCACAGCCGGCGCCGGGTCTATGAACTTCACGTTTTCTCCTGCCAATCTTTGCAGAACAGGGAGCAGAAACGGATAATGGGTGCATCCCAAGACTATGGTGTCCGCCCCGCTTTCGAGAAGAGGAAAGAGTGAGCGACGGACAATAGCCTCCACTTGAGGGCCGTCCAATCGGCCATTTTCCACCAGTTCCACAAATCCGTCTCCGGGATGCTCATACACCTTCACCCCGAGGGCGAACCTGTCCCTGGTAAGGCGATATTTTTCTGCGCCCAACGTGCTCTTTGTAGCCAGAATGCCTATCGTTCCTGTCCTGGACTCCTTTACGGCAGGTTTTACGGCAGGTTCCATCCCTATGAACGGTATTTCGGGCCACTTCTCCCGCAACTCCTTTATAGCCGCGCCCGTAGCGGTATTGCATGCCACGACTATGGCCTGCACTCCAAGATGGAGAAGTTCTTCGCTTATGGCCAAGCTTCTCCCCCTTATGAACTCCGCGCTTTTCTCCCCGTATGGACAATTGGCATTATCGGCATAATAGATATACCTCTCCCCCGGCAGAATGCGAAGGATCTCCTTCAAAACGCTAAGCCCGCCGCTTCCCGAATCAAAAACACCTATACAAGCCATATAAAAGCAAATATACCTATAAAATCCTCTTCAATAAAATTCATTTTGAGAATTTCCATTAATTTGCTCAATTCAGCAAACTATTTATGTCCCCCCCCCATGAAAGTGTTTTCTCACATTTCCATTGGTGTTCTTCGGGAAAATTTCAAAAAACTTAAAAAAATAATTTGCACATTCAAAAATTTATAGTACATTTGCAATCCCAAACAACGCGGGACCACTTCGGGAGCTTAGCTCAGTTGGTTCAGAGCGTCTGCCTTACAAGCAGAGGGTCGGGGGTTCGACTCCCTCAGCTCCCACGAAAGCCAGTCATTTTGACTGGCTTTTTTATTTGCATTTTCCCATACCCCAGCTCAGGAACTTTTCCATCATCGGGACCTGCACGCCCTTGTCATGGGCCAGATCGCAGATATACTTAAGCCCATATGGGAAATCCTCTCTGAAATACCTGCCGGAATAATCCGGAACCCAGCCCTGCGGGCTTTGCCGCATATGCATATCTTCTTTACCGGCATATCGTCAAGATTTCAGGCCAATTCCTTCAGCGCCTCCACCAGCGCATGATTATCCTCACGCC
>CAVEIF010000034.1:0-13916 GCA_963615835.1 Coprococcus eutactus | reverse complement strand
AAAATCAGAAAATGAAGTACGATTACGAGAATGTAATGGAGTACGCCAAGGAGCAGGCGGCAGAGGAAGGACATGCAAAAGGTCTTGCGGAAGGACTTGCCGAAGGTCGCGCGGAAGGTCGTACTGAAGGGAAGCGGGAGACGGCGAAAAAGCTTCTGACTCTTGGAGATTCCATAGAGAAAATTTCCATTGTTACAGGACTGTCGCAGAAGGAAATCTTGAGCCTTTGAGTTCGCAGCTGAACGCGATTCCGGAGGAATTGTCGGAAAATTGTTTCCAAAGATTGTTCGAAAGTGCGAAAATTGCTAACTTCACCGCCAACGAACAGAAAACTTATCTAGAAAATCAGAAAATGAAGTACGATTACGAGAATGTAATGGAGTACGCCAAGGAGCAGGCGGCAGAGGAAGGTCGCGCAAAATTTCCGAAAGCAGTTCCAAGGCCGCATGAAAATTTTGCCCTACAGCAACAGCAATATCAGCAACTGCCCCGAAATCACACGCAAGAACATTCCGGCAGGATAGACCGTAGCATAAGCGACTGACGGCTCGTCGTCATCTACCGTAGAGAGCGCGTAATTAAGCGCGATGGGATTGGCCATGGCGCCGCAGATCATGCCAATGGTGCTGTCATAAGGCACTTTACATAACTTGACGGCGGCCAGACCTACCAGCAGAACTGGCACGATGGCAAAAATCAGGCTGACAAGCACCCAGACAAGCCCCTCCGGACGCAGAACGGTCTCAAAAAATCCGGGTCCCGCACTAAGTCCCAGACCGGCAAGATACACGGTGAGTCCGAACTGACGAAGCATCATATTGGCACTCATGGTGGTGTATGTGTGCAGATGGAGTCTCGGACCGAAAGCGCCCATCAGAATGCCCATTATGATAGAGCCGCCCGCAAGCCCCAGCTTCACCGGAGCACTCATCCCCGGGATGGCTATGGGAATGCTCCCGATTATCAGACCCAGCGCGATGCCCACGAAAATGGACGCCAGATAAGGATTGCGGAGTTCCTTCTCCTGATTGCCCAGGACGGCGGCCACGTTGTCTATGGCCTTTTCGCGTCCCACGACAGTAAGCTTGTCCCCTATCTGCAGACGGAGCTGACTCGACGGCAGGATATCTATACCTGCGCGGTTAACCCTCGTGATGTTTACGTCATAAGAGTTACGGAGATGCAGATCTCCCAGCTTCACCCCATTGACTTCGCTCTTGGTTACAAGCACATGCCGGGACACCAGAATGCCGTCTATATGGTTCCAGTCTATATCCTTCTTATTCCAGTCCGTATGCACTATCTGCCCGAAAATGGCCTCCACCTTCCCCACCTCGCTTTCCTTCGACATCACCAGCACATGCTCCCCCTTTTCCAGCACGGTGTCCCCGTTAGGAATGATGACCGTTCCCTGCGTGGCGTCATCTTCGAGGGGGCCGTTGAATTTCCACACTCTGGATATGACCAGACGCGTCTGCGTCCCGCGCATAATGGTCTTTATGTCCTTCCCGAAGACGGCAGGGTTGGAGATAAGCAGTTCCGTAACGAAAGTGGGATTCTCATGCACGGTTGACCCTCCGCCGTCCCCCTTACAGAAAACGGCTCTCAGAATTATGATGGAGAATATCACTCCTATGACGCCGAACGGATAGCCAAGAGCACAGGCCACCGCCATCTGATTGGACATGTCCACGGCTCCGGGATTGATTTCGAGCAAAGTCTGCTGCGCCGCACCGAGCATGGGGGTATTGGTAACTGCTCCTGTAAGAAGGCCAATGCTGACACCCAGGTCCATCTTCAGCACAGAGCATGCGAGCACGGCCATGACGGTGCCCGCGGCAAGAATGCCTATCGACAGGGCATTAAGTTTTATTCCACCCTTTCGCAGCGACGGGAAAAAACTAGGACCTACCTGAAGACCAAGGACATAAATAAAGAGAATAAGCCCGAAATTCTGGGCCAGCGACAGCATCCTGGGGTCTATCTCCAGACCGAAATATCCGGCCAGGATACCCGCAAAAAAAACAAAGGTAATTCCTAAAGAAACACCTTTGAATTTAATTCTGCTTAGAAGCAGACCTGCTGCACAGACCAAGGACAGGACTAAAATAGCCTGGATGAACGTCCGGTCCGTAAAAAGAGAGATAAACCAGTTCATCGGTCATCCCTTCTGAAAATCACCCTTATTCTAGTAACGATCCTCTGAAGAAACCGTCAACTTCTTACGTCCGTGACGACGGCGTGCGTTAAGAACCCTGCGACCGTTAGCGGAAGCCATACGCTCACGGAATCCGTGCTTGTTCACTCTCTTACGTTTTGATGGTTGGAATGTCCTTTTCATATCTGTTCTTTTTTATATTTGCACTTTTGGGAGGGCAAAGGTACTATTTTCTAATCTCAATTACAAATTTTTCGCTGAAATATTCATCATCAAGCCAATCGGATATCGGCCAGACACTGATTTTATCTGCCGGAATGCCGAATTTGGCCTGCAAAGCCGAGATTTCCTCCGGCACGTCTCCCCCTTTCAGGTACAGAATGCTCCTACTGTATCTGCCTTTCACCCAAGGGAAAAAATTCACGAGCGAGGTTACCGCCCTGGACACCACGTAATCATATTCTCCCTCCAGAGATTCCGCACGCGCATTGACACAGGTAACATTCTTAAGGCCAAGGCCGTCAGCGACTGCGGAAGCCACCTTTATCTTCTTTCCTATGGAATCGCAAAGGGTAAAACGGCACGACGGCATCTCCATGGCCAGAGGAATTCCCGGAAAACCGCCGCCGGTGCCCACATCCAAAACGGACAATCCGCCCGTCTCCACGCCATTGGACTTCAGATATTCCAAGATGGAAAGCGAATGCAGAATATGGTGCTCATAAAGAAAATCAATGTCCTTTCTGGACACCACGTTAATCTTCGAATTCCAGTCCACGTAAAGTTCGCACGCCCTTTGAAAATCTTCCTTCTTATACGTCCGATTCATCTTTCTTCTTTTCTATAATCTCCTTGGCACGCCGTATCCGCGTACGCACCGTGTTCAGTTCCAGTCCCATCTCCTCGGCTATCTCCTTATACTGAAGTCCGTCGACAAGTCTCTTTCGCGCCACCTCACGATAGAGGTCAGGAAGAGCGTCTATATATTTTCTCGTACGGGACTCGTCCTCGTTGCGTATGATGGATTCGAGAGGAGTGTCTATCTGATCCACGACGCTGTCCGCCACCGAACCGGCCGAGGGTGAAGTGTCCAGCGAAACCCGCTCCCTGTTCAGACGTTTCTCCCCTTCCAGCACATCCAGAGTAGTATTCCTGGCTATGGTTATAAGCCATGTCGAAAAGGAGCTCCGCGCCGGATTATACGAATTGATCCCCCTGAAAGCCTTTTCGAAACTCCTGGAACAGATGTCATCGACAAGAAAGGCGTCACGCACATGCATTGCGGACACTATATAAGCCTTGAGCGAATCTATATAAGCATCCCACAAAGCCGTAAAAGCCATACCGTCTCCGATGATGGCCCTGCGCACCAGTTCGTCAATGGGCTTCGAGCCAATTCTTCCCATAATTGCATTCCACTGTGAGCGGTACGGAAAGTCTGACGACCTTCTCCATCTGCTCCGTCAACAATTCCTTTACTTCTTCTATCTCAGCCTGAGGCACTTCCAGCATCAGTTCATCGTGAATCTGAAGTATCATCCTCGACTTCAGGGAGCGTCTCCGGAGTTCTCCGGACACTCCGGTCATGGCGAGCTTTATGATGTCCGCCGCCGTCCCCTGTATGGGAGCATTGACGGCGTTCCGTTCCGCTACGCCACGAACATTGCCGTTAGGGGAATTGACATCCGGGACATAACGTCTGCGACCGAAGAGAGTCTGCACGTATCCGAGACGTCTGGCATCCTCCAACACCTTATCCAGAAATACCTTGATGCTTGGGAACGAGGAGAAATAATCCTTTATCAGCGCCGACGCCTCCGAACGCGGCACACCCAGCCTCTGGGCCAATCCGAACGCGGAGATACCGTACATTATTCCGAAATTGGCAGTCTTGGCCATACGTCTGTCCTGTGCGCTCACCTGCTCCATAGGTTTATGAAAAATCTTCGCCGCCATGGCAGAATGCACGTCCAGACCTTCTCTGAAAGCTGAAATCATATGCTCGTCTCCGCAGAAATGCGCCATGACCCTGAGTTCTATCTGAGAATAATCCGCCGACATTATGACCGACCCTTCCTCCGCGACAAAGGCCTTGCGGATCTCCTTTCCGTCATCGGTGCGGATAGGGATGTTCTGAAGATTGGGATTCGAACTGCTGAGCCTTCCCGTCGCGGTCTGCGCCTGATTGAAAGTAGTGTGCACGCGGCCGTCGATCTCCGATATATGTCCTGGAATAGGCTCGATATATGTCGAAAGAAGCTTGCGGGCTCCTCTGTATTCCAATATGTCCCCTATTACGGGACTTCTGTCGTAAAGGGCGGAAAGCGTCTCTTCATCGGTAGGATAACTGCCCCTTGAAGTCTTCCGGACCTTGGGATCCAATCTCAGTTTCTCGAAGAGAAGTTCCCCCAGCTGCTTGGGAGAAGCCACGTTAAGATGCTCGTCTCCGGCCAATTCCCTTATTCTGCGTTCACAGTCCGACATCCTCTTGCGAAGCGCCTCCGCGAACTCTCGGAGTTCTCCCACGTCTATCTTCACTCCGTCCTTTTCCATCCGGGCAAGCACTCCTATCAAAGGCTCCTCTATGTCATCATAGACGTTTTTCATCTGTCCGAGTCCATCGTAAAGAGACGGACACACCTGCCATAATGCGACCGCGCTCCTGGAAAGCGTATCAGAGTTGTCGGAACTTTCCACCTCGTCGAAAAGGCTCAACGACAGTGGGACAGACACTTCGTTCTCCAAATTCTCCCCCAGAAGTTCCCTTACTATGGCGTCAAGATGATGATTCCGTTCCGGATTAAGGACATAATGCAGAAGCTGAGCATCGAGAAAACGCCCCTTCAGAGTAATCCCTCTTTTCCCCAGCTCCTTGATGGACAGTTTTATATCGTAGCCGCACTTTACCACGCCACCATCCTGCAGAAGTTCCTTGAAGTCCTCCGGCGCGCCTATGGCCACCTTGTCTCCGCATGAGAGCGCAAGTCTTCCGCCGCTCAGGATGAAAGCCATCCTTCCATGGTTTCTAGCCAGAGATGCCATCTGTTCCGACGACACCTTCTCAAAGACGAGGCCGCCGCCTCCGGTCTCGTGAGAACACTTTTCATCCGCCACCGGGGAATCCACGGGAGCATTCACGCTCCAGATGGAAGTAACGCAGCGCCTGAGCGAGGGCATCTCATACCTTTGCAGCAGGCCGACAATCTGCGGCCCCACCTGAAGAGGGAAACGCATGGTCTTTTCCTCCACATCCACGGGGACGGAAGTATCTATCGTAACAAGTCTCTTGCTTAATGCTATATGGTCACGGGCCGCGGAGAAAGACTCTCTCTGTTTGGGCGTAAGTTCATCGAGATGTTCATAGATATTCTCGACACTTCCATATTTTGAAAGAAGCTTGCCGGCTCCGACAGGCCCCACTCCGCTCACTCCGGGAACATTGTCGGCGGAATCGCCGCAAAGCGTAAGGATGTCTATCACCTGCGATGTAGAAGATATGCCATATTTTTCGCACACTTCCTTCGGCGAGAGTATTTCATTGTCCGAGCCCCCTTTTCCGGGTTTATATTGGAACACGTGAGGCCCTACCAATTGGCCATAATCCTTGTCGGGGGTAACCATATAGACATCCATCTGGTCGGAAGCGAACTTATGCGCGACGGTTCCTATTACGTCGTCAGCCTCATAACCGCTCACCATAAGGACAGGCAGTCCCATGGCACGCACCATCTCGCACAGAGGCTCAAGCGACTGTATCACCAGGACCGGAGTATCGGGACGATTGGCCTTATATTCAGGATACAGGCTGTTACGGAACGTACCTCCCGGAGGATCGAAACACACGGCCATGTGAGTAGGCTTCTCCCTCTGGATAAGATCCAGAACATATTTCGTAAAGCCGAAGATGATGGATGTGTCCTCGCCTTTGCTGTTGACCATAGGTCGTCCCAAAAAGGCGTAATACATCTTGAAAATCAGAGCATGGCCGTCTATCAGAAAAAGTTTCATCCTCTCTATAATTTTATCTTTTCTTCTTGAAATAATCCTTTACCAGGGCGGAACATTCCTCCTGCATGACTTCCTTTCTCACCTGGGTTTTAGGATGAAGAAGAGAAGGGCTGTAAAGGGAAAACCCCCGCTGCGGATCAGACGCACCATATACGATGGCACCTGTCTGGGCCCATGCAAGAGCCGCGGCGCACATGGGGCAAGGCTCGACGGTTACATATATCGTGCAGTCTCTAAGGTACTTGCCGCCCAGAGCAGAAGTGGCCGAAGTGAGCGCTATCATCTCCGCATGGGCGGAAGGATCCTTAAGACGTTCCGTCATGTTATGCCCCCTGCCTATAATCTTATCCCCGCATACCACTACCGCACCTATAGGCACCTCATCTTCCTGAAGAGCTTCATTGGCCTCGGAAAGGGCGCATCGCATATAATAAAGGTCATCCATAGGCAAGCCTATTCCATCAGTTTACGATACTTGAAGCGCTTAGGTTCCACGCTTCCCATCCTCTGCTTCTTGTTCTCCTCGTATTCGGAATAGCTTCCTTCGAAGAAATACACCTGCGAATCTCCCTCGAAAGCCAGGATATGCGTAGCGATTCTGTCCAGGAACCACCTGTCATGGCTTACTACCACAGCGCAGCCGGCGAAGGAGTCCAAACCTTCTTCAAGGGCGCGTATAGTGTTGACATCCACATCGTTGGTAGGCTCGTCCAGAAGAAGCACGTTACCCTCGTCCTTAAGCGTGAGCGCCAGATGCAGACGGTTCCGCTCACCGCCGGAGAGCACTCCGCAGAGCTTCTCCTGGTCAGCTCCGGAGAAATTGAAGCGGCTCACCCATGAACGTGCATTGACATCCTTTCCGCCAAGCTTTATCCACTCGGAGTTGTCCGCTATGGTCTCGAACACCGTCTTGTCCGGGTCTATGCTCTTATGCTGCTGGTCCACATAGGAAATCTTCACCGTCTCCCCTATCTCTATACTTCCCTTGTCCGGAGTGTCAATACCCATGATAAGGCGGAAAAGCGTGGTCTTTCCGGCACCGTTAGGGCCTATCACGCCCACTATTCCGGCCGGAGGGAGCACGAAAGAGAGATTCTCGAAAAGGACCTTGCCGTCATAAGCCTTGCTTACATCGTGGAACTCTATGACCTTGTTCCCCAGATGCGGTCCGTTGGGAATATATATCTCCAGATTACTCTCCTTTTCCTTCACATCGGCCGATGCCAATTTTTCATAAGCCCCCAGACGGGCCTTCTGCTTGGCCTGACGGGCTTTGGGAGCCATTCTCACCCATTCCAATTCCCGTTCGAGAGTCTTTCTGCGCTTGCTCTCCTGCTTCTCCTCCATGGCCAGTCGCTTGCTTTTCTGATCCAGCCAGCTCGAATAATTACCCTTCCAAGGAATGCCTTCCCCGCGGTCAAGTTCCAGAATCCATCCGGCCACATTGTCAAGGAAATATCTGTCGTGGGTAACAGCTATGACCGTACCCTTGTACTGCTGGAGATGGCTCTCGAGCCACTGAATGCTCTCCGTATCCAGGTGGTTGGTAGGCTCGTCCAGAAGAAGCACGTCGGGCTGACGCAGAAGCAGACGGCAGAGCGCCACACGTCTTCTCTCCCCTCCGGAAAGGTTCTTCACCAACGCGTCCGAAGGAGGGCATTGAAGGGCGTCCATGGCCCTTTCGAGCTTGGAATCTATCTCCCATCCGTCGCAATGCTCTATCTTCTCGGTAAGTTCCCCCTGCCTTTCGATAAGAGCGGACATCTGCTCATCGGAAAGAGGCTCGCAGAACTTCATGCTTATCTCATTATACTCGGCGAGTATGTCCATCACTTCCTGCACGCCCTCCTGCACCACTTCCAAGACTGTCTTGTCGGGGTCCATCTGCGGTTCCTGTTCCAGATATCCCACCGAATAGCCCGGAGCCCAAACCACTTCGCCCTTGTAGGATTTCTCCACTCCTGCGATAATCTTCAGAAGTGTCGACTTACCGGAGCCGTTAAGTCCTATGATGCCTATCTTGGCCCCGTAGAAAAAAGAAAGGTAGATGTCTTTAAGGATAGTTTTGTTGTTGTGGGGCAGGACCTTACCCACCCCGTTCATCGAGAAGATTATCTTTTCGTCTGCCATATGGTTTTTACTGATATTACTTTTCGCGTAAAAGTAGTAAATTTGTCCCAATTCGTCAAAAGCCGGACGAGATTAAAGTACTGAAAATGGCCAAAGCAAGCATAGACATAAATTCGGTGTGCGCTTCCCTGACAGATGAAATCCGCAAGGGAATCTTTCATCCTGTCTATCTTCTGATGGGAGAGGAGGCCTACTATCCTGATTTAATCTGTAAAGAGATAATAAACAGCTGCATAGCTCCCGAAGACAAGGACTTCAACGAAGTCATCTGCTACGGAGCCGACACGGACGCCGACACCGTAACGAGCGCGGCCAGACAGTTTCCCATGATGTCGGACAGGCTTCTGGTCGTGGTGAAGGAGGCCCAGATGATGAAAAGTCTCGAAAACCTGGCCGTGTATTGCGAACATCCGCTTGACAGCACCGTCTTGGTCATACTCATGCACGGAGCCGGCGCGGACAAGCGCAAGGCGCTCTACAAGGCGGTCTCGAAGACGGGTGTGGTCGTGGACAGCCCGCTCGTGAGGGACTACGAGCTTCCGCGCTGGATAGACCGCTATTATAAGAGCCGAGGACTTGACCTGGAGCCGGGAGGAGCTGACCTTCTGGGCGAATATGTAGGGTGCAACCTGAACGCCATAGTCATAGAGACGGACAAGCTTCTGAAGAACCTGCCTCAAGGGACAAGCAGGATAAGCATCTCGGACATAGAAAAGAACGTGGGCATAAGCCGGCAGTTCAGCATCTTCGAACTGACCAAGGATCTCTGCCGGAAAGACAGCGCAAAAGCCCTCAAGACAGCGGCCCATGTGGGAACGGCGGCCAAATTCTCCATGCCTATGGCTGTGAGCGTCATTTTCAACACTTTCGCCAAAGTGCTCAGGTACGAAGCCATGCTTCTCCGCACAGGAGGAAGGCTGTCTCCCGCGGACAAGGCGGCCGCCCTTTCGGGGGTAAATCCTTATTTCTACAAGGACTACGATGCCGCGGTACAGAAGTACCCTCTGCCTAAAACCATGAAGATCATCTCACTGCTCTGCGATTATGACTATCTCGGGAAAGGCGGAGACGGAGTGGAGACCTCCGACGGAGAGCTTCTCGTGGAGCTGGTCGCGAAAATTCTCACCCTGTAATCCTATTACTTGGAAGTTTTCATCGGGCGATACGTGATTTTTTAACTAATTTACGTATATTTGCCGTCCGGAATTGAGGTATGGTGTAATGGTAGCACTACAGATTTTGGTTCTGCCTGCCCAGGTTCGAATCCTGGTACCTCAACATCTTCTTTTTCTTTGTTATATCCGGATTTCGCAGTATATTCGCCGCCCGTTCGAGCGAAGATAAAGTCTAAGGACACTCGGACTGAAGGATAAAACTATGAGCAGTAATAATTTAAGTACTACACCTACAGGAGTGGCCTCACGTCATAAGGAACTGATTGGACATCTCTCCTGTTTTATCGCCTATTCCATTTTCGGAGTCAACATCGTTACTTGTAAAGATCTGACGGGCAGCCACATTCTTTCATCCATCGCGCTTTTCAGCATAAGGGCCATAGGAGCGGGCTTGCTTTTCTGGATAATTTCCATCTTTACTCCGAAAGAAAAAGTGGAGAAGAAAGACTTCCCGAAGATAGCGCTCGCCTCACTTCTCGGATTCTTCGCCCCGCAGTTCACGTTCCTCACCGCGCTGCCGGAGATAACGCCCATGACGAGTTCCATACTCAGTTCCCTGACGCCTATCTATACCATGTTCATAGCAGCCATAGCCGTCAAAGAGCCTGTTACGCCCAAGAAATTCGGCGGGGTGATGCTGAGTTTCATCGGAATCGTCACTCTGATTCTAAGCAGTACGCACTCAGCGTCAGGAGCCACCACCAATTCCCTTTTCGGAGTGCTTCTGATGGTGTCGAACGGCATTTTCTTCGCCCTCTATCTGGGAATATTCCGGCCGTTGATTCAAAAATACTCCGTAGTCACTTTCATGAAATGGATTTTCCTCTTCGCCGCAGTGATGACACTTCCATTCTCGGGAAAGGAACTCGCGCATTTCAACTGGAGCCTGCTGACCGGAAGCCTTGGGGCGGAATTGGCATTCCTGGTGCTCTGCGCCACATTCGTCTCATACTTTCTCATCCCCGTGGGACAGAAGAACATACGTCCGACACTGGTGAGCATGTACAATTACTGCCAGCCTATCGTGGCGACGACCATCAGCATCATAATCGGAATGGACACACTGAGCCCGCAAAAAATACTCTCCGCCATAGCAGTTCTTGCGGGCGTAGTAATCGTAAGTTTCAGCAAAAAGGCTTCCTAGGCAAATCTAATTCACCTGTCAGCCCCGTAGCCTTCGTAAGCCTCTTTTTTCTGATAGATGTTCGCCGGGAGATCAATCGAGGTGAACGGATTCTCTTTGAGACTGTTCATCTGACTGTTGTCCAGGAAAGTAATCTCTGATGCGCTGACCTTTGACGATACGACGTCCGTAGTATAAAAGCCAAGGCCACTGACTTTCCCGTCCATTCCGTACCACGACGTTATGCCGGAAAGTTGTGAGGCGATGTAACTGTAACTGAAGCTTTCCGCACGGTATCCGAGCAGATAGGCTCTCCTGTCGGTCGCTGCAGGAAAACCGTCAGAACCGTACTCCGGAACATAGTCGGAGTATACGAGATTGGCCTTGACGGAAAGGCTGCCAAGCAGTCCCATCATCAGGAAAGGCTTAAGTCCGTCCTGATATTCTCCGTTGTCCACGTTATAGAATGTATTGTTCTCCAGACTGAGGCTTTTCACTCTCACGCCGGCACCGTCATCTGATCTGAGCAGATGGAACTCATGAGGGGTTACGCACCAGAACACGTCGTTCTTGAAGGTGAGGTTCGTGATGGGATCCGTGTTATCGTCCGCCTTGAGAAGATGAACGTCCTTCGATGAAGAGTCTATGATGAGGTCGCTGTCAACCATATCCATACGAGCGAGACTGCCTGTGGATATGCAGTCGTATATGCTGTGCTTCACGTTTACACGGCATTCACTGAAAAACAGTCTGTCTATCGAACCCGCGGCCTGAATCAGAGGGCACTCAGCCGGAGTGGTAATATCTATCCTGCTGAATACCAATGTATCTGCGCCACTGAACTGCAGCGACGCGTTTTCGCTCAGATTAAGTGTCGCATTCCCTGCCGGGTCGTTACTGATGAAAACGGTGTTCCCTTCATAGAGTGAAGATGCCGTCGCCACATTCTGTATGAAGAAGACTCCGCTTCCCGTCGCCGAGCCGCCGCATTTGACCAATGTGCCGTCGCCATAGGTGGATTTATTGAAAGTCTCGCCGCCTATCGTGATGTCTTCTCCAGCCTGCCAGCGTTCATAGGCGGACAAGAGGACTCCTATGTCGTAAATCTTGTTGGCCACGGTCTTGAATTCCTTCTTCGTCGAAAGGGTGCGCAATACATTCTCCGAAGCATCATAAGCCGTAACGGTGAATCCGTTGGAAAGCGTCAGTCCCGAAGGAAGTGCGATATAGTAGTCTTTTCCGATTCCGGAGGTCCTCGCGACGGATTCCTTGTATCCGTTTAATTCGGCCGCCGCCTGTACATGCAGGACAGCCTTGTTTTCGTCAAATCTGCACCAGAGCGTCCCGTTCACCGTCTCGTCATTGTTACCTGTGAACACTACCTTTTTGATGTCATCCGACCCCGCTCTGAACCTTATCAGAGTAAGAACGCTCTTGAACTGCAGATTACGCTCAGAAGAAGTGCAGCTGGCCATGGCGGCATGAGGGGTCCTGCCGGAGGTGATGTCATTGAAGGCGGATTCCCTGAGATAGATCCATTTCCTGTTGCTTCCTATGGAGCTGAAATAGTCGGCATCCGCACATAGGGCATAATACATGCCGGAAGTGCTGGTAAGGTTGACGGTGAAGGTGGCTGAACCGTCATCGTTTATGTTGTCGTCTGTCAGTGTCACACGCTCAGAATTACCGGTTCCGTCCGTTATCAGCATCCAGTCGCCGGCTGTGAATGAGACTTTGCCCGCGCCTCCGTCCGCATCGATGTCTATGGCCACCTTCGACAGCGGGGAATCGTCGGAAAGTCTCGCGGTGAAGGTTACGCTCCCGACTTCCGTGTCGGGCTTGGTGGGATCTGCCGGTGCCAAAACATCACCGCACGATATGGCAGATAATGACATGGCCATATAGAAGGCCGCTCTTGATAAAATATTTTTCATGGCTATTCCCCCAAATCAATGAATTCGTAGTCATAGTCCTTGTTCCCGCTCGCGGCAGGGGAAGCGGCGAAACATGTCATGGTGCACAATTCCACGATCTCGAAGGAAGGCACGACGTATTTTTCAGATGTCAATTGGTTGTTTTTCAATGATATTTTACTTTGTAATCTATATGATGACTTGATAACCCATGCTGTTTGCTGAACCCTTTTCGCAAGGGATCAAGGCAAAAAAGTCAGCAAATATAAAATATTATAAGGAGAACTCCACTATCAGAGAACTGTCACCGGGAACGGAAGTATCGTCGCTGAGAACGACAGGCTCTGAAGTAAGCACGTCCACCCCGCTTCCAAGGGTCGAAGTAATCTCCGAATAATATGACCACGGAATTCGCATGGCCTCAGGGGAATTGTTTATGAAGACAAATACGGCCTGCGAGTCATTATAGCGGAAGTATGCGTAAGTGTTGTCGCGGGTAATGAAATGCAGAGTACGTCCGTCATGCACGGCGCCGGCGGTCTTACGCCAATTGAAAAGCCTGCTCACATAATCGTGCAGATCAGAGGCGGTCTTGTCCTCCCTCCAGTCATCAGGGAAATCGACACGAAGTCCCCCGTGACCCTGACTGCGGTCAGCCGATACCTGCAGAAGTTCATCACCTCCGAACACCTGCGGAATGCCGCGAAGCGTGGCAAGCAGAGTAAAGGCGAGCTTCACCTTGGCAGGATTCTTTCCTACCACATCGCCTATACGGTCCGTGTCGTGGTTACCGGCGAAGATAAGCACATTATTGATGTCAGGATACAGATAATCGTGAGAGAGAATGTCATAGATACGCGTCATCCCGCGTCCCCAGCCGGCATCTTCATTAAGAGCGGCTCGCAAAGCATCGTGCAGAGGGAAATCCATAACCGAAGGAAGATTCGAATTGAACCCGTCCCGATTCAGCTCACCCTTCTGCCAATAAGCCAATTGCGGGATGGACGAAGTCCAACACTCCCCCACTATGTTAAGATTAGGATACTCCGCAGTCAAAGCCTTGCACCACTTGGACATGGGATTCTTCTCGTTGTAAGGATAAGTGTCCACGCGAAGTCCGTCTATCCCTGCGCTTTCCATCCACCATACAGCCCACTGAGTGAAATAGTTAAGCACGTACCCGTTATCCAGATTCATATCCGGCATAGAAGGCACGAACCACCCGCTTTCCTGAATTTCAAGGTCCCGTCGTGAGGCGTTCGTGTCCATATTGGTGGAAAAACAAACATTGGTGCCCGTATACTCAGGATACTGGTGAATCCAGTCCTTGAAAGGAAGGTCTTTCATCCACCAGTGCGACGTTCCGCAGTGATTGGTCACTATATCCATAATTATCTTAAGTCCACGCT
>CAVEIF010000033.1:0-14222 GCA_963615835.1 Coprococcus eutactus | reverse complement strand
TCTCAAGAATAAGACTTGCCGTGGCATTATATTCCAATGCCAGATATGCCAATGCGGCATTATAATCCTCATACGCTGCCAGCAGTTCCAGAGCCGGCTCCCACTGTCTGTCTCTAAGCTGACGCACACCTTCGCAATATAGCGAATCCCCCTGATGCAAAAGCGCCAATTCATTATCCACCAAAGAACTGAGTGAACTGACATAGTATGTTATGCTCTCTGTAGGACGCGAAGACCAGATGATGTCCCGTCCGTTATGAATCTGCGTCGAGACATTAAGGTAAAATTTCGACATATTGCGGCCGGACTCTATCCTCTGATGATACAGATAGATGAACCTTCCTCCCTGTGCCGTACTGTCGCGCCGCACTGAAGCATCGGAACGCGGCACCCTGATGAGACGCTGCTGCAAATCATCCTTAAAAGAAATCTTATACGCATTATATTTTTCCACCAGCGGCCTTCTGAAATGCGCCCCTGCATCCTTTCCCGATGAAGGAAAACGCGCTCTGAAAGCATCGGCCTGAACATTATCCACGAAACGCAGACTGTCGCGAGAAAGTGAAGACAGGTAGCTTTCATACAGCGCATATCCTCTCAGCTGCGTATTTCGAAAATCCTTTCCTGTCAGATACACAGGGGCCAATGCCAATGAATCTCCGCCTTCGAAATGCAGCATAGGGAAAAAACGAAGCTGCCAAGACGGGTCCTGCAGCGAATCTGAAGCCACTATCATGAAATCAAAACTGATCTCTCCCCTGCGCTCGGCCACATTTCTGAATCGCGCCACTATAACCGCAGCATCCAGATTCTCGGAGCCCATCACCTCTCCGCTGACAGTGTCTTTGTAGGTACGCATCGCATACAGACCATCTTCGTCCGCCGTCATCTTCCTCTCCCCTCCCCCGTAACGGCGTATCTCACTTTCACTTGGGAGAGACAGCGAAGCATTTGCTCCGCTCTTTCGGATATTGTTCAACTTTAAGGATGCGGAGCACGACTGCGCTACCGAAAGGACGACGCCACATAGGACGCAGCCCACTAAAAAAGAAGTCTTCATAGCTGTTATAATTTAAAATCTAATCTTCCTTTAATTTAATATGCAGATCATCTCCGAAGGACCAGACCTGTACGATACGGCCGTTATCCAACTCCACCTCGGCCGGAGCTTCCCGGTCCGAAGTAAATGCCTTGGCGGCAGCTTCATACCAATGCAGAATCTGATGAGAATAATCCCTGAACCTAAGACCATGCTCCGTGATGGACACCTTTCCTCCGGCCCTTTCAAAAAGGCTCACCCCCAAAGCTTTCTCCAGTTCACCGATATTCTGACTTATGGCCGGCTGACTTATGCCAAGCTCACGTGACGCCGCAGTAAAGCTGAGCGTTCTGCAGACCGTCTCAAAAACTCTAAGCCTGAAATCCTCCAACATATCCGTTTACATTTCAAAAAAATACCTCCTGCCGAAAAAAGACCTAATCCGCCTTCACACTGATATCCCCATTGGCATCAACCACAGCCACACGGGCAGACAGATTTTTACTTTCTCCCGGAAAAAGGGTTATATAGTTATCACTCCAAAAGACGGGAGCTATGTCGTTACCGTCAGCATCCACGACACTGAGCCGTTTCATAAAGGCCGTCTTATCCGACTCATTTTTAAGGGAAACCTTTATCACATACTCTCCGCCCTGCTTTGTAACGGCATAATCACAGTCAATTTCCGTCTTTCTCAACTCCGGAAGCAGAATAAGAGAACTGTGCTGAGAGTAAAACCAATAGAGGTTATCCGAAATGAGTTTTCCATCGACATCTTCCAATTCCAACTTGACGAAATAGTTATACGAATATCGGCCGTTCTGCGGAACTTTCACCACCTCCTTATACGAATCCGCCGCCACATCCACAGCAGCCTCGTAGGTCCACGCCTCGCTCATATCGTAGTTGATGACCTTCACCCTGGCTTTAACCCCGGACAAATCAGAGTGTGCAGCATTGATGACGCTGACCGTGAAATCGTGCGCATTCAACTGAATATGACGTGGTTCCATAGCCTTCTTGGCGAAATAATACGAAGCGTTAGGCTGAAGATACCAGTCATACAGCTGCCACCCTACATCCGGCCAGCAGGAGTTTATCTTCCATATCATAACCCCTGTCGTAATGTCCCACATACGGTGATTGGCAGCCTCAAACATGGCACGATATCCGTCCGCGTTAAGAATCTGCGCATTGTCGGCATAGTCCTGTACAGTTTTAGGAGTACCGCCGAACATTGTGCGATTGGCATTATCATAAGAACGATAACAGAAATTATTGGCATCCCAAGCCCCGTGTTCAGCCCAGGTACTGTCAAGCGGGAAGATTGGACTCATAGGATCCGCCTTTTCAAGATTCGGCATAAATCGCTTCAGAGAACCATATTCAGGCATGGACGGCGTGCCGAGTTCATTCTTGAACATCTGAAGATGAACCTCATTTATCTTCCGGAAATAGAATTCCGGCTTTTCCCAATTATAATCCGGTCCGCCGTCGTCTGTAGTGCCCGTAGGCAGGTCCTCCAGAAAATATGGAGTCAGTTCCGCCACATCCCAGTGATAGCTTGTGGTAGGAAAATAATCCCTGGTGGTGTCAAGTTCCTTCACCTTGGCTTTAGTCCTGCGATAAAGGCTCTCATTCATAAGCACTTCGTTCACTCCCACCCATGAAATGATGGACGGATGGTTCCGATAACGGAGCATCATATCCTCCACCCCGGCTATGGCCAGGTCTTTGTCGAGCGGATTGTCCGCATTGTCGCGTCCGGGCACCATACGATAGCATTGATAAAAGACGTGCCACCACATGACTCCGTATCTGTCACAAGCTTCCAACCATTCCTCGCGCGGCGACGGCATATCCTCGCTTCCTATCAGATTAACCCCGGCCAAGGCCATCAACCTCACCTGGTCATATATGTTCTTCGCATTTTCGTCCAGCAGTATGTCCGGCTGTATCCACCCTCCTTTACAGAAAATCCGCTTGCCGTTAACATAATATGTACGCCCGTAGTCGTCGCCGTTTTTCAGGAAATCGTGTTTCACCTCCCTTATTCCGAAATCGACCTCCTTAGAGTCCGACGTGCGTCCATTTTTCGTAAAACTGAGTTTAAGATGATGGAGCCACTGCTCTCCATACCCATTTGGATACCATAAATGAGGATTTTCAATGTCAAGCTGAGGGAAATCCCGACCGTCAAGTTCCACCGTCATCTTCTCTCCCGGGGCAAGACACACTTCCCTGCTGACACGGACGGGTTTCATCTTCCCGCTCATCTTCTTTATATATGTCGGGAATTCTATTTCCGTAAGAAGCGAAACTGCTGCATCAAGACGACCTTTAATCGTCTTATCCGAGTGGTTTACAAGCTCAGCCTTTATGTTCAACCGTGCCGATGCCGTATCGACAAGCGTCGAGGACACGAATGGAGAGTCAATCGTAACCTCATCCGTAGCGCTAATGGTAACTTTCTGATAGATACCCATATTACGGTCCCGTACGACCGGAGCGCAGTCCCATCCTCCGGACATTTTCAACGTCTCGTCTTGAAACAGATCCGCACAGTTTCCTCTCGGCGGGCCCATAGGGACAAGCTGCGTCCCCGGAGTCGGCACACCGGGATGATCCACCTGATATGTCTTAATCACGATTTCGTTTTCCTTTCCGACCAAGGCATAATCGCTCACATCGAGCCGAAATCTTCGGAACATGCCCACTATCTCATCTTTACACGCCACTTTGTACCCGTTCATCCAGACATCCGCCCTATAATTAATACCATAAAGCGTAAGCCAGACCTTCCTGCCCCTATACGAAGAAGGCAGTTTAACCTGCGTCTTAAAGACATAAGGGTCCTGCCAAGGATTTCTCCCGCTTTTAAGATAATTATACTTGGCGAGATCATGCTTCCGATTGAACTCATCGGACACATCAGGAATGAGATAATTGTTCAGACCAATTCTGGGGTCAGGATAGACTCCCTGCTTTACCAGCGCATTCAAAACCGTAGTCGGAACCTGTACATCATACCACCTCTCATCGGCCCTACCGATCTCCGTAGCGTTAATCATCTGCCAATCTTTAAGTTCTATAGTCTGAGCTTCGGATGGAATAACGTGAACAAAAGCCAAAAACAAAAACAAGAAGGTAAAAGCTTTCAGAAGTCTTCCCGTTGACACATTCATAAAATCTACTGATTAGCGGTTAAATGTAAAGTAAAAATTTACATAACTATCTCCTTATTAAATAGTTACTACTGCAAATATAATACTGTTTCCTTAAAAACGCAAGCATGGCCCTTAAAAAAATCCCTCTCACGTATGGACTTTTCTCCGTAGCGTCCACAAGAAACTGAAAGAGGCGGGAATTAAAAATTATGTGTAACTTTACGCGGATATAAACAACAAGTTACGAATGCTGACAGACATAGCATATTGCTCGGACAAGTACCAATACACGATGGGAAAGTCGTTTCACGACACAGGCAGTGAGGGCAAGACCGCCGTATTCAATCTTTTTTATAGAAAAGCCCCGGAGAACAATAACTGGGCGGTGGTCAGCGGCGTGGATGAAGTCATAGAGATGGTACAGGGTCTGGGAGGAAAAAGTCCCGAATGGTTCGAGCAGTTTCTCCCCGGGGATGAGTATGCAGATTTCAGGAAGTACCTTAGCACTATGCGTTTCACCGGTAATCTTTACGCCATGCGCGAGGGGGAGATAGCCTTTCCGAATCAGCCCATCATAATAGTGGAAGCTCCGCTCATAGAAGCGCAGGTGCTGGAGACCCCCATGCTCTGCATCATGAACCACCAGATGGCGGTGGCGACCAAGGCGTCGAGAGTGTGCCGTGCCACGAACAAGCCCGTGAGCGAGTTCGGGTCCCGCAGGGCCCACGGGCCCTGGGCCGCCGTTTACGGCGCCAAAGCAGCCGTCATAGCCGGCTGCGCGGGAACCAGCAACGTCCTCACCGGCAACATCTTCCACTGCGGAAGCACAGGCACCATGGCGCACAGCTTCGTCTCCTCGTTCGGCTGCACCGTAGAAGGGGAACATAAAGCCTTCAACGCCTACATCGACACCCACCGCGGAGAAAACCTCATCCTTCTCATCGACACCTACAACACCCTCAAATGCGGACTTTTGAACGCCATACGCGCCTTCAAGGAGAACGGCATAGACGACAACTACCCCTACGGCTACGGCGTACGCCTGGACAGCGGAGACCTCGCCTACCTCTCGGTAGAAGTAAGAAAAGTCCTCGACGAGAACGGCCTGCGTGGCTGTAAGATCTTCGCCACCAACTCCCTGGACGAATACCTCATATCAGATCTCGAAAGACAGGGCGCCCAGATAGACTGCTACGGCGTGGGAGACGCCATAGCCACCAGCAAGAACGCCCCCTGCTTCGGTAACGTCTATAAACTCGTACAGCTTGACGGACAGGCCGTCATGAAGATGTCCGAAGACCGCGTCAAGATGATAAACCCCGGATTCCAGATCACATGGCGCATCAGCAAAAACTACCCTGAGGAAGTCTTCAAGATAGACGTCACATGCCTGAGAGGAGACCTGACGGACCAAACCATTTCCGAAGGCAAGACCATCACGCTGTACGACGAATTCGACAGATATAAATACAAGACCCTCGTCGAAGGCGAATATACGGCGCAGCCGCTGCAGCAGCAGGTCGTAAAGAACGGCGAAAGAGTGGTCCCGCAAAGAAGCATCTTCGAGAAGAAGGCCTTCTATGACGACAGGCTCTCACATTTTTCACAAAGCGAAAAGAGACTTATCAACCCGCATTTCTATAAAGTGGACATCTCGGACGAACTTCTCCGTACCAAACTTGGCATTATAGAAAGACTTGTCAAAGAGATAGAAGATTTCAAGATATGAACCGTAACAGCGCGATAGTAGTCGTGGACATGCTCTACGACTTCATAGACGGAAGCCTGGCATGCATTGACGCCGAACAGGCCGTAAAAGAATGTGCCCGCTTCATAGACACACATAAAGGCTATCCATGGGGAAATCCTCCGGTCCTGTTCATAAGAGAGTGCCACCCCTCCGACCACTGCTCATTCAAAGAGAACGGCGGCATATGGCCCGCACATTGCGTAAAAGACACACACGGGGCGGAAATCCACGACGCTCTCAAAGGATATGTGGAAGAAGGATTGGAATTCTTCAAAGGCCAGGACAGCGGGAAGGAACAATACTCGGGAGCGGAAGGAAAGAACGAAGCCGGGCAGAGCCTCCTGGACGTTCTGGGCGTTCTGGACTGCACCGAGGTGCA
This sequence comes from Coprococcus eutactus, assembly GCA_963615835.1. GTDB lineage: Bacteria > Bacteroidota > Bacteroidia > Bacteroidales > UBA932 > Cryptobacteroides. The sequence continues at coordinate 7,887 of CAVEIF010000033.1, read as the reverse complement.
TGTCTGCGGAATAGCCACCGAATACTGCGTCAAAAACACTGTTCTCGATCTGCTCAGGGCGGGACTGAAAGTGAACGTCGTATGTAATGCGCTCGCCTGTGTCGACAGAAAAGGACACGAAGAAGCACTCGAAGATATGCACAGGGAAGGGGCGAACCTGGCCTGAGCAAGCAGAATACAGCTACAAATGAAGAAGAAAAAACTTAAATACCTGTTCATAACCGCGATATGCGCGTCGCTGGCCGGATGCACAATCCCGGACTATTACCCCATCGAAGACGGGGAGAAAGACTCTTCCAGAAGAGAAGGGGTAGAAGGACTTGGCTATGAAAAAGTCCTGATTCTCTATCTTGAAGGCTACAATAACCTTAAAGGCGATCTGGAAGGTAACCTGGAACAGCTGGAAGAAGGCTTTATTCCGGCCAGAAATGACAAACAGGCCATCGTCGTCTACTCTCACTCCTCGAAGACAGGATCCGACTACACCACACCCACGGAGCCTGTCATCTATCACCTGTACAAACATTACGGTCAGACGGTAAGAGACACCATAAAGCGATACTCACCCGAACAGATAATGCTTCGCTCAGACATGATGAAGGATGTACTGGGCACCATCAAGACGGCATTTCCGTCCTATTCCTATGGGATGCTCTTCAGTTCCCACGCCTCCGGCTGGCTTCCTTCAGGATACAAATATGGAAGCGGAGACATCTCTCCCATGACAGCACCGTCCTCTGTCGGCGCACAATTCTGGCGCACGTCGTCGTTTTACTATTCGCTGAACGCGGATGAATTCGCCGAGGCCCTTCCCATGCATCTGGACTACATCATCTTCGACTGCTGCCTTATGGGCGGGGTGGAGACCAATTACGACCTGAAAGACAAGACGGACTACATAGTGGCGGCACCTACGGAAGTGATGAGCTACGGTTTCAACTACACCACCATGGCATCGCGCCTCTTGGAGTCCGACAAAGCTGACCTCAAGGGAGTGTGCGACGATTTCTACGACAAGCTGGAGTCCAGCTATCTTACGGTGGCTCTCTACGACTGCTCCGCCATGGACGATCTGGCATCGGTATGCCGGAAGATTTTCGATGCCCACCCGGACAATGAGGTGCTTGAAGTCAAACGCGCCAAAGTGCAGAGTTACAATTACTCGTTCAACTACCACTACGATTTTCGCGACATCATAGAGAAAATGGGGGCAAGCGAAAGCGAGCTCAAGGCTCTTGACGGGGCGCTTGAAAAGGTCGTACTCTATAAACTGGCCACGGACACCTTCATATATACGCCCATCAATGCGGACACCTTCAGCGGGATGAGCATGTACCTTCCGCAGACCGATTGGCCTACACTTAATTCGTTCTATAAGAAGACCTCGTGGGACATCGCGACGGGCCTGCTCAAGTGATGTACCTATAAATAGGTATATGGAATAGATATGATTTTACTACCTTTGCCCTCGCAAAACAGGAAGCAAAGATGAAAAAAACTGTCATTTCCATAATTCTCGGCCTGCTTTGCGCCTTTTCTCTCAGTGCGCAAAATAGATATTCAGTATCCGGGGTCATCGTCGATGCCGAAAACGGTGAACCTATAACGGGCGCCGGAGTCAACGTCAAAGGTACAGGACTCTGGACCGTCAGCGACGACAAGGGGTACTTTTGCATATCCGGAGTGGAAGGAGGCAGGGAGACACTTGTCTTCGCGTGCCTGGGATATGCAGACAAAGAGCTCGGCATCACTATCTCAAGGGATGTCGAAGGGATGAAAATCAGGCTCTCCGAGAACACATTGGCCCTGAAAACGGTGGTGGTTACCGCGCAGAGGGACAAGGACGGGCTGAACACATCCCTGCAGTTCGGATCCAAGGCGCTGGAGCATATGCAGATGAGCAACATCACCGATGTCAGCGCCCTTCTTCCGGGAGGCAAGACCGTCAATCCCGACCTTACAGCAGACAATGTGCTGTCCCTTAGAAACAGCGGAAGCTCCGCAGGTAACGCGGCTTTCGGAACCGCCGTGGAAGTGGACGGAGTAAGACTTGGCGGCAATTCTTCATTCGCCTCCCTGTCAGGGGTTTCCACCAGAGGAATCGCCACCGAAAACGTGCAGAGCATAGAGGTGATAACGGGCGTGCCGTCGGCCGAATACGGCGATCTTAACAGCGGAATGGTGAAAATCCGCACTAAAAAAGGCGTAACCCCCGTAAATGTCACGTTCTCGGTCAATCCGAGGACATATCTGGGGAGCGCATCCAAAGGAATAGACCTTCAGAGCGGCCGCGGCATCCTGAACGTGAGCGCGGAATGGACGCGTGCCACCGCCAAGCTGTCTTCGCCATATACCTCATACACAAGGCGTTCTCTCAGTTCGGTCTATACCAACACCTTCAACGGCAAACTGCGCCTTGAAAGCGGACTCACCCTGGGAATAGGCGGGATGAACAGCGAGAACGACCCGGACGCCTATGTGGGCACGTTCAGCAAAGGCCGCGACAATTCGGCCCGCGCACACGTCCTTCTGGTCTGGGCGGCGGCGCGCCCGTGGATGACGAACCTCCAGTTCGACGCTTCAGTCAATTATCAGGACAATTACACGCAGGACAGGACCTACAGCTCCGCCGCCTCTTCTCTTCCATCCGTGCACTCCACACTTCAGGGATATCACCTGGCGGACAGACTTCCGAAAAGCTATTTTGCGGACAAGATAGTCGATTCGAAAGAACTGGACCTGGCGTCATCTCTCAAATATGAATGGTTCCGCAAGTTCTCGGGAGCAGGCAGCAAGTTCAAGGCCGGAGTGCAGTGGAAAGCCAACGGCAACGTGGGCCGGGGGGAGTACTATCTGGACCCTTCGGTAAGCGCCAACGGCTACAGGCCAAGGCCTTACAGCGACTACCCTTTCATGCATAACCTGTCCCTGTACGCAGAAGAGAATCTGAGCGTACCCATAGGACAGACAAAACTTGAACTGATGGCCGGTCTTCGCGCCGAAAACGTATTCGTGCAAGGAACGGAATATAAGAACGTCAACAGCCTCTCTCCGCGATTCAACGCCAAATGGAGCATCTCCGAAGACCTTTCCATACGTGCCGGATGGGGAATAAGCGAAAAGCTGCCTTCGTTCCATGTGCTCTTCCCGGAGCAGAATTACCGCGACATACAGACTTTCAGCTTCTCACACGGCCAGGACGCCTCCTATGTTTACTACACGCAGCCATACAGGATGCTCTATAATGAGAACCTCACATGGCAGAAAAACCACAACTGCGAGGTGGGGGCGGATTTCAATCTGCTCGGAACAAGCATTTCACTCGTAGGATATTATAACAAGACGCTGAATCCCTACACATTCCGCAGCATCTATACTCCGTTCTCCTACAGGATAATGAGTCTGCCTTCCGCTTACTCGGCAGGAGAGAACCCGCAGATAAAGGTGGACCCCCAGAGCGGAGAAGTTTACCTCAGGGACTCGGACGAATCCACATGGACCGCCATGAACACGCTCGTTACTGACCGGTCGTTTTTCGAAAGCACCCTGCCGGACGGAGGAGCCACCATACACCGCGCCGGAGCTGAACTCACCGCAGATTTCCCTCAGATAGAGGCACTTAACACCAGCATCAGGCTCGACGCAGCCTATGCATGGTCCTATTACGTGGACGAAACGCTTTCATACTACTACAGAACCGGCTGGTCTCACACCAGCCTTCCCAACCGCTCATACCAATACGTAGGCATCTATGCCAATGGAGCAGGCTCTTCCTCCACCGTCAACGGCAGGAAGACCCGTTCGCTGGATGCCAATCTCACCACCATAACCCATATCACCGAAGATCGTCTCATCATCACCTGCCGCCTGGAAATGTCCCTTCTCAAACGCTCGCGCAACATCTCCACCTATCAGGGAAGTGAATATGCCTTCAACGTGAGCGCCGACGGCACCCTTCCTACCGGCGGAAGCATATACGACGGAGATTCATACACGGCCATCTATCCCGTGAAATATATGGACGAGAACGGGGAAATCCACGATTTCACATCCGAGCAGGCCGCACTGCCGGAATTTGCCAACCTCATCCTCAAATCCGGCAACGCATACACCTTCGCTCGCGACGGATACGGCTTCTACTGCTCGGCCAATTTCAGCGTAACCAAGGAGATAGGAGACAAAGTGTCCCTTTCCTTTTTCGCCAACAACTTCACCAATTCCAGAATGTACGTAACGTCCATGGCGACCGGCGTGGGAGCCATATTCACTCCGTCATTCTATTATGGTCTAACCTGCAGAATAAAGATTTAGACGATGAGAAAGATAACAAATATTCTGTTTTGGCTGCCCGCTCTGCTTCTTGCGGCGTGCACATCAGCCTTCCCGGACAATCCGTGGGAGAGGGAAACCGCGCTTCTTTCCATACGCCCTCAGTATCCGGAATCTTTTCCGACGGAAGAAAAAAGCAAAGGGACCCTGCGACTCAGCAGCCGCAGGGAAGACCTGAGTTACGAATGCGCTGCCGACAAGGACGGAGTGTTCAGCATAACGCTTCCAAAAGGCTCATACAGAGCCGTCTATAACCTCACATACGAATCTTACATCTTCAACGGAGTGCTGGATAAAATCATCCTTGGATCCTCTGACACGGACATCGACCTCCCGTTAAGCGTGTCGAAAGCAGGCTCTCTGGTAATAAAGGAGATCTACTGCGGCGGATGCACCAAATACCCCGAGGAAGGCAACTACGCTTCGGACTCATACATCATAGTGCATAACAACAGCTCGCAGACGGAGTACCTTGACAGCCTGTGCCTTGGTGTGATAGATCCGTACAGAAGCATAGCCACCAACGTATGGAGCGACATGGACATAGACTATGTCCCTGTAGTTCAAGCCATCTGGCAGATAGGAGGAACGGGAAGGAGTTTTCCTCTGGAAAGCGGTGAAGACGCGGTGATAGTGATTTACGGGGCCATAGACCACGCCGCCACCTATCCTCAGTCAGTCAATCTGAACAAGGAGGACTATTTCGTATGCTACAGCACGGCCTATTTTCCCAACCCGAATTATCACCCTGCGCCGGGAGACAATATACAGAGCGAGCGGATTCTGTCCGTAGTCATTAAAACAGGTCAGGCCAATGCCTATACATTTGCCCAGGCGTCACCGGCTCCCGTCATTTTCCGCGCCCCTCAAGACACCACCGTTCAGGAATTCCTGCAGAACGGAGAGTCCATAATCCAAAAGCCGGGCTCCAGCGTGGACAGAATAGTCAAACTGCCCATAGACTGGGTGATAGACGGAGTGGAAGTCTTCGAAAAGGCCGGAAAAAACAAGAAGCGTCTTCCAAGCGCGATAGACGCCGGGGCCGTGGATTTTTCCGGCCCATACCAGGGGCACACTCTCTGCCGGAAGACGGACGAAAAATCCACATCGCTGTGCGGTTACATGGTACTTCAGGACACGAACAACTCCACAGACGATTTCTATGAACGTGAAATACAGTCGCTTCATGAATAAGACAGCCTACATATTCACTTTTCTGCTTCTGGGCATGCAATGTATGGCTCAGGACTACGAGACATTCCTGGACACGCAGATATTCAAAGGAAGCGAAAACATCAACTGGATACGGACCCTGGATGCCGATTATTCCTATGCGGAATTGTCCACGGCCTACACCGACGGCTCTTTCCGCTCCCCTTTCGAGGGCAAGTCCCTGTGGAGCAGCACCGCCAAGGCCAAATCCCTGAGGCAGTTCGAAAAATTCACTCTTCAGGGCGCGTTCAGCTTCTCTTCCGCCTCTGCCGATGGAGCCTGCGGCAGCATGAGCGCCATACCCGAGTACTACCCTGTGGATGTTTACGAATTCACCCCCGGGAAAAAATCCAGACAGGTATATGACCTTATGGGAGGGCTCAGCCTGAAAGTGAACGGGAATTGGCTTATAGGAGGAAAGTTCTTATATCAGGGACAGAATTATACGAAGCTCAAGGACCTCAGGCACACCACATATCATATGTCCATGCAGGTGTCCCCTTCCGTTCTTTACCGTGGAGACGACTGGAGCGCGGGAGGAGTGTACAGCTTCAGGAGAAACACTCAAAGTATTGTAGCCGAGGAGATTGGCATAAATTCAGGTGTATATTACGCTTTTCTGGACAAGGGCCTTTTCTACGGGGTCAGGGATATATGGGACAATTCGTCCGTGCATCTCAAGGAATCGGGTCTCGACCGCTTCCCTGTCAGGGAGAACATGCACAACCTTTCTTTCCAAAGCCTTTATGAAGATCTCTATGCTGAATTCGGCGTAAGGGCCGGCGGTGGCAAGATAGGGGAAAAGCAGAAGATCTGGTATGACTACGACCGCCACGGGCTTCACGGCTCCCTCGCACTCCGTCTGCATGAAGGGGACTGGGAGCATATCCTCAGGGTCAAATACAGTTGCAGCTTTCTGAAAAACTATGAGAACATACTGGAAGATGTGACGCAGGGCGGCATCACCACCACCTATGATTACGGTTCCCTTCCAGTGCTTTCAAAGATTGTTTCACTTCTGGGCCTTGAACATATGATTTATAATGCGGACAACGGCACCATCATAAGGGCTGACGCTTCGCTGTCAAAAGAACGGGGAGAATCATCCGCCATCTATCCTTATGTGAACTCTTCAGAGCTCATTACCGTAGATTTATCTCTGTCGGCAAGATTCCGTATAAAGAAGAACGTCGAAGCACTTGTTCAGGTGCGCGAACTGAAAGGATATATGGACGAGGACAGCCGCAGCGTAAGCGACATTCAGGCGAGCACCGCTCCCCAACGGACCGAAGAACTGTACTCGCAGATGCTCCGGTGGAAGACAGACATGAAATTACCCGTACATCTTGGCATCCGTTACAGCTTCGGCGGCGGTCTTTACGCAAAATACGATTTCGCATTCATAGGGCATAAGAACGGACAATTGACAAATGTTTTATCGTTAGGTTATAATTTTTAAAAACACAGATATGAAGAAATTCTTATTTATCGCGGCGGGAGCACTGCTTTTAGCTTCCTGCCAGCAGAACAAAAACACGGCGGAGCCTGACTACGGCTTCGTGCAGATCTCCCCTGTCATCACCAGAGCCACGAACACTGATTTCGAAGAAGGCGACAAGGTGGGTGTAAGCATTAATCTCGGAAGCGAAGCTTATGCTGAAAACCAAGAACTTACTTTCGCAGACGGTGTATTCAAAGGAAGTCTCAAATGGTACTCCGAGGCTCTCAGCACTTCTACCCTTACCGCCTACTATCCGTACTCCCAGAGCGGCGTTCCCACCTCTTTCGAAGTGGCTGCAGACCAGAGCACAGGGGTGAGCGCATCGGATCTTATCGCCGGCATCAAAGAGGATGTCTCTCCAAGCACCGAGGCCATAGTCGTTCCTTTCAAGCATCTCCTGAGCAAAATCGTGTTCAACATAGACAATCAGAGCGGAGCACAGATTTCTGCTGTGGAGCTTGACGGTTCGAAGAGAACCGCCACCGTGGACCTGACGGCGCTCACTGTCACGGCTGACGAAAGCGCGGAGACTTCCACCATCAAAGCCTGCGCCGTAAAGGTTAACGAAGAATATGCTCTTATCACGGTGCCTCAGAGCGTGGCGTTCAATCTCACGGTAACTCTCAGTTCAGGAGACAAACTTAGCCAGAAGCTTTCATCTGTAGATCTCGTTTCAGGAGGCCAATACACCATCAATGCCAAGGTGCTCCCAAGCGACATAAAGGTAAGCATCTCCGGGAACATCGAGGACTGGACGGACAAGGGGGAAATCGCTCCTGACGTGCCTACATACATCGATTTCGCCGAGTATGACGGTTACTTCGTATATAAGAACGAGAAATACA
>CAVEIF010000032.1:0-14454 GCA_963615835.1 Coprococcus eutactus | reverse complement strand
ACACATCAAGAAAGGCGATAATGTAATCGTCATCGCGGGAAACGACAAGGGAAAGGCCGGAAAGGTCCTTTCTGTCATACCTGCCGAGAACCGTGCAATTGTTGAGGGTGTTAACCTGGTCAGCAAGCACACAAAACCTAACACAAAGGCTCCTCAGGGTGGTATCATCAAGCAGGAGGCCCCTATTAATGTTTCTAACCTTTCTCTTGTTGATCCTAAGTCAGGTAAGGCTACACGCGTAGGCTTCAAATTCGAGGATGGCAAGAAGATTCGTTATGCTAAGAAATCTGGGGAGGAGATTAAGTAATTATGGCAAAGACAAATAAACCATCAGCAGGACAGGCAGGAGCTCCAACTGGATATGTTCCTACACTTAAGAAGGTGTACAAGGAGCAGATTGTTGACGCTCTCATGAAGCAGTTCAACTACTCTACCGTAATGCAAGTTCCGAAGCTTGTCAAGATCACCATCAACGAAGGTCTTGGCGAAGGCTCACAGGATCGCAAGATTGTAGAAGAGGCTGCAGCAGAACTTTCTCTTATCACAGGACAGAAGGCTCTTGTGACTGTTTCCAAGAAAGATATTTCTAACTTCAAACTCCGTAAGGGTATGCCTGTAGGTTGCAAGGTAACTCTTCGTGACGTGAAGATGTACGAGTTCCTCGAGAAACTCATCCGTGTATCTCTCCCTCGTATCCGCGACTTCAACGGTGTCGCTGAGAATATGGATGGTCAGGGCAACTACACTCTCGGTATCAAGGAGCAGATTATCTTCCCTGAAGTTGATATTGACAAGAACCCTAGAATCCACGGCCTTGAAATCACATTCGTGACAAGCGCACAGTCTGACGAGGAGTGTCACGCACTTCTTGCAGCATTCGGTGTTCCTTTCAAAAAACATAATAAGTAAAGAATATGGCAAAAGAATCAATGAAAGCCCGCGAAGTTAAGCGCGCGAAATTAGTTGCTAAGTACGCCGAGAAAAGAAAGGAGCTTAAGGAAGCCGGAGATTGGGCTGCACTTGACAAACTCCCTAAAAACTCTTCACCTGTACGTATGCACAATCGTTGCTCTCTTACAGGTCGTCCAAAGGGATATATGAGAGCATTCGGCATCAGCCGTATCCAGTTCCGTGAGATGGCTTCAAACGGCCTTATCCCGGGAGTAAAGAAAGCAAGCTGGTAGAAAATTAAAAAAGTTAAAAGATATGACAGATCCAATTGCAGATTATCTCACAAGGATTCGCAATGCCTATTTGGCAGGAAAGAAGGTAGTGGAGGTTCCTTCGTCTAAGATGAAGGTGGCTCTTACCCAGATCCTTTGCGAGAAAGGTTACATTCTCAGCTACAAGGTAGTGGAGACTCAGCCACAGAATACCATCAAAATCGCTCTGAAGTATCATCCTCAGACCAAGGTGCCGGCAATCAAGAAAATTGAGCGCGTTTCAACTCCGGGTCTCAGGCAGTACGCTGATGTAGAGAATATGCCACGTGTCCTCAACGGACTTGGAATCGCTATTCTTTCCACATCCAAGGGTGTCATCACAGACAAAGAAGCTAAAGAGCTTGGCGTAGGTGGTGAGGTTATATGCTATGTATATTAATTTAAAAACAGAACAATAAATGTCAAGAATTGGTAAATTGCCTGTAAGCCTTCCGACCGGGGTGAGCGCCGAGCTTCTCCCAGGCAACGTTGTGAAGGTTAAAGGACCTCATGGCGAATTGTCCCAGAAAGTCGATCCGGACATCACCGTAACCATTGAGGACAATCAGATTAAGTTTGCCCGTCCTACAGACCAGCCGCGTCATCGCTCAATGCACGGACTTTACCGTGCACTTGTGCATAACATGGTAGTGGGTGTGAGCGAGCAGTTCACCATCAAGCAGGAACTTGTCGGTGTAGGTTATCGTGTAGCCCTTCAGGGCAAGAACCTTCTCATCTTCTCGCTTGGTTACTCTCACGATATTTATCTTCTCCTTCCGGATGAGATAATCGCAGAAGTTCCTGATGTCAAGAAAGGTGAGAACCCTGTACTCGTGCTTAAGAGTTGTGATAAGCAGCTTGTAGGCCAGGTCGCAGCCAAGGTACGTTCACTCCGTAAGCCGGAACCTTATAAGGGTAAGGGTATCAAGTTTGTCGGTGAGCAGCTTCGTCGTAAGGCCGGTAAGACTGCAGCAGCTAAATAATAGGAGATAAGATTATGGCATTGAATAGAATAGAAAGAAGACAAAGAATTCATTACCGTATTCGTAAGCATGTCAGCGGCACGGCAGAAAGACCTCGTCTTGCTGTTTTCAGAAGCAACAAAGCTATTTACGCTCAGGTAATCGATGATGAGCAGGGCAAAACACTTGTCGCTGCATCTTCAAATGATAAGGCTCTTGCTGTAGAATGCAAGGGTAAGAACGGGATTGATGCTGCGGCTGTTGTGGGTAAGGCAGTTGCTGAGCGCGCACTTGCAGCAGGTATCACCACCGTATGTTTTGACCGTGGAGGATACCTCTATCACGGAAGAGTTAAAAGTTTGGCAGACGCTGCACGTGAAGGCGGCCTCGTATTCTAAAAAGACAGACTATGGCAAATACAAATGTAAAAAGAGTAAAGACATCTGATCTTGAACTTAAAGACAGACTTGTCGCCATCCAGAGGGTTACCAAGGTAACCAAGGGTGGTCGCCATTTCCGCTTTGCCGCTATCGTGGTGGTAGGCGACGAGAATGGTGTCGTAGGTTATGGTCTGGGAAAGGCGAACGAAGTCACCGTAGCTATTTCTAAAGCAGTGGAGGATGCTAAGAAGAACCTCGTGAAGGTTCCTGTCATCAACACCACCATCCCACACGAGGGAGAGGCCCATTTCGGTGGCGCCAAGGTGTTCATGAAGCCTGCGGCTCCCGGTACCGGTGTAAAGGCCGGCGGTGCCATGCGCGCGGTGTTCGAATCTGCCGGCATACAGAACGTGCTTGCTAAATCCAAAGGCTCGTCAAACCCTCATAACCTCGTAAAGGCTACCGTTTACGCCCTTACGGAGATGAGAGACGCCTACACGGTTGCAGGGCTTCGCGGTATTCCTATGTCCAAAGTGTTTAACGGTTAAGATGGGAGGATATAGTAATGTCAAAGCTTAAAGTAACACAAGTAATCAGCAAGAACGGAGAGACCAAGCGTCAGATTGCGAATCTTCGTTGTCTCGGAATCCGCAAGCTTAACCAGAGTGTCGAACTTAAGGATACTCCGGTGGCGAGAGGCCAGATAGCTAAAGTCGCTCATCTTGTTAAAGTAGAAGAAGTTAAATAAGGAGGACCGTATATATGAAACTTGAAAATCTCGCACCTGCAAAGGGTGCTACCAAAGCAAGGAAAAGAATCGGTCGTGGTGAGGGTTCAGGACACGGCGGCACATCTACCCGCGGTATGAACGGTGCCGGACAGCGCTCCGGTTATTCTCACAAGATTGGTTTCGAAGGAGGTCAGATGCCTATTCAAAGGCGTATGCCTAAATTCGGTTTCAAAAACCCTACCCGCGTAGAGTACAAGGCAGTTAACGTGGCAGTCATCGAGGCTATCGCGGCTAAGGCCAATCTTACCGCAGTAGGCGTGGATGATATCAAGACCGCAGGCTTCGCATCCAAGAATGACCTTATTAAAGTTCTTGGTAACGGAGAGATTAAAACTGCTCTTACCGTTACGGCAGATGCATTCTCTGCTTCAGCCAAAACTAAAATCGAGACTGCCGGTGGAAAGGCGGTCGTAATAGAATAATCTCCATGAAGAAGTTTATAGAGACCATTCAAAACATCTTCAGGATCGAGGAATTACGCAAGAGGATAGTCTATACCGTCCTCTTGATATTGGTGTATCGTCTCGGGTGCTTTATCGTGCTCCCGGGTATCGACGCATCGATGCTCGCTAACCTGCAGAGCAAATCCAACGAAGGTCTTGTCGGCCTGTTGAATATGTTCTCCGGCGGCGCGTTCGGTAATGCCTCCATCTTTGCGCTGGGTGTGATGCCGTACATCTCGGCATCCATCGTCATCCAGCTGCTTGGAGTGTTCGTCCCTTATTTCCGCAAACTCCAGATGGAAGGAGAGAGCGGCCGTAAGAAGATGAACCAGATGACCAGAGTCCTTACGATTCTCATCATCTGCATCCAAGGTCCGGCTTATGTAGCTTCTATCCGTGGTCAGATCCCTGCAGAGGCGTTCGTGGCCATGCGTAATCTCGGATGGAGTTCATTCGCATTCAATCTTGTTTCAGTCATCATCCTCATGGCAGGTTCCATGTTCGTCATGTGGCTCGGTGAGCGCATCACTGATCGCGGTATAGGTAACGGTATCTCCCTCATCATCATGATAGGTATCGTAGCCCGTCTGCCTCACGCCATCGTCGCCGAGTTCTCCGAGAAGATGGCTACGACTAACGGAGGTCCTATCCTCCTGACCATAGAACTGGTTCTCTGGTTCCTGGTCATCGTGGCTGCCATCGCGCTTGTACAGGCTGTCCGCAAGGTCCCTGTACAGTACGCGAAGAGAGTTATAGGCAACCGTCAGTACGGTGGAGTGCGTCAGTATCTTCCGCTTAAGATCAATGCTGCCGGTGTCATGCCTATCATCTTTGCGCAGGCTCTGATGCTGTTCCCTATTCTCTTCTCACGCTGGGACGCCACCCGTGGACTCGCCGCCACGCTCGGTAATTACACGGGATTCTGGTATAATTTTATATTCGCCATTCTCGTGATTGCCTTTACGTTCTTCTATACGGCCGTAACTGTCAATCCTCAGATGATGGCCGAGGAGATGAAGAGAAACGGAGGATTTATCCCTGGCGTCAAGCCCGGTAAGAGCACAGTGGAATACCTTGACGGTATCCTTTCGAAGGTAACGCTTCCAGGCTCCATCGCTCTGGCTATTATCGCCATCCTTCCTGCCATAGCCATGAAACTCGGCGTTTCCAACGCATTTGCAAGTTTCTTCGGAGGCACCTCGCTTCTGATCTTGGTAGGTGTGGTTCTGGATACGCTCCAACAGGTTGAAAGTTATTTGCTTATGCGTCACTACGACGGTCTTATGAAGACAGGTCGCATCAGTGGACGTTCAGGTATGTAGTTCTTTGAAAATTTTTAGGAAGATGGTTAAACCTAAGACCGAAGAGGAGATAGAGCTTCTTAGAGCGAATGCCATAATAGTGTCCAAGACACTGGCGGAAGTCGGTAAGATAGTCGCTCCTGGTGTGACAACCTTAGAGTTGAATAGGGTGGCTGAGACTTTTATTCGCGATAACGGGGCTGTTCCTTCTTTTCTCGGGTATGAGGGTTTTCCTGCAGCGCTTTGTCTTTCTGTCAATGACGTGGTCGTACACGGATTTCCGTCAGATTACGTCTTGAAAGAAGGGGATATTGTCTCCGTGGACTGCGGCACTCTTTACAAAGGATATAACGGCGACTCCGCATACACTTTCCCGGTAGGGGAGGTGGATGCGAAGACCCGTAAACTTCTTGATGTAACGAAGGCCTCTCTCTACAAGGGAATAGAAGCGGCTGTAGCAGGCAACAGAACCGGCGACATCGGATACGCGGTGCAGTCGTATGCTGAATCATTCGGTTTCTCCGTGGTTCGTGAACTTGAAGGACACGGGCTAGGAAAGGAGATGCACGAGCAGCCGGGAGTCCCTAATTATGGACGCCCCGGACGCGGAACTCATCTCGTGGACGGAATGGTGATATGTATCGAGCCTATGATCAATGCCGGAGGCCGTGGTGTTTACCTGGACAGAAATGGCTGGGCCGTACACACGGCGGACCGCGCGAAATCGGCACATTACGAGCTTACGGTTGTTGTCCGTCGCGGAAGAGCTGAGCAGCTGTCAACCTATGATTTTATCGAGAAAGATCCTTCGATCAATTTTTAAAGTGAAGATTCAATGTCTAAACAAGTAGCGATAGAGCAGGACGGCAGGGTGATAGAAACCCTCCCCAATGCCATGTTCAAAGTTGAACTGGAGAACGGGCACGTCCTCCTGTGTAACATCTCCGGAAAGATGAGAATGAACTTTATCCATATCCTTCTGGGAGACAGGGTGAAAGTTGAGATCTCTCCTTATGATTTGACCAAGGGAAGAATATCTTTCAGGTATAAATAAATACAAGTATTATGAAAGTCAAGACATCCATTAAAAAACGCAGCGAGGATTGCAAGATCGTACGCCGTAAAGGTCGTCTTTATGTGATCTGCAAGAAGAACCCCAAGTTCAAGATGCGTCAAGGATAACAGTTTAATTTAGAAATTAAAATCAAAGTATAATTATGGCACGTATAGCCGGTGTTGATTTACCAAACAACAAACAGGGAGAGATAGGACTTACCTATATCTTCGGAATCGGCCGCTCTTCCGCCAAGAAGATTCTTGACAAGTGCGGCATAGACGCTTCCATCAAGGTTGGCGATTGGGACGATGCTCAGGTGGCCGCAATCCGTGCGGAAATCGCAGCAGAGTACAAGATCGAAGGTGAACTCCGTTCATCTGTCCAGATGGACATCAAGCGTCTTATGGATATCGGTTGCTACCGCGGAATCCGTCATCGTAGCGGACTTCCAGTGCGCGGACAGAGCACCAAGAATAACGCCCGTACAAGAAAGGGCAAGAAGAAGACTGTTGCCAACAAGAAGAAGGCTACCAAGTAAAAATTGATGAACTATGGCAAAGAAAACTACAACATCTAAAAGAGTTGTCAAGGTTGAAGCTTATGGCGAGGCCCATGTTTCATCAACCTTCAACAACGTTATCGTTTCGCTTACAAATGCCCAGGGTCAGGTGATCAGCTGGGGATCTGCAGGCAAATGTGGCTTCAGAGGAAGCAAGAAGAATACTCCGTATGCTGCACAGATGGCAGCGGAGGATGCAGCCAAGACAGCATTTGATGCTGGACTCCGTAAGGTGAAAGTATATGTCAAGGGACCGGGAGCAGGCCGAGAGTCAGCTATCCGCACCATCAACAATGCCGGCATAACCGTTACAGAGATTATCGACGTAACACCTATGCCTCATAACGGATGTCGTCCTAAAGGCCGTCGTAAAGTTTAATTTTTAAAGCTTAAGAATTATGGCAAGATATACTGGTCCAAGCACCAAAATCGCACGTAAGTTCGGTGAGGCTATCTTCGGTGGAGACAAATATTTCGAGAAGAGAAATTTTCCTCCGGGACAGCACGGACTCGCCGCTAAACGTAAAAAGTCAAAAGAATACGGCAATCAGCTTAAAGAGAAACAGAAGGTCAAGTATATGTACGGCGTTCTCGAACGTCAGTTCCATAACACCTACACCAAGGCTTGTCGTCTCAGCGGACAGAAGGGTGAGAACCTCATCCTCCTTCTTGAAAGCCGCCTCGATAACGTGGTTTATCGTCTCGGAATAGCTCCTACCAGGGCAGCTGCACGTCAGCTCGTGAGCCATCAGCACATCACCCTTAACGGTGTGGTATGCAACATCCCTTCCGCTCAGGTCAAACCAGGCGATGTGGTGGCTGTCCGCGAGAGGTCAAAGAGCCTTGAGGTCATTCAGGCTTCAGTGGCAAGCACTACCAAGTACTCTTGGCTTGACTTTGACGCTAAAGCGCTTTCAGGCAAATTCCTTAATGTTCCTGTCCGTGCGGAAGTGCCGGAGAACATTAACGAGCAGCTCATAGTCGACCTGTACTCTAAGTAGAACATTTAACACCTAATAGAATTATGGCAATCTTAGCATTTCAAAAACCTGACAGAGTGATCATGCTCGAAAGCACTGATACTGTAGGCCGTTTCGAATTCCGTCCTCTTGAGCCGGGATACGGACAGACTATAGGCAATGCTCTCCGTCGCATTCTGCTCGCTTCTTTGGAGGGTTTTGCTATCAGTCAGATCAAGATCTCCGGCGTATCGCAGGAGTTCCAGACCATCCCCGGCGTCATTGAGGGCTTGCAGGACATTATCCTGAACCTCAAGCAGGTGCGCTTTAAGAGAATGGTCGAGGGTGTCGAGACTGAGACAGCAAATATCGTCATCAGCAGTAAGCATGAGTTTACGGCAGAGGATATCTCCAAGGGATTGTCTTCTTTCGTGGTGTTGAATCCTGAACAGCATATCTGCTCTCTGGAGCCGTCAGTCAAGCTCGAAATCTCGATCGTCATCACAAAAGGCCGCGGTTTCGTGCCTGCAGACGAACTCAGAGACGAAGATACCCCTATCGGAACCATCCCTGTGGATGCCATCTACACTCCTATACGCAAGGTCAACTGGACAGTTGAGAACTGGCGTGTGGAGCAGAAGACGGACTACGAGAAACTTAATCTCGAAGTGGTGACCGACGGGTCCATATCTCCTGACGAGGCTCTTCAGGACGCAGCTAACATCCTTATCTATCACTTCCGTCTTTTTACCGATGACAAGAAATCATCTTCGGACAACATAGTGGAGACGGACAGTAAGGAGCTTGACGAAGAAAGTCTTCGTATTCGTCATCTGCTTCTGACCAAACTCTCGGACGTGGGTCTCTCCGTCAGGGCATTCAACTGCCTTAAGGCCGCAGACATAGACACGTTTGCAGATCTTGTGTCATATAGCCGTAACGAACTTATGAAGTTCCGTAACTTCGGACGCAAGTCCCTTAACGAGATAGATATGCTCGTGGAGCAGAACAGGCTCTCGTTCGGAATGGATGTTACCATGTATAATATAGAACCAAAGAAAAAGAACATTTAAAAGATGAGACACAATAAATCCATTAATCATCTCGGACGTCAGAGCGGCCATCGCAAGGCTCTTCTTTCCAACCTTGCCTGCTCTTTGATTCTCAATAAGAGGATTACCACTACGGTGGCTAAGGCGAAAGCCCTGCAGAGCTATGTGGAGCCTCTTATCACCAAATCAAAAGAGGATACCACTCATTCACGTCGTATAGTTTTCAGCTACCTTAAGAACAAGGAAGCCGTTACGGAGCTTTTCCGCACGGTTGCCCCTAAGGTTGCCGAGCGTCCAGGAGGATATACCCGTGTTCTTCACATAGGTCTCCGTCCGGGAGATGCTGCTGAGATGGCTCTTATAGAACTGGTAGACTTCAATGAAGCTGCATTGGCATCAACAGCGAAGAAACCGGCCAAGAAGACCACCCGCCGCAGTACGAAGAAAGCTGAAGTACCTGTAGCTGAAGCACCTGTTCAGGCTGCCGAGGCCGCTCCTGCGGAAAACGCATCTGAAGCAAAGGCGGAGTAGTTGATAAAAATATTAAAGAACTTTCCGTGAAAAGGTAAAGTTTTTATAGTCTTTTTAAGAGAAAACGCATTTCATGTATTTGAAATGCGTTTTTTTGCGCTATATTTGTAAAGAAAATTTTAACATTAGAACTATGCGTTTTTTATACGCCTTCGCGGCACTTTTGGTGAACGTAACGTTTGCTTTTGCGCAGACCACGCTTACGGGCACCGTTTCTGATGCGATGGGTCAGCCTCTTCCGGGGGTTACTGTAGCAGTTCTTGATGGGGGGGGGTCGCCTAAAAATGGCGACATAACGTCTCTGGAAGGAACATACAGGGTCTCTGTAGCTCCGGGCGAAACCATCGAATTCTATTTTTTAGGTTACACTAAGGTAACTAAAGTTTACAACGGGCAGAAAACCCTCGATGTGGTGCTTGAGGAAGATAATCTTTTCCTTGACGACGCTGTGGTCGTGGGTTATGGTCAGCAGAAGAAATCATCCATCACCAGCGCCGTTTCGGCCATCAAAGGTGATGAACTTCTCAAGGCTCCGGCTACGAATGTCAGCCAGGTGCTTGCCGGCCGTCTTCCGGGTATCTCTTCTGTGCAGGAATCCGGCGAGCCGGGTCTTGACCAGGCTTCACTCCGTATCCGCGGCTCCGTCTATGGCGTAAGCTATATCGTGGACGGTTTCCCGGTGGATAACATTAACGACCTGAACTCCGCCGACATCGAGAGCATCTCAGTGCTCAAAGACGGTGCTTCAGCCGCTGTTTATGGCCTTTCAGCCGCCGGCGGTGTCATCATCGTAACTACGAAGAAGGGAGAGAAAGGCGACGCCAAGATTACCTATAACGGTTCTTACGGCGTGTCTATGAATGCCAATTTCCCTGAGTTTATGGACGGCGCACAGTTCGTGTCGTATTATAACATCGCGGAGATGATGGACCTATTGGCCAATAAGGAAATCTCTTCCCCTGAAGAATATACTCCATATTTCTCCAAGAAAGTGCTTTCTCTTATCCAGAACGGCGATCCTGACGGTAACTGGGCCAATACGAACTATATAGACCTCGTGTTCGGGACAGGTTCCACCCAGAAGCATAACGTAACCGTACAGGGCGGAACTGACAAGCACCGCTATTTCGCGTCTTTCGGTTTTCTCGATCAGAAAGGTAATATAGATAACTTCAACTATAACCGCTATAACGTACGTGCTAATCTCGAAAGCCAGATCACTAAGAACGTTGACTTTACTTTAGGTCTTAGCGGTGTGCTCTCCGACCGTCAGAGCCCGGCATTCCTCTCCGGAGGTTCCGATTCAGATTCCGGTTACGAAGTGGGCTGGTTCTCGATAGGCCGCCAGACAGTGCAGATGCACCCGTATCTTCCGGCGACCAAGGACGGCTATTATACAGGAGCCAAGCAGAATAACCAGTCTTTTCTGGTCAGCCCTCTTGCCGCCATCTATGAGTCAGGCTATAAGAAGGCTCGCGGAGCCGGCATGTCGGCCAATGCAGCTCTTAACTATAAGGTGCCTTTCATCAAGGGCTTGAGCTTCAAGGCTACAGGTTCATTCGACTATTCGCAGAGCTATAATAAGAATCTCAGCACTCCTTATACCATCATGTGGCTGTCTAAGGATGCCGAAGAGAATTGGGGATGGTCCAAGCGTACGGATAATCCGCATATCAGCGATAACGTGACCAATCTTGGCGAAGGGGTGACCTTCTCGCAGCAGATGGTGGGTCAGGTGAGCGCTTCTTATGTCAGAAGTTTCGGAAAACATAACGTGGACGCCATGCTTCTGGCCGAAGCCCGCGAATATAAGGGCAACGGACTTTCCGCTTATGTGAAGAACCTTCCTTTCGCTGAACTTCCTGAACTTTCCAACGGTATCCCTACCAACGATCCTGTGGGCGGATGGAGCAGCGCTTCCAGAAGTGCAGGTTATGTGGGCCGTCTGCGCTATGACTATGACGAGAAATATCTCGCCGAATTCACGGGCCGTTACGACGGATCATACAAGTTCGCCGGCATGACCGGTAACCGCTGGGGCTTCTTCCCGTCGGCTTCGCTCGGCTGGCGTCTTTCAAAGGAGGAGTTCATGCAGAACCAGGATGTGGTGGACGATCTGAAGCTCCGCGCATCCGTAGGTCTTCTGGGTAACGACTCGGTGAGCGAGTATATGTTCCTCAGTACGTACAGCAAGTCGCTGAATGTGATATATCCTAACGGGATGTTCCCTTCATATACCACTTCAGGCATAGCCAACACGGACCTTACGTGGGAGAAGACACTCAGCTATAACATCGGTTTCGATCTCACCATGTGGGACGGACTTCTCGGCGCTGAGATAGACGGATTCTATAACTATACCTACGACATGCTTACCTATCAGGGCTCCGGTTATCCGCCTTCGATGGGAGGTTACTATTCTACTTGGGCCAATTATAACTCTATAGATTCCAAGGGTATAGATGTTCTCATTACTCACCGTAACCATTTCGATCTTCTCGGCAAGCCGTTCTATTACGACGTGTCCGCTTCTGTAACCTATTCACATACGCGCTGGCTCAAATATAAGGACGAGCCTAATATCGTGGATTATCGCAAGAGGGTGGGCACACAGTACGGAAGTCTTCTCTGTTGGAAGGCGGACGGTCTGTTCCGCAGCGAAGAGGAGATAGATAACGCCGCATGGTATGGCACAAGACCTAACATAGGTGATATCAAGTATGTGGATATTAACGGAGACGGTGTCATCGATGAAGATGACAAGGGCTATTTCGGGCTCAGTAACCGTCCGCGCCTTACTTATGGTCTTAATCTTAACTTCAACTGGAACGGATTCGATTTCAACGCCCAGTTCACCGGCGGTGCTCTCTTTAACGTGTCCCTTACCGGTAACTACTATAACGGATACGATGACAACACCATCTGGACACAGACTTTCAAAGAGGGCGGTAACTCTCCGCTGTATCTGGTGGAGGGCGCATATTCCATCTATAATGAGGACGGAGCTTATCCTCGTCTGACCCTGTCCACTACTTCAAGCGGCGGTGACAACGGACTGTGCTCCACATTCTGGGTAAGGGACGGTAAGTACGTCCGTCTTAAGACCGCACAGCTCGGTTACACTTTCCCTAAGAAGGTGACTGATTTTGTGGGCATAGGTTCTTTCAGAGTGTTTGTGGAAGGACAGAACCTTTTTACCATAGATGGACTTCCTGACGGAATTGACCCTGAGTCTCCAGGTGTCAACAATGGTTATTACCCACAGCAGAGACTTGTGATGGGAGGTATCACTTTAACATTCTAGTGGATATGAAAAAGTTGATGATATTTGTTGCAAGCGCGCTGCTTCTCACATCCTGCGATGCTTTTCTGGATATGACCCCTACCGACAGGACATCTCCTCAGGTAATATGGGGAAAGACAGAATATGCTGAATATGCAGTCAATTATCTGTATTCGTATATATGGGATTTCTCATCGGCTCCTACCGTAGCAGGTCTTACGGAGGCTCTCACCGACGAGATGAAATATGTCTCATATAACTATAATGCTCTTTGTTATATCCCTTCGGAGATTGCCTACGGCGGTAACACTTTGGACGCCTCTTATGTGGACGGTTACCTCGGATATTGGGGAACTATGATGACCGCCGTAAGAAAGGTCAATGAAGCCATTTCCAATCTTCATACTTACGGCTCGCTGAATGAGTCGGACACCAAACGTATAGAAGCGGAACTCCGTTTCCTGAGGGCTTATTTCTATTTTGAACTGGTGAAACGCTATAAGGAAGTCATCCTTTATAATGAGGATATGACCGCCATTAGCAATTCCAAGGCTTTGAATACAGAGGAGGAAGCTTGGGATTTCATACAGGCGGACCTTGAATATGCGGCGGAAAACCTGCCTCTTCCGGGCGTGGCTAACGGCCGTCTGAATCAGGGAACGGCCTATGGCTTCACTTCCCGCGCCATGCTTTATGCCAAGCGTTACGATGCCGTCATCGCGGCCGCGGACAAGGTTGAGGAACTCGGCTATGAACTTGAAGACAATTATGCCGACGTTTTCACGAAGACTACAGGGAACAAGGAAGCTATCCTTCAATACCTCTTCAGTCAGAGTAACGGAGTAACTCATTCGTTCAATTTCTATTACACTCCGGGTGGAGATTATTCATCTATCGGGCAGAAGGGTGGCGCGTATGGTGTGCCTACCCAGGAGATAGTGGAAAGTTATGAACTTGCCACCGGCGGGTATCCGAATTGGTCTAAATGGCATGGCACCACTTCGTCTAATCCGCCTTATGAGCAGCTCGAACCTCGTTTCCAGGCCACTATTCTTTATAACGGGGCCAAGTGGAAGGAGCGTACCATAGAGCCTTTCGTAGGAGGAACTGACGGTTGGGCTGTGTGGAAGACGGAAAAGGAACCGAAAGGCAAGACCGTTACGGGCTATTATCTGCGTAAACTTGTGGATGAGTCCTATGATGTCACCACTTCCGGAAGCAGTCAGCCGTTTACTCTGCTTCGTTACGCCGAGGTACTTCTTAATAAGGCCGAAGCTTGTGTCAATGGAAGCACCAAGGATGAGACCACGGCCAATGCCATTCTTAAACAGATACGTGAGCGTGTGGGACTTCCTTATGCCAACAAATATGGCACGGAGCTTTGGAACGCCATCTGTCAGGAGAGAAAAGTCGAGCTCGCTTTCGAAGGACAGAGGTATTGGGATCTTCGTCGCTGGGAAGTGGCCGCGGAGGCCTATCCTGCCGGACTTTCTGAATACCAGCAGCATGGACTCAAGATCGAGTCTAACGGAGACGGTACGTTCAAGTACACCTACGTCTCTGTAGATGAAAAGGACAGAACTTTCGAGAAGAAACTCTACCGTTTCCCTCTCCCTAAGTCCGAGCTTGAAAACAACCCTGCGCTTAACCATACACAGCCGGATCCGGCGTGGAATTAATTCTGCTCACTAACAGATAATATATAAATGAAAAAAATACTTAATACGATATTGGTTTTGTCATCGGCTCTGCTGCTCGGCGCCTGTCATGAGCCTGAGTATGTGCAGCCCGATGAGAACGCCACGAAGGGTATTATAGCCATCAAGGCCATATTCCCTACAGGCACCGCTTATGCCGATAAAGTCCTGGCGACGCTCAACGTCACCGATCCGGATGCCGACTATTATGCTATCCCGATTCCGTGGTATTATCCGG
>CAVEIF010000031.1:0-16049 GCA_963615835.1 Coprococcus eutactus | reverse complement strand
CCTATGACCTTTTGATCCGTAGTCAAATGCTCTATTCAGCTGAGCTAAGGCGCCATTAATATCGGAGCGAACTCCGAATATCTTACTCTGCAGTCTTTACAGCAAGCTTCTTCTCACGAATACGAGCCTTCTTACCGGCAAGATTACGAAGATAGAAGATGCGTGCACGACGAACTTTACCTACCTTTACAAGTTCAATGCTCTCGATGAACGGTGACTCATAAGGAAAAATTCTCTCGACACCCACACCGCTTGAAACCTTACGTACAGTGAAAGTCCTCGTGAAAGGGCTGGCACCGGAAATCTGAATAACCACTCCCTTGAACTTCTGGAGGCGTTCCTTATCACCCTCCTTAACCTTATAAGTTACAACGACGGTGTCACCAGCCTTGAACTCAGGGTACTGTGCAGCTTTATTCTGTGCGAAAGCCTGCTCTACAATCTTAATAGCATCCATAATAAAAAATCAATCATAACGCAGCATTAGTGAACCGTTCTCCAAGAGGCTGCCGATTGGGACTGCAAATATAGAAAGTTTTGTTTAATCCACAAAATTATTTTCAAAAAAACTTGGCTTCCTTTTCAAATATGGCCTTGTCCTCCTTGGTCGGAGAAGGCACCGTCTCGCCACTGGATCTGAGCGATTCGAAAAGCTGCTTGTACTCCTTGGACAATTTGTGCGGTATCCAGACAAGAATCTTCACATACAGGTCTCCCTTACCATAGCTGTTCACGGAAGGCAAGCCCTTGCCGCGAAGTTTCTCCACATATCCGCTCTGCGTCCCCGGAGAAAGCTTCAATTTATATTCTCCGTCCAGGCAAGGAACCGACACCTCACACCCGAGCACGGCATCGGCGAGGGATATGACTCTGGTATAGAACAGATTTTCTCCCTCACGCTTGAGTTTGGCGTGGTCCATCTGTTCTATGACCACGAGAAGATCCCCGTTGACACCTCCACGCGGAGCGCTATGGCCTTCGCCGCGCACCGTAACCTGCATTCCGGACTCCACTCCGGCCGGAATACGGACGCTTACCGTCTCTTTCACCCTCACAAGACCGCTGCCCGAGCATCGTCTGCAAGGATTTGTAACTATCTGGCCCGTACCGTTACAGTTAGGACACGTGCTGTACGAAATGCTTCTTCCGAAGAAAGAATTGCTCACCCTCTGAACCTGACCGGAACCCTTACAGGTAGGACAGGTCTTTACATCAGAAGAATTCACCGCTCCCCTGCCGTTACAGTCAGGACAAGGTCGCATACGCTCTATAGTTACATCCTTGGTGCATCCGGAAGATATCTCCTCAAGCGTCAAGTAAACTCTGGTTCTGATATCGCGTCCGCGTAGAGTACGTTTTTCGCTTTGACCTCCGCCGAAACCGCTTCCAAAACCGCCGAAACCGCTGAAGCCACCACCAAAGGCACCGCCGAACAGATTATTGAGAATATCGTTAAGATTACCGAAACCCTGACTCCAGTCCTGCGAAGCCCCGCCGTCAACGCCTGCGAAGCCGAACTGGTCATATTTGGCACGTTTATCCTTATCGCTCAATACGGAATACGCCTCCGAGGCTTCTTTGAATTTCTCCTCGGCGGTCTTCTTCTCGGCATCGGTGCCGTTAACCCAACGGTCCGGGTGCCATTTGAGCGCACATTTTCTATATGCCTGCTTTATATCATCTTCCGAAGCGCCCTTCTGCAGTCCAAGCACTTCGTAGTAATCTCTTTTTTCTGCCATAAATTATTCTCCCACAACGACTTTAGCATAACGAAGAATCTTCCCGTTAAGAAGATATCCCGTCTGAATGACATCTATGACCTTTCCTTTCATATCCGGTGAAGGTGCAGGAAATTTGGTTACCGCATCATGGAAATCGGTGTCAAAATCCTTTCCCTTGGCTTCGATAGCCTCCAGGCCCTTACCTTTAAGATAATCCATCAACTTATTATAGATAAGAAGAGTACCTTCCTTGGCCACTGAATTGGTCTCCTTCTCCAGCATGCCAAGAGCCCTCTCGCAATCATCCAACACGGGAAGAAGTCCCTTTATGACATCAGCGGAAGCATTTGAAAGAAGCGAAAGCCTGTCCTCGGCGCTGCGGCTGCGGAAAGTCTGAAACTCAGCCATAAGACGCAGATAGTCATCATGCTCTTTGGACAATTTGTCATTAAGAGCATCTATCTGAGCCTGTTTCTCATCAAGTTTCTTCTCCTCCTTTCCGGCCTTCCTGTCTTCCTTGGACTCCTGCCCGGCCACTTTCTTCTCCTCCTTCGTCGAAGCCTTCTCTTCCTTAGCGGCTTCCTCCGCCTGTTTTTTCGTATCTTTATCTTTACTCATAATCATTTTCCTTTACAAAACCACTCCAAAAGCATCAAAACTTCTGCCAATGGAGGGCCTACTGACAAATTGGCATCAATACAGCATCTGCCCGCCTATGAACTCGCGCATGATAGAAGTGGGCGGAATGGCTGCTATATCCTTATCCGAGAGCGGAATGACAGGAGTCATATAGCCGATTAAATTCTGCGCCTCGTCGAAAGCCTTCGAAGTGGATGGAATCTGCTTCAATAGAGGTTCGGCATAATGTTTCAGAAGAGGCAGATCGTAGAGCGAAGAAGAATTGAACACCACATCGGCATTTTCCCTGAACGGGAATATGTTCTTCAACTCCCCCTGCCGGACATCAGGCCAACGGAGCACATTGTCCTCCGGGGAAATTCCACGCGTGCGGTTGTCCCTTACAATACGCCTTAGAAGTCTCTTGTCCGAAGAAGAGTTATGCGGCCCGTTTTCACCCTTGAGGACAGAAAGCGCCGACACGTATATCTTGAAAAATCCAGACGGATCAAGATCGGGAGTGAGAGCCGGATTAAGCGCATGGATTCCCTCCATGATAAGTATATCGGAGTCTCCGAGCCTCATCTTCCTCCCTTCGAACACTCTCCTGCCCGTCGGGAAGTCATATCGCGGAAGTTCCACCTGTTCACCGGAAAGGAGCGCGCTGATATGCCGGGAAAGGAGTTCCACGTCCATGGCTGCAAGAGACTCAAAATCATATCTCCCGTCCGGAAGACGCGGATTGCGGTCCCTGTCCACAAAATAATTGTCGAGTTCTATGACCCTGGGACTGAGACCAAGCACCCTGCACTGCTGGGCTATTCTTAGCGAAGACGAAGTCTTGCCGCTCGATGAAGGGCCTGAAAGCATCACCACCCGGCATTCATCTTTTTTCCAAAAGATCTGATTGGCTATCTCGGCATATTTACGCTCCTGACGGGCCTCACACAGATTAATCAGCGGAATTGCGCGTCCCGCTTCCATAACTTCGCGAAGTTTTTCCACCGTATCTATGCCGATGGCCTCGCTCCAATCCGAATATTCCCTTGTCGCTGCTTCTATCTTGGTCATAACTCAGAATATATAATTCAGCGCTATTGTAAGCCCCATAGGATACTCCTTGTGTCCGAGCACCTGAGCGGCCTCAACGCTGATTATGAAATTCTGATTCATCGCAAGTTTCAAGCCAGCACCGGCAGAAACGGCATACCTGTCCCCCACACCGAACACGTCTTCACGATAAGCTCTTGACACATAGCCGGCATCGAGGAAAGGATTTGTAGCCAAGTACCAGGATTGGCCTATGAATTTAAAGTCAAAAAGACGCGCCCGCAACTCAAAATTACCCCACAGATAGCCTTCTCCGGTAAGCCGGTTCTGGATAAGACCGCGAACCGTATTAAGTCCGCCGAGACCCTCGGAGCCTGTCTGCCTCAGATATAGAGTGTAAATGACAGGCAGCATGTAAAAAGGTGTTTCACCAAGGACAGTATCTTGATATCCAAGATGATAGGCAAATACAAAACGGTCCGTACCCAGCGAGAGGTATTGGCGGAAATGCGCGACAAGTTTGAGATAGCCGCTCTCCACGCCGAAAAGCCGCGGCGAGCCGTTCACATAAGCTTCGGCCCAGATTCCCTTCGAAGGCGCCGCCTCCATATCACGGGAGTCATAGACAAGTCCGGCCTTGGCCTCAAGATGGCTTCCTCCCGAGGACTGCACGGAAGAAATAAGCCCCTCCCTTACATACTGATTATAAAGGGATGTAGAGGCAAGATACTTGTCTGAAGTGAAATCCTGCGCCTTGAAGTTCCAGAATGAGGTTCCGGCCACCCAATTGACATTTTCGGCTATGCGTCCCTGGAAATCAAGCAGAACACGAAGCATCCCACGCTGAAAGTTATACCTCGCCGTCTTGGTGTCGGCATTGAGGTCAAGACTCTGTTCATACGTCTGGGCGCCGTTGAAGCCATAAAAATAGTATAAAGGGTCGTACTGATAACTTACCGCGCCGGTAACCCTCACTCCCGGGATAAGATGCTTGCTGTCATATTGTGCATGAAGCAGCGTCTGCCCCTTCGTATAGCGCGAAGCCTCCACGTAGAAACGATGCTCGTATTCCGGGAAAAGCGACCCGTCTCCATAATAGAACGCATCGGCGCACACACCATACTGAAATCCCAGATCGGAATTATACGACACGCACGGCAGAGGACCTACATTCCAACCGCTTACTTTTTCCTGCGCCGACGCCCCGGCACACAGGGTCACGAGCCCGGCGGCACAAATAAAGACCTTTCTCATGTCTATCTCCTCCCTGGACGGCGTCTGCCGTGACGATGATTCTTGGAATTGGCCGAAATCACGAAGAACACTGCTCCGGCCGCTATGACAGCACCTATTATGACAAAAGTGAATGTGCCGGCCTGACTGCCCTTCACATCCTGCCACATGGACAGGAGTTTCTCCGTGTCCTCACCCCAGTCGTGCTCAAGAGCGCAGTTTTCAATCACGGACCTGTCAGGATAAAGAATAGGGTCCACTCTCACCGAAGAAGCGTCAGGGCCGAAGAAATAGGACAAATCCACTGGCGCGCAACTTTCATCCATCTGTGACTCAAGAACTTCCCAAGCCCCGTTGGAGGCCACGTAACCTGTCTCGTCCATGTTGCGTATGGCTATGTCCGGACGGGACATGAAGTTGATGAAGTATGTGGCGGCCTTTACGTTCCTGGCATATTTAGGAATCACCCATCCGTCAAACCATACGGTGGAGCCCTCCTCAGGCACCACATAATCCAGATTCACACCTACCGAAGCAGCCTCATTGATGGCCCAAACCGCATCACCGCTCCAGTTCAGAGACACATAGGCGCGCTCCTTCGTGAGCTGTTCCTTGCCCAGGTCGGCCTCCCATCCATACACTCCAGGCTTGCACTGAAGAAGATAATCCTTCACCATGGCGATGCTTTCGTCGGAAGAATCGTGCATAAGATCATCAAGAGTAACTTTTCCCGATGCCAATTCCTTCTGCTTAAGATAGATAAGTACCGGAGCATAGACATCGCGCGGAGCATCCTTTATAAGTATCTTGCCTGCGAACCTGGGGTTGCGTATGACATCCCACGTGGAAGCCTCCTCACGTGTAACCTTGTCGGAATTATAGATGATGCCTGTAGTCCCCCACATATAGGCCACAGAATATAAATTAGCGTCTATCTCAGGGTTAATCGAACGGAACATCCGCTCTATGAAAGGCGACCGGTTCTGTGCCACATAATTAGGAGTATCACCAAGGCACCCGTAATCAATCTGCTGAAGAAGACCTTTATTAAGCATCCTTTCTATGATGTAATCGGAAGGGCAGACTACATCATAGTCCTCATGACCCTTTTCTATTTTGGAAAGCATGGCCTCGTTCACGTCGAAAGTCATATAGATGACCTCCACCTGCTCTCCGGTCTGCTCAAAATACCACTGTTTGAAATCGTCAAGCACCCCCTCGGCGATATAATCCGACCAGTTATACACTTTCAGGACATGGCTTCTGTCCTGCGCGGACAAACCAAGAGAGGCCAGCAC
Source organism: Coprococcus eutactus (assembly GCA_963615835.1). Lineage (GTDB taxonomy): Bacteria > Bacteroidota > Bacteroidia > Bacteroidales > UBA932 > Cryptobacteroides. Next base: position 10,129 of record CAVEIF010000031.1, on the reverse strand, counting down.
AAAGGCCGAAAGAAAAAAACATCTGAAAAATCTTCTCATCGCTCAGTTTTATTTTTGTTTTTTGAATGAATGTATGTTCACAAAGAAAAGAACCATCAGCACGACCAGGAAAATGATGGTCATCATAGGCTTCAGTTCCGGAGTAAGTCCGCTCTTGCGCGCATCGGCGTAGATGAACGTGGACAAGGTCTCCAGCCCGGAAGAGCCTGCCGTGAAATATGTTACCGCGAAATCGTCCAGACTCATGGTAAATGCCAATATGAACCCGCTGACCATCCCGGGACGCAGCTGCGGGACCAGAACCTTCAGAAGCGCCTGCGAAGGCGTAGCACCCAGGTCAAGAGCCGCTTCATATATGTTGGGGTTGAGCTGGGAAAGACGCGGAAGGACATTGAGCACCACATAAGGCGTGCAGAATGTAATATGAGCCAGGACTACTGTAACATAGCCTTTGCTTACGTGCAGGAAAACGAAAAGAAGGAAGAGCGACACACCCGTTATCACATCCGGATTAAGCATGGGGATGTTGTTGAGAAATGTCATCGTTTTCTTCGCACGCCCTCGCATATTATATATGCCGATGGCGGCGAGCGTACCGAGCACGGTGGATACGGCAGACGCCATCAGCGCCACGAGCAGAGTGTTTTTGAGCGCCCCCATAAGTGCCACCGAACCGGAATTGGCCCCTGTGAAGAGGTTCTCATAGAGCCGGAAAGTGAATCCCGTCCAGTTCCCAAGGGACTTGGCCTCGGTAAAAGAGAACACCGCGATAAAAATGATAGGCAGGTAAAGCATAAGCAGCACGAGCCACAGATAGCATTGAGCCAATATCTTTTTAGTTCTCATCCTTATCCTTTTGAAGCAATGTCGATAAACCTATAATGAGCAGCATGACCAGCGAAAGCGCCGCCCCCTGATTCCACATCAGATTATTGAACTGCTCCTGAATGATGGAGCCGAAAAGCTGTATCCTGTTGTTGGTCAATATCTCCGATATGGCGAACGTGGAGACGGTAGGCATAAAGACCATCATCACCCCGCTCAGCACTCCGGGAAGGGACAGAGGAAGCGTAACCTTTACGAACACCTTTGAAGGACTCGCCCCCAGATCCTGCGCCGCCTCTATGTAACTCTTGTCCATCTTACGGAGAGTGTTGTAGATAGGATATATCATAAACGGCAGATAATCGTATGCCAATCCGAAAAGAAGAGTCCCCTTCCCCAGGCCTATACCCAGCGAATTGAAAATCTCGGCGGTGGCGAGCGTACGCATAAGAGCGTTTATCCACATGGGAAGGATAAACAGCACCACCGTGAAGGCGGACCTGTTAAGAGACTTGTCCGCAAGTATATACGCTGCCGGGTAACCTACCAGTATGCATATTATGGTGTTCTCCAGAGCCACCTCCAGAGATACCAGAAAAGAATTGACTATCTTGGGCTCCGTAAAAAAAGCCGTGATATTGGAAAACGTGAACGTGCCCTCCGAAGTGCTGAATGCATAGAATGCTATCAGTACCAGCGGCAAGACCACGAACAATACCAGAAAGACAAAATACGGGATAGCCCAGCCGGATCTTTTAACCATCTATCCTCGTGATTTTTATATCCTCCGGGCGGATATTGATCCCCACCAGGTCGTTCTTGTCCCACACGTCCTGAGTATCCACGAAAAGCGTGTACCCCGCGGCGGTCTTTACCTCCAGATGATAATGGTCCCCCTTATAAAGTATGTTACGTATATGTGCCGACACTACGGCGTCCTGCCCGTCATCCATGAGGTCCACCTTGTCGAAGTCCACACGCACTTTAACCTTGTCCCCCTTTTCAAGTCCGCATTCGGAGCATTCATATTCATCGTCAAGGAAAAGCACGGACGACGAAGACGTCATCTCTCCCTCAAACTCATTACACAGAAGCTGCTTATGCATCACCTGTATGTCGCTTGGCTTTATTATGAGCCCCACTTCACGTCCCACTTCGAAAGCGTTATAATCCTGGATCACGAACTCGTAGCCCTTGTCGCTGTCCACGAACATCTCGTAATGGACTCCCTTGAATATGCACGAACGGACGGTAGCGGTAAACTGGGCCGCCTCCGTGTTATACATTATATATATGTCCTCCGGACGCACGACCACATCCACAGGCTCATCCGGGGCGAAGCCCTCGTCCACGCACTCGAACTCGTGGCCGGCGAAAACGACCTTTCTGTCGCAAGGCATCGTTCCGTCCAGAATGTTCGAATCTCCTATGAAATCCGCCACGAATGCATTCTGAGGCTCGTTATAGATGTCCGTCGGGGTGCCTATCTGCTGAATCCGCCCATCGTTGAACACCACGATAGTATCCGAAAGCGTAAGCGCTTCCTCCTGATCGTGAGTAACATAGATGAAAGTTATGCCCAGCTGGCGGTGCATCTCCTTAAGCTCTATCTGCATATCCTTGCGCATCTTGAGGTCAAGAGCGCTGAGAGGCTCGTCCAGAAGCAGCACCTTCGGCTGATTCACGATGGCGCGTGCTATGGCTATCCTCTGCTGCTGACCTCCGGAAAGCGAGTCCACGTCCCTGTCTTCATAGTCGGTCATGGATACGAGTTTGAGCACCTTCTCCACCCTGCGGTCTATCTCCTGAACCGGGAGCTTCTGTAATTTCAGGCCGAAGGCCACGTTATCATATACATCCAGATGCGGGAAAAGCGCATAACGCTGGAACACTGTGTTGAGCGGCCTCTTATGCGGCGGCAGCTCGGATATGTCCTTGCCTTCGAGAGTTATCACTCCCTCGGAAGGAGTAAGAAAGCCCGCGATGAGACGAAGCAAAGTGGTCTTGCCGCAGCCAGACGGCCCCAGGAAGGTGATGAACTCCCCTCTCTTGATCTTGAGATTTACATCGTCAAGCACCTGCTTCTCCCCGAACCAATGGGACAGATGCTCAAGGCTGATGATAATATCTTCGTTATTTACCATTTCCTTCCAAATGAACAGATTACACCTACACTGAACTGCCACGCCGGGTCCACAGGCACATTGCCGTATTTGTATGCGCAGAGAGCATGGAACCTGATATTCTCCTTAGGGGAAAAAGAGGCCGACAAACCCGCAGTCCCCGTCTTCATGTCCGCGCCTTCATTAAACTCGAAATCGGTATAAAGACGTGTCCCCACTTTTTCTGCCGGGGAATAGTCGACACTCAAGGCCACGGCTTTCCCTTCCGTAAGCACTTCCTCACTTCCCACGACATTCTGGGCGTCAAGAGTGAATGAAAGAGCCTCTGTGGCATCGACCTTCAGGCCGGCGCTGAAGGAACTGAGATCCTCCCCCTCACCGGTACCGAAAAGATTATAAGCGAGGCGGCACGACACGGGACCCTTCTCCCTTATGGCGCGAAGTCCGAACACATACAAGCCGCTTGTGAAGAACCTTTCACCGAAAGGAGAGGTCGTAAAAGCAGCCTCCAGGGTGCGATATTCATCGAAACCGTAAGAGGCGGATATGCCCCACTGATAGGCGTTCATATTATTCCACACCGACGATGCGAAGGGATAATGTATATTGTAATCATATTCATCAAACTCGTAAGTACCCCACAGGACAGGCATCTTGCCCAGATTGACACCCCAGTTACCGGATGAATAGGTAAGATACGACCAATCAAGCCAATTCACGTTATCCGAATGGAATGTACCGCAGTACAAATCCTCAGGAACTGAACTCAGCCAATGATTGGAAATGCTGTAAGAAAAATGCTCTGAAAAAGAACCTTCCAGAAACGTGTAAAGAGACGTGTTGCCAAGAGGGTCAGACGAAAGATATTCGGCCCTGGCAATTACGGACAATTCGGCAGCACCGCTCCCGAGTTCGTCAGAGGCTTGCGAGTACGCAAGGAAGCAGGGCAGCAACATGGCTGCGATAACGAGTGATTTGTTCATTTTTAAGTACCATAAAATGAATTTTGGTTCAACTTCATTTCGTTGCAAATTCGCGACGACAAGTCCTTGCTGATATTTGCGGTGCAAAAGTAATGTTTTTTCAGAAAAAACAATGCCCGCAGTCTAAAAATTATATGTAAGAGTAAGAGATGCAGGCGATATCCTCAACATGAGAGCGTCCGTGGTGATTCTCCCGACGTGCGCACTCGCTATTCCTATGGCTGCACCTGCCGCCACATCCCACCACCAATGCCTGTGATGTACCACCCTCATGGCTCCGACAAGAACTGCATTGGCATAAAAGACACCGCCCCAGACCCAGCCATACTCCATTCTTATGAGTTCGGCGCCTGAAAATGTGGCTGCCGTATGTCCGGAAGGAAAAGAATTGTCGTCGGACCCGGTGGGACGATTCTCCTTGATGCACCATTTGAGAGGATAGACCACAGCGGTCTGATACAGAAAGGATGTGGCCATATTGAGGGCCCTGTCCGCGAAACCATGCCTGCTTTCTATTCCGAAAGCTCCGGAACAAAGCACGAACGCGGTGGGGGCGTATTGGCAATACGTCTCAAAAAAATTGTACTCATTGACCCGCGTTCTGCTTTTCATCGTGACAGGAACAAGCAACGCGCAAAGCAAAAGAATCCTAATCGCTTTCATTATAAGCCTGTAAAGTTTTTCTTAAAGTTTCAGTCCAGTGAGGTATCTCCACCCTGAATGTATTCTTAAACAGAGTCTTGTCCAGGACGGAATAGACAGGGCGACGTGCCCTGGCAGGATATTCAGTGCTCCTTACAGGTATGACCCGGCACGAAGATCCGCTGAAAACACGTATGGCCTGAGCGAAATCATACCACGAGGCCACCCCCTCGGATGAGAAATGATAAAGTCCTGTCTTTTCAAAAAGTCTCTCATCGTCAATTATATGCATTATGGCGGCAGCCACATCTTCCGCGCAGGTGGGGGTGCCTGCGGAATCAAAGACTACCCTGACTTCATCTTTCTTTGAAAAAAGCGAGAGCATGGTATTCACGAAATTCTTACCATGAAGCGAATACATCCACGAAGTGCGCAGAATTACGTATTTGCAGCCGGATTTCATTATGGCATCCTCCCCCGCAAGTTTCGTAACGCCGTAAACGCTCTCAGGATCGGGGATGTCTTTTTCAGTGTAAGGATACGGGTGATTCTTCCCCGAGAAGACATAGTCCGTAGAGATGTGCACCAGCAGAATACCGTTTCTCTTCGCCACCGATGAAAGCAGCGCCGGCGCCTCACAGTTTACAAGATTGGCCATATAGATGTCATCCTCAGCCATATCGACACCGGTATAAGCGGCACAATTCACTATCACGTCTATCTTCTCGCTTTCGACGAATATCTGGACGGATTCTTCGTTACACACGTCCAGGCACAAAGTCTCGACATCCGCAGCCTCCGTAATGTCGGTGAAGACAAAATGATGACCGCTGCCCACACTCGCCTTGCGAAGGGAGCGGCCAAGCTGCCCGTTAGACCCTGTTACCAATATGTTCATACCTGTCCTTTTCTCTTGAATTTGCTTCCACAAAATTAAAAAATAAATGAACTATTATCATCCATTTTATACCGTTATTATTGTTATATTTGCAGTCTTGTGGAAAACAGACCCGCCATATATCTGTACACCGACGGCGCCGCCAGCGGTAATCCCGGTCCGGGAGGATACGGAGCCGTGCTGAAGTGCCGGGGTAAAGAAAAAGAATTGAGCGGGGCCTTCCGTCTTACCACCAATAACCGCATGGAACTTCTCGCGGTCATAAAGGGGCTGCAGGCCATCAAGTGGAAAGATGCGCAGGTGGAGATCTGGTCCGATTCGTCCTATGTAGTCAAGGCCATCAATGAAGGATGGCTGGAGAATTGGCAGAAGAAAGGCTGGAAGAAAGTGAAGAATCCCGACCTCTGGCAAGCCTTTCTTCCATTGTACAGAGCTCACAGAGTCACTTTCCATTGGCTTAAGGGGCACGCCGGACATCCGGAAAACGAAAGATGCGACACCTTGGCGGTAAACGCCTACAGGGAAGGCCCGTGGGACACTGACGAAGGATATCTGGCATCATTGGCATCAAAAGAAGAGAACAAAGAACAAACATTGATATAAAATATGGCACAAGGCGATAAAATAAGAGTCGGCATCACCCAAGGCGATTCCAACGGAATAGGATACGAAGTCATCATCAAGGCGCTCAGCGACGAACGCATTTTGGATCAGCTGAATCCGATTCTGTATGGCTCGTCCAAACTTTTCGGGTTCTACTGCAAGACCATGCCGGAGATAGGACATCTGGACGCAAATCCCGTTCAAGACGCCTCCGAAGCACAGGAAAAGAAGATAAACATCGTGGAATGTCTGGACGAAAACTCTTTCGCAGAGCCAGGTACGGCCACGGCTGCGGCGGCACAGGATGCCATCACCTGCCTTCAAAGAGCGGTGAAAGACATTAAAGATGGGAAGATAGACGTGCTGGTGACGGGGCCCATCAACAAGAAATCCATGTCGGCACAAGGTTTCAAATTCCCGGGACATACGGAATATCTTCAAAGTGAATTCGGGAAAAAGGACGTTACCATGCTCATGGTGAGCGACCGCATCAAATTAGGCGTGGTTACGGGACATATACCTCTTAAAAACGTTCCTGCGAGCATTACGGAGGACAGCATCCTGAGCAAGCTGCGGCTTATGAAAGAGTCGCTTCTGAAGGATTTCGCCATCTCCGACCCCACCATAGGCGTCTTAAGTCTCAACCCGCACAGCGGAGACGGGGGACTGCTGGGGACCGAAGAACAGGACATCATCATTCCGGCCATCAGAAAAGCCTCAGATGAGGGCATCAGGGCATTCGGGCCATTTTCTCCTGACGGATACTTCGGACTCGGAACATATCAGAAATTCGATGCCACGCTCGCCATGTACCACGACCAGGGACTTTCACCTTTCAAGACCATCGCCTTCGCCGACGGCATCAACTACACCGCCGGACTGCCGATAGTAAGAACTTCCCCGGACCACGGGACAGCGTTCGAATTGGCGGGAAGAGACCTCTCGGATGCATCTTCCATGCGCTCAGCCATATACAGGGCCGTGGACATATTCCGGCAGAGAACGGCATCCGAGCTTCTGGAAGAAGGAAAGATGAAGGATCTGCGTCCTACGGAAGAGGAAAGATCGTCCAACAGACCGCAGATAGCATAATGCAAGGTCCTTCAGAATGCGTTTACGCCAGAAACTGCAGCATAAGGCGGCTCGATAAAGAAAGGGCCGCCGATTTTTTGACACGGAACCACTATCTGGGGGCCTGCAAAGCGCGTTATCATTATGGGCTTTTCACTCTCCGTACAACAGGTCATGCGGAAAAGGCAGTGGACGAAGGAACGCTCGTGGCAGTGGGAAGTTTCTCCAACGCCCGCAGGTTTCAAGACGGTCACACCAGCTATGAATGGATAAGATACGCCTCACTGAAGGGGCTCAGGGTAATGGGAGGCATGAGCAAAATCCTGAAAACTTTCCGCGATGAACATCACCCGGGAGACGTTATGACTTACGTGGACGCCTCTCTTACAGACGGCAAGGCCTATAAAGACCTGGGATTCAAAGAAGTGCAGCGCATTGAGCGGGCAGATTACACTAACCTGAAACTCAAACTGTTTCTTCCACAAGAGGGCGAATGACATCATACTCATAACCCCGCGACAAGGCGAAGCGTATCAGTTTATATTTACCCTGAGGGTCGTCCTGCAGACTTTTCCACTTTCTTGCAAGCACCGCTTTAAGTTTTTCCTGCGCACGCGACTGGTCCACCTCCTTAAGCGCTTCTTTTACGATAGACGGCTCTATCTTCTTGGACAGCAACGAAGTGCGTATCTTCAAAGGGCCCCAGCCGCTGAGCGACGATTTTTCACGCGCATAGGCGCCGCTGTACCTTCTGTCATCCACGAACCTGTCCCTCACCAGAGATGATACCATCTCGGCGGCTTTCCGCTCCGGATCAGGGAGGTCTTTGCATAAAGCCAATGCTTTTCTATAAATATCCGACTCGCAGTATTCCCTTTTCACGCAGAGAGCCTGCAACCTGTCCAGAATAGGGTCCTTCTCACTCATTTCTGATTATGTTTTCCTGCCAGAAGTCCACACGCGGCCAGAATATCCTCTCCCCGTGAAGCACGTATGGTGCACGTTACACCCTGGCCATTAAGATAATCCCTGAAAGAAGTCATGGCTTCAGCAGTGCTGCATTCATAAGGAAAATCCGGAATCCTATGGAAACGGATGAGGTTCACCCTGCACTCCAGTCCCTTAAGAAGATGCGCCAGAGCCTTTGCGTGACGGATGTCGTCATTCCAGCCTTTGAACATGGTATATTCGAAACTCACCCTTCTCTGACCCGTAAAATCGTATTTTTTAAGCAATTCCACCACATCCCTTATGTCATAGGCCTTCTGTATGGGCATCATCTGAAAACGTTCCTCAGGGAAAGGATTATGGAGACTCACCGCCAGATGGCATCTGCATCCGTCAAGATATTGCCTTAAGGCGGGAACGACTCCTATAGTACTGAGCGTTATCCTTTTAGGACTCCATGCAAATCCCCACGGAGCCGTGAGCACATCTATGGCCTTTTTTACGGACTCATAGTTGTCCAAAGGCTCACCCATGCCCATAAAGACGGCATTGGTCAGATCCAAAGACTCGTCTATGGCCACGAACTGACTCAGGATGTCCGACGTGGAGAGGTTCCCGTGAAAGCCCTGGCGTCCTGTCATGCAGAATTTGCAGGACATCTTGCATCCTATCTGAGAACTGACGCAAAGCGTCTTCCGCTCCGCGTCCGGTATCATCACGGCCTCCACCGCCCCGCCGTCAAGTTCAAAAAGGTACTTTTTCGTACCGTCCGCGGAAGTGAAGCACTCCGAAGGACACGTTACCCCGACTTCATATTTTTCCTTGAGCCTTTCCCGGCCCTCCTTGGAAATATTGGTCATAGAGTCAAAATCCTTGACCCTCTTCACGTACATCCACTGCGCCATCTGCTTGGCGGTAAATGAAGGAAGGCCCACGGACGATACCACTTCTTTCAGTTCATCCGGACTTTTTCCCAGTATTTTTTCCTTAGACATAGGTTGCAAAAATAATCAATTTTGCGTAAGTTTGTTTGCTTATACTGAAGCGGACAAATACTTAAACTATTATTAACTTTTTAAAAATCCTATTATGAGTAAAGAATTAGAAAACACTACAGGCGAGCAGGTGAATGCCGCTAAACTCAAGGCTCTGCAGGCCACCATCGACAAAATAGAAAAGGACTACGGCAAGGGGACCATCATGACCCTTGGCGAGCAGCCGGAACTGGACGTTCAGGTAATCCCAAGCGGCAGCATAGCCCTGGACCACGCACTCGGGATAGGCGGATATCCCCGCGGAAGGATAATTGAAATCTACGGCCCGGAGTCCAGCGGTAAGACCACTCTGGCCATACACGCCATAGCTCAGGCCCAGAAAAACGGCGGCATCGCGGCCATGATAGACGCAGAGCACGCCTTTGACCGCTCATACGCCAAGGCTCTCGGCGTCAATCTGGAGAATCTGCTTGTCTCTCAGCCGGATAATGGAGAGCAGGCGCTTGAAATAGCCGATAACCTCATCCGCAGCGGCGCCATCGACGTAGTGGTAATCGACTCCGTAGCGGCGCTTACACCCAAGGCCGAGATCGAAGGTGAGATGGGCGACAACAAAGTCGGACTTCAGGCACGCCTCATGAGCCAGGCCCTCCGCAAGCTCACGGCCAATATCTCCAAGACCAACACCTGCTGCATATTCATCAACCAGCTTCGCGAAAAGATAGGCGTGATGTTCGGTAATCCGGAGACCACCACAGGCGGTAACGCGCTTAAATTCTACGCTTCAGTACGTCTGGACGTCAGAAGGACCAACCAGCTTAAGGACGGCGATGAAGCTACAGGTAACCGCACAAGAGTGAAAGTCGTGAAGAACAAGATGGCTCCGCCTTTCAAAAAGGCCGAATTTGACATCGTTTACGGCGAAGGCATATCCCACGCGGGCGAGATCATGGACTTGGCCGTAGAATACGACATCATACACAAGAGCGGCTCGTGGTTCAGCTATAACGGAGAGAAATTGGCACAGGGAGCAGCAGCCGT
>CAVEIF010000030.1:0-16110 GCA_963615835.1 Coprococcus eutactus | reverse complement strand
GACACAGCAGTGCCTTTTCGAAGCGTTTGCCCGTATAGGGTCGCGAAGCGACAGCGAAGAAAAGGCACTGCTGTGTCTGAACAATTACGTAGGACTTATTCCTTCATGAGATGCAATGTAAGATAGCCATCAATCAATTGCGAAGTAAAATGGTCATATACCAAGTAATGGTCAATTGTGATATATAAATGATACGGGTAAACAGATCCCGTCACTTGAACACCTCCAAATTCTCTTAAACCGATACGCTCCTCATTAGGCCAATCCAATCGATCAAATTTATCTGACGAAAGATACCCTTCATCATTCATAGAAAGATTTAAAAAGAATGTTGGAAAACTGAACATAAATGAGTTGCCAGATGTAATAATATCACCATCTACTGTTTCATAGTAGTCTAAAACAGGGACACAGAGTCGCAAAACCACAGATTCACCATCTCTCTTTGGGAGTACATATGACCTTTCCCATTTTGAATGATCTTCTATCTCAAGTGTTTCAAGTAAAATTTCATTAGAGCCATCCCCATCGCCATCTATATCAACGGTTGTTATCCCCTTTGCTCCATATTTGTTCCAGTCCATAGCGTATACGCTATATTCTCCGAAATAATCTTTAATAGATTTTACCTCGTCATCCTCCACTGTGTTTTTCTGGCATGATGAAAAAAAAGAGAGTGAAAAGCAGAGGGACAAAATCAATAAATTTTTTTTTCATAATCAATTAATTTAATTGTCATTTTTTCCAAAATATCAGCAAATATAGCCTTCTTATCAATAAAAGTTTTATCTGAATGCACGAACTGGATTATTTGTAAATCGAAGCGGAAAAATCGGCGTTCGAAATTATTGAATGATTGTATATATTTGCAAAAAAGAAAGATATGAAAGCACTACGATATATTAAGGAATGGGGTCTCCTGACGGTGGTAGCGTTTCTGCTATATCTTATCCTATGGTTTCCAGTTATCAAAGAAGAATTCAACAACTGGAACCCTTCTGTGTTACTCATAGAATTCACATACTGCGGAATATTTATATTGACCAGTATGAGCGTGGAATATCTGATACTACGAAAGAGAAGAAAAAAACTTCACAAATTAACGCCCTCAAGATTGGCTTTTGATGGATTATTGACATTAGGATTAAACCTGACACTCAGCTTTCTATACGAAACATTCTCATCAAGATTTTTATGGCCAGCCCCTTCAGAAGACGATTTCTGGTTTAGCGCATATATATTCTGCATAATTGCAAGCATAGTATCCATCTTTCATATTGGCCGTTACTATAACAAGTTGGTTAATATGCAGCAAAACGAGAACATGGCATTGACCAAACAATTGCTAAAGTCCCAACTTAACCCACATTTCATTTTTAATAGCCTCAATATCCTGACTGGATTAATCAAAGAAGATCCAGACAGAGCAGAACAATTCACCGTGTCTCTGTCAAAAATTTATCGGTATATAATAAACAGCCTTGAAAAAGACGTAATTCCGATTCCAACGGCAATGATATTCGCCAGGGAGTATGTGTCAATCATGCAGACCAGATTTCCATCAAGCATAACTTTCGATGATCGCAATCAACGATACAGCGACAACGAAAAGATTTTAACGATGAGTATGCAGCTGCTGATAGAAAACGCTGTCAAGCATAATGCTCCGTCTCCTGAACACCCGCTTCAAATATTGATTTTCAAACGTGGCGGTTTTCTTGTTGTGAGTAACAGCCTGTCCAATAGTGAACAAAACACAAATCTCGAAACATCGAACAATGGTGTCGGACTTAAGAACTTACAGCGAAGATATTCAATGGAATGTGGTAAAGAGCCTATAATAAACACAACAACAATTGGCAATAATCGTTTTTTTGAAGTAAGCCTTCCTATAATTCATTAATTATGAAAGTATTGATAATCGAAGACGAAGAAATCAGTTTTAGAAGATTAAGACGGATGCTCCATGAGCTCCGTCCAGACATGGAAATAGATGGACCCTTGACTACCGTTTCGGAAGTTACTTCAAAGCTTTCGAAACACCCCAAATATGATGTAATCTTCTCTGACATAAGATTACGAGGCTTCGAAGTATTTGATGCATTTCAAGATGTAAGACCAGAATGCATGGTCATATTCACCACCGCTTACGATGAATATGCCCTCAAGGCGTTCAAGAACAACGGCATCGATTATCTTCTAAAGCCTATAGAAAAAGAATGTCTTTCCGAAGCACTTCAAAAGGTGGAGGCCATCGCCACACATTACAGTTCAAGTAAATACAATATTGACACCGCCATCAACGAACTTAGAACTTATAAGGAACGCATATTGATTTGGAAAGGAGAAGAACTGATTTCAGAAAATGTAAAGAATATACTATTCTTTTATTTTGATCAACGGCACGTATATGCCAGATCTGCAGACGGTAATATTAATATCGTCCAATTCACAATGAACGAATTGGAAAATAAGCTTGACCCCAAAATATTCTTCCGATTGAACAGACAATACATAGCAAATATCGATTCCATAGCCCGAATAAACACCTTCATCAATTCACGTCTCGTAGTTCGTCTTAAGGAATGCGACACCCCATTGACACTGAGCAAAGAAAAATCTGCAGAACTTCGTGAATGGCTGGACAGATAGCCGGAATATCACACCCACGTCCGGCTTGTAAGTTTTCTTTACAGGAGTGTAAAATATTTTTACATTCCTGTATTTTTTATGTAGCGGCAATTGCTTGCTACTTATTCATTTGCATGCTATGGCACGGGAAGTGATTCTTCCTCTGTAGAATTATATAGCGACATGAAAGCACTAATCATATTCATCACCGTCCTGCTGGGCGTCCCCGTTTCCAAGCAGGCGGAAGAAGCTGATACACTTGGCATTCAAAAAAGAATGTCCCTGAAGGACTGTATGGAATATGCCGTCGAACACGGCGCGGACATCCTGATCCAGCGCAGCAAGGTCGATGATGCGAGACTCGAAAGGCGGGATGCCATTCTGACGGCGTTCACCCCCCTCGTCGAAGCGTCGAGTTACGGATACTACCGCTGGGGGCGCTCCATCGACCCTGAGACCAACACCTATGTTACGACCACTTCCCTCAACAACGGATGGGCGGTGTCGGCCGGCATAACTCTTTTCGACGGATTCTCCGCCCTGGACAACATCAAGATAGCCCGTACGTCCCTCGCGATGGGACAGGACCTTGAGCATCAGGAAGAAGACCGTGTCTGCCTTGCCACGATGGAGGCATATTACAACGTCGTTTACTATACCCTTCTGGTGGACATACTCTCCGAACAGGTGGATAACGCGCGGTCCGCACTGACACTCGCCTCACGCCAGGAGGAACTCGGAGTCAAGGGCTATGCGGACGTGGTGCAGATGAAGGCCGACCTGGCCGACAGGGAATATGAACTGGTCTGCGCACGCAACTCCCTGACGGGCGCCCGCATAAGCCTCGAAGACATTATGCTCTGGCCTGTGGGTGAGCCTCTTGAGATAGATACGGACGAGGTGCTTCTCGGCGGGTACGAAGAAGAAGACTGCTCCGATCCTGCGGGGGCAGACGCCTCGACGCAGATTGACGGGATCGTACGTTCAGCGCAGAAGACCCTGCCGTCCGTTCTGATAGCCAAGGGGACTCTGGACAACGCGAGATACGCCCTGCACACGGCCCGGTGGCAGTTTCTTCCGACACTGAGCCTCTATGGCGGCTGGTCCACGAGCTATTACACCTATCCCGGACAGGCCGGCTACACTCCGACCCCATACTGGAAACAGTTCGTCAACAACGGAGGCGAATATCTCCAACTTTCACTGAACATCCCCATATACGACCGCCTGAGCAAACTCACCCTTCTGGGCAAAAAGCGCAACGAATACCGCCGTGCGGAGATCAGCTACGACAAGTCTCTGCGCGACGTGGAGTCGGAAGTGCGACGCGCCGTAAGCGACCTGTACGGAACGAGGGCGGAACTCACAAGAGCCTCACTGCGCGCCGAACTGCAGGAAGAGGCGTTCCGTCTCAACTCCAGAAAATACGAACAGGGGCTCATCTCCGCCATAGAATACAATACGGCCTCCGCCAATCACCTCAAGGCTAAAGCCGAGAGGCTCAACGCCCTGCTGCAATACCGTCTCAAAAGCCATGTTGTGGAATACTATGGCGGAACACGTTATATAGATCAGAAATAAGTAATCGTTAAAAAATAACTTAGTAATCTTTGATTGTCTTTTTGGTCTATATTACTTTTTTCATCAGTCGAGTACATCCAGTACACTCCATCTTCAAAAATCAATCTATACTCAAAAAATCCTTCGCAAATCTTTACCAACTTATTTTTTACCGCTTACTAATATAATCATGGACAAGATAATAGAAAAGAAAAAAGGAATAGCTGCGGCGTTCACCGCCAAAGCCCTCAAATGGTGGGGGCTCGGGGTCATCACGGTTCTGGCAGTTTTTCTAATCCTCAGCGGAGGACATTCCGTACTGCGCGTTGACGGAAGCACCGTTCTCACAGGCACCGCCTTCAAGGGAGAATTCAACGACTACATACGCATAAGCGGACAGGTGCAGCCCATGACGACGGTCCAGATCAGCCCCACCGAAGGAGGGAACGTGCAGAAAATCGTCGCCGAGGAAGGCAGTTCGGTCAAAGCGGGCGATGTGATCGTGGTGCTCGGGAACGAAAGCCTCGACATGCAGATTCTGAACGCCGAGGCTGAATTGGCAGAAAAGGAAAACATCTTGCGCAACACCATGATTTCCATGGAACAGCAGAAATTGAGCGTGCGTCAGGAGCGTCTCAGTCTTCAGATTGAGGTCCGCCGCGCGCGCCGCGCCTACGAGCAGAACAAGACCCTCTACGAAGAAAAACTTATCGCAAAGGAAGAATATCTCAAGTCATCCGAAGACTATGAATTGGCCCGGGAAAAGCTTGCTCTGGTAACTGGCCGGGAACAACAGGACAGCCTCTACCGCAGCGTACAGATAGCCCAGATGCACGAGAGCCTTGAGAATATGCGGTTGAATATGAACATGATACGCCGACGCAAGGATAATCTCACCGTCAAGGCACCCATCAGCGGAGAACTTGGCCTGCTGGATGTGGAACTCGGCCAATCCGTCGCGGCCGGTTCGAAGATAGGGCAGATAAACAAGCTCGACTCATACAAGATAGAAGCGCAGATAGATGAACACTATATCGACCGCGTCACTCCGGGTCTTGACGCCACTTTCGAGCGTCAGAGCGAGAAATATTCCGCAGTCATCCGCAAAGTATATCCGGAAGTCCGCGACGGAAAGTTCAAGGCCGACTTCCGCTTCGAAGGACAGCAGCCGGAGAACATCCGCACGGGGCAGACTTATTATCTTAACCTGCAGCTCGGCCAGGCATCCGAGTCCGTTCTGATACCGCGCGGGTCCTTCTATCGGAGTACGGGAGGCAAATGGGTCTATGTCCTCAACGCCGACGGCACGAAAGCCACTAAACGGGAAGTGCGCATAGGACGTCAGAACCCTCAATACTATGAAGTTCTGGAAGGTCTGGCCCCCGGAGACAAAGTCATCATATCAAGCTATGACGCCTACGCGGACAAAGATGAGCTGATAATAAAATAAACACCGTCTCGACCATGAACACATACTTTAAATTTTTATCAAAGAACAAGTTATACACATCCATCGAAGCGTTCGGGCTCTCGGCGGCACTCGGGTTCATCATTCTTTTCGCGTCCTATGCCCGTACTGAATTCAGCGTCGGAGCGCATCGGAGCACATCGGAACCGCTCTACGCCATAGGCACGGAAGACATGGTCGGGATGACACTCGGAACGGGAGAAGAGTTTTTTCCATCCATACCTGAAATAACTTCATGGACCAGGGTTTCAGTCTATGGCGAAGCCGACATCACCATCGACGGCGAATACTACAAGGTCTATGCGGAAGTTCTTGACACCAATTTTCTTAAACTGTTCGACTACACCGTCTCCGGATGCGGGCGCGACAGGATCCTGTCCGCAGAGGATGAGGTCATAGTCTCCGAGTCATTTGCAAGGAAGGCTTTCGGAAAAGAAGACCCGCTGGGACGAAGCATCGTATTCCGCGGGAAGAAGCTCACCATAAAGGGAATTCTCGAAGATTTCGGGCCCTATGACATATTCAGGCCATCTGACATATTCCTGAGCATGAAGGTGATGGAGACCATGGTCACGAAAATGGACCAGTTCGGCTCGGTGCAGACATTGGTAACGCTCGCCCCGGGAGCAGACCCTGACGAAGTGGCCGGGCGGCTGCTTGACAAATATTGCGCTTACTGGAACTGGTTCGACCGCGACGCATCCAACGGGGGATTCATGTACGGGTCTTCGCTCACCCGTCTCGACCATCTGTATTTCTGTACCAGAGAAGTCTTCACCCCTTTCCGCAAGGGAGACAGAAAGACTGTGGAAATAATGCTGGCGGTAATTATGGTCCTTCTCATCTCCGCCGTGTTCAACTACATCAACCTCACCGTGGCGCAGACCGGCAAGAGGGCCAAGGAGATGGCTACACGCCGTCTGCTCGGGGAATCAAGCGGCGGAATCCTGCGGCGCTACATAGGCGAATCGTTTATCTTCACTTCCGGATGTTTTGTCCTCGGCTACGTAATCGCGGTCTGCTTCCGGGCGTGGATATCAACCCTGCTCTCTACGGATATCGTCCTGCGTGCGGACCTGCCGGCGGGACTGTGCGCCATTTTGCTGCTTTGTCTGCTGTCGCTGATTTCAGGGCTCCTGCCGGCGCTGATGGTTTCTCGCTTCAGGCCAATTGACGTGGTGAAAGGCGACTTCCGTTTCCGCAGCAAGATGATTTTCAGCAAGATTTTCATCGTCTGCCAGAACGTGCTCAGCACCGCCCTGATAGCGGTGGCGCTGACTATGTCCCTTCAGATGCACCACCTCGTAACCCTGCCGACGGGCTATGACACGGAGGATCTTCTCGACGTCAGCTCATGGTCGCTCGGCTACAGAAACATGGACGCGCAGAATGAACTTGCACGCCGTCTTCGCGCCCTTACGCAGGTGGAGGCTGTCGGAATGTGCATGCAGACCCCTTATGCCTGCGGAAGCAACGGCGTACACATCGAGAACGAAAAGATGTCGTGGATGAAGGTCTCCGGACTCGATTCCACAAGTTTCCGTCTTCTCGGTCTGAAAGTTCTGGAAAAATATTCCGAGCCGCTTGAGGGAACATATTGGCTTACCGAAGAGGCGGCCGCGCGCTATGGAGTATCAGAGAACAACAGAAGCGTCGGAAAACGCGATGACGGCAAGCCGGAATATGAATGCTGCGGCATCATAGCCGATTACAGGGCCAATGACGCCTTGAGCCGTCCGTTGGAAGACAGCCATAATGCCGTGATGAACAGAACGTCTGTCTGCTCAAGTATGATCGTGAAGATCTCGGGCGACCGCAAAGAGGCATACGACGCCGTATCGGACGTATGGCGGGGCGTCGCACTCGAATATCTCGGAGTACCGAAGGAAGGAGAGATAAGCTATGTCGATGACTTGCTGGGCGACGCCCTTACGGGTACGCGCAACACAAGCGCGCTCGTAAGCACATTTATGCTTCTCGCAATCCTTATCTCCGCACTCGGACTTCTCGCGATGTCAGTGTATTATACTGAAGAACAGGCACGACAGATAGCCCTGCGCAAGATTTTCGGTGCGGATGTCCTCACCGCCGTCAGGACACTGTCGCGGGATTTCCTGCTGATGGCCCTCGCTGCGAGCGTCATAGCCGTTCCTCTCTGCATATGGGGCATACGATACTATCTGCGCGACTTCTACAATGCGATTGCCTTCCCATGGTGGGTGATTCCGGTGGCGGCTCTGCTGACCCTTGTCATCGCAGCCGCATCAGTTCTGACTCAGACATGGAAGACTGCGACGGCCAATCCGGTTGACAAACTGAAGTCCGAGTAAACGGCCCCGCCAGGGCTGAAAAGCTACAGAATGATCGTGAAGACCGTGGCCTGAGGAGTGCTGGAAGCAAGAGTTATGGTACCGCCGTTAAGACGGAGCATCTGACGCGAGAGACTGAGCCCCACTCCTGTGCCTTCACTGCCCTTGGTCGTGAAAAATGGCACGAAAAGCTGTTTACGGGCGGATTCGCTGATGGGGGCGCCGTCATTGGCAATGCTTATGACAGTGCGGTCCCTCTTGTCTATGGATGCCGCTATCGTGATGTGCCGGGCTCCGGCCTGAACTGCGTTTTTCACGAGATTGTTGACAACCTGCGAGATCTGCCCCTGATCGGCATAGAGGATGATGTCCTCGGACCGCTCTTCATAGGCCAATTCAACCTCGGGCCAATTCACCCGCGCTATATTGACGGCGTCAGCAGCCACATCCCTGAAATAAAAGGCCTTACGCACCGGAGCCGCGATGTGAGTGAGTGAACGGTAGGACTGCACGAAACCAAGAAGACCCTCCGACGAAGAAGCAATAGTGCCGAGTGCAGACCGGATATCCTCCTCCCCGTACGCTGCCAGACTCTGCGAAAGAGCCGAACTGAGCGATGCTATCGGGGTGACGGTGTTCATAATCTCGTGCGTAAGCACCCTTATGAGCCTTGTCCACGACTCGGTCTCGTTGTTCTCCATCTCATGGGTTATGTCGTTGAACGTAACGATTCTGACCTTCACCGAATGAAGCATGGCCTCGCAGGCGCTTACGGAAAACTGCACCGTTCCGCGCTCAGACTGGAACGAAGCCCTGGTCTCCGTGTCGTCCGCGCGTCTGAACGCCTGCGCGAGTTCCTCCGATATACGTTCAATCTGCCTCAGATTCGCGATGTCCGCCATTCCGAGCAGACCGCGTGCGACAGCGTTGCTGTAATCCACCCTGTCTGTGTCGAGAACTATGACACCGCTCTGCACATGATCGAGCATTATGGCGAAATATCGGTCACGCTCACGAATGTCGTTCTTCTCCGCCTCGAAGATGGAGCGCAGACGGTTAAGCGAACGGTTGAGCATGCGGTTACCGCGTCCGCTGTCCGCATAACGGAATGCAGTCTCCCCGCTGCTCAAAGCATCGGACATAAAATCAATCTTGCTGATTATCTTCCGTTTGGTGACGGCCCTCGTTATTATGACGGCAAGAACAACGATGACTGAGACAGATGCCGCCATATATCCCCAAGAAAGCATCATATCCCGTATTTTTTCAACTTGGCATAAAGTGTAGGGCGACTGATATCCAAAGACTTGGCCACAAGCGATATGTTCCCGCCGAAACGGTTCATCGCGGCGCGTATGGTCTTCTCCTCCATACCTTCCATCGTGTCCGCGGCGGATATTTCAGTGTCGCAAACGCCTTCTCCGACGTTCTCGAGCCCGAGGCTTCCTATCACTGCTCCATCGGAGAGAATCACTGCCTTCTCCACGCAGTTGCGAAGCTCTCGTATATTTCCGGGCCAGGTGTATTTTTCCATCTGCGCGATCGCCTCCGGAGAGAATCCTGTCAGCGGACGTCCGTATTTTTCTGCAAATTCCCGGAGAAACTGCCCTGCGAGCGGGGCAACCGCCCCCGGCCTTTTTCTCAGCGGCGGCAATTCCACCCGTATAGTGTTCAGACGGTAATAGAGATCTTCACGGAAGAGTCCGTCCCGCACAAGAGAGGGGACATCGGCGTTGGTCGCACAGATGAGACGGATATCGACAGGAATGCTTTTCGTATCCCCCACCCTTGTTATGCTGCGGCTCTGCAAGGCGCGGAGGAGCTTGGCCTGCGACTGACGCGGGATATTGGCTATCTCATCCAGAAAGAGCGTACCCCCGTCAGCCTGCTCGAATTTACCGGCATGGTCGGATCTGGCATCGGTGAACGCGCCTCTGACATGTCCGAACAGTTCACTTTCGAAAAGCGTCTCCGTAATGGCGCCCGCATCCACGCAGACAAGAGGTCCTGCGGCGCGGGCGGAAAGCGAATGGATTTCGCGTGCGAGCACGTCTTTTCCCGTTCCGTTCTCTCCTGTAATCAGCACCGTGGCATCAGTCGCGGCGATTTTCACCATATCCTCGTGCAGGCGCTCCATCTCCGCGCTACCGCCCCAGAACATCTCCGGTTCCCTGCCGGCCGCCCTGTTCTTTTGCGTTGGCTTTTTCCTGTCCCTTATCTGCGTGAGCGTCTCGATAAGTTTCGCGTTGTCCCAAGGTTTCACGATGAAATCCTCCGCCCCGCGCTTCATGCCCTCCACCGCCAGGGCGATGTCGGCATAGGCGGTGAACAGCACCACTGCCTGCCCTGGCCATCTGGCCTTGAGTTCCGACAGCCAATATAGACCTTCGTTCCCCGTGTTGATGTCCGTCTTGAAGTTCATGTCCAGAAGTATCACGTCGGGACTGAGGCTTTCCACCATCCGCATCAGCGTTACCGGAGAAGGCAGAGTCTCCACCCTCTCGAACACGGTTCCAAGCAGTATCTTCAGAGCATCACGGATACCCTTGTTGTCGTCAACGACCAGTATTATTCCTTTTTTCTTCATAACAAATTGAACTCCCTACACGCGGAACAAATCATCCAGACAGACCTCCGCCTGAATACCGGCATCAGTGTACGGAGCAATTCCTTCTGCGGATATGAGAACCGTATGGACCGCCTTTGCCGTTTTGGTAACAGCGGTGAATGTCCTCCGCTTTTCCTCAAGCCGCCCCGCATATTCCGCAGAAATCCGGAACGGTTCCCGATAGTCCTTGACTTCGCACAAATCAATGATTCCGTCATTCCTGTCGATCAGCAGATCAACCTGCATCCCTTTGAGTCCGGAATTTTTATCTCCGCCGAATCTCCACGCATATTCATTGGTGCCGACCCCGGTTATCCCAAGTTTCATTTTAATCTGCGGCACATGGCACAGACAAATCCGTTCAAATGACAATCCGCACCACGTGTTGTATGTCGGAGTGCCAATGATTGATTTCCAGTAATTGGCACCGCACTTGCAACCCCGAATGAAATCATAGTAGAATATGGTGAAATGGTCCATAAGTTGCCAGATATTATTCTTTTCCGTGCCAATGATATTGTAACTTCTTATGAATCCGCACCATTCGAGATTGGCCAATATTTCCGAAAAATCACCATTGTCTTCTGCTCCGCACTCGGACAGAAGTTCGCTCCGGTTCATTCCGCATCTTTTCCCGGCAAGGGCCGCCACAACTTTTATATATGGTTCGGGCTTCTTGAACAGAGCGGCATACAACATGTCAAACTCATCGTGAAGTTCACCGTCGTCCGAAAAAATCAGTCTGTCAATCTCCTGTGTAATGCTGACTCCATGGCGGAGCAGACTCCAATAGTAAGGAATGCCTCCCCACACCATATAGGCTTCGAGTATCTGTCTCCGCGAAAATTGAAGACCGCGCGATTCACAGAGTTTTTCGCACATGCCAAGACTGAACGGCTTCAAGGAAATCCTATAGTTCAAACGATTATGCAGCCCTCCCTTGTTCCTGATGATTTTTCTCACCATCCACGAAGTGCTGCTCCCACAGACGATGAATACGATGTCTTTTCTGGCGGAAGCCCATCCGTTCCAAAAGACCTCGAGTTCTCCGAGAAAACCGGAACGTGGAGCGTCCATCCAAGGAAGTTCATCGAGAAATATAACTTTCTTTCCTTCCGGACGACTCGTAATGAAGCGTCTGAGTTCACCGAAGGCTTCGCCCCAGTTCCCCAGTGCGGGTGTGTCCTGCTGCCCCTGTTCTTTCAACGCCTGCCTGAAACGTGCAAGCTGTTTCTTCGAAGATGTGTTTGCAGCTCCGGTAAATTGAAAGTCAAAACTGTAATCAAACGTTTCGCGAATCAAAAATGTTTTTCCCACACGCCGTCTTCCATATACGGCAATGAATTGGGAAGACTCCTCTCCAAGCGCATCCCGCAATATCCGGCTCTCTTCTTCTCGTCCAATCAGCATAATTAAGAATTTTGCTCAAATATAAGAAAATTTTACCGTAAATACGCAGAAACTACACTTTTTAATATATAATCCGCACGTTTACGGCAAATTTCCCTCTCTGACATTTACAGAGCGCCTTACTCCGCTTTCAGATGGTCGACAGGATTGGAGGTCGCCGCGCTCAAACTCCGAAGAGTAACGATAATCACGGTGATGACCAGCACCGCGAGCAGAGCCACGGCGAAAACCCACCAATAAAGGGGAATGTGGTAGGCGAAGCCCCGGAAATAGAGACGGACAATCAGCAGGCTCACCGGCGCGGCCACGGCACTCGACACGAGCACGATGGCTATAAACTTCAGATTGAACATCTTAAGGATGTCCGCCACGCTTGCCCCGTGCACCCTGCGGACGGCAATCTCGCGGCTCCGTCCCTACGTGTCCAGCATAATTGCGGTTCTCCGGCATACACGTCGTACATTCCTCCGCATTCCGCTTCAGCCGCCCCGTTCACCAGCTCCTCGCCGAGCGGCCGGCATATCCAGGTGCTGTATTTCCCCGGCGAATAGTTCGACGGCAGGGCTATCACGAATGTGCGGTCGGCGTCCTTGAGTCTCTGATTATATCCGAAGTCCCAGCTGACCTGGGTCATAATCACATAGAAAGCCCCGAACGCCACCGCCATCCCGACGACATTCAGCGCACTCGACACCCTGTACCGCCGCAGGGTATTAATAAAGTTATGGAATATGTATCGCACTACAATTCGTTTTTGACATCGCTGACAATGTGCCCATCAAATAAATCGATTGTTCTTTGGGCCATAGCCGCATCCTTCTGCGAGTGGGTGACCATCACGACGGTCGTGCCCTCGCGGTTCAGCTCGCAGAGCAGATCCATCACCTCCTTGCCGTTCTTCGAGTCGAGGTTACCCGTAGGCTCATCGGCCAGAATCAGCTTCGGTGACGCCACCACGGCACGCGCGATCGCCACCCTCTGCTGCTGACCTCCGGAGAGCTGCTGAGGGAAATGCTTGGCCCTGTGGCTGATGTTCATCCGCGCCATCACGGCCTCCACCTTCTCCTTCCTCTCGGCCGCCGAGAAGTCCATATAGCGCAGCGGCAGTTCGATGTTCTCGAAAACATTCAGTTCGTCAATCAGGTTGAAGCTCTGGAACACGAAGCCGATGTTTCCCTTGCGGAACTTCGTCCTCTCCTTCTCCTTGAGCTGTGCAACCTCCTGCCCGAGAAGCTGATAACTTCCGGAAGTCGGATTGTCAAGCAGTCCGAGTATGTTCAGCAGAGTCGATTTTCCGCAACCGGAAGGCCCCATAATCGCGACGAACTCGCCGTCCTTTATCTCGAATGAAACATTGTCGAGAGCCACCGTCTCGATCTCTTCGGTTCTGAAGACCTTGCAGATGTCTGTAATCTTAATCATAATGTCCTATTTTATTTACTATGTAATCGTTAATCACTTATGCTTTCATCCCCGCAATATGTACGGCAGGGCTTCGAAAAGCCCGTCATTCCGTTTTGATGCTCTCGGCGGGATTACGGTTCGCCACAGAGCGCACATAAATGTCCGAAACAAGAGCCACAACCCCCGGCACGACGGCAAGAACCGCCACGAAAACCCAGCACGGAAGGCCTGCCTGTACGCTGAACTGCTGTTCCCACCGTGCCGCCACGAATCCCGCCAGCACACATCCGGCGGCCACGGCAGGTCCTGCGATCCACATCACGTCCCGAATGAACATAGAACGTATCTGCGAGAACTGCGCCCCGTTCACCCGCCGCACGGCTATCTCCTTGGCGCGGCGCCGAACCTCGTCAATCGTATATCCAACAAGCCCCAGCAGGGCGATAATCAACGTCACCAAGCCTCCGGCAAGCGCCGCGCTCCTCGTGTTCCTGGTGTCCGCGAGATTCTCGAGAGCCGCCTCTCTGCAGAGCGTGATTCTGCTCGCCTGTTCCGGGAGAACTCTGTCGATGACCTCCTGCGTATGTCCGACCGCCTCCGGCGAAAGACTGTGGTATTTCACGAAAACATATCTGAAGTAAGCAGTGTTCTGCTGCGGATTCGTATGAAAGACTACCATTGGCCTTTCGGCGAAGAACCTGTCCTCCAGAGAAAATGAACCCTGGTTTATGGTTTTGAACACTCCGCATATCCTTGACTGGGCGCCGTGCGCGGTGATATTCACATATTTTCCGAGAACGTCGTCATCCCATCCGGCCGTCTTCTTCATCATATCCACAAACCTTTCATCCACAAGAACCTCTTCGTCCCAGCCGAGCGAGGCGTCAAAATTGCGACCCTCAACGAGCTCTATTCCGAGCACTCCGAGCCAATGCTCATCGACATAATATGCGTCACGGACATTGAAAAGTTGCCGTTCGTCCCCCGGGACGGAGACATTGTTACCCGAGTACCCCTCAAACGGATTCTGATAAGCGAAGGCCGCATCGGAAATGTCCGGAACCGCGCGCAATTCAGCGATAAGAGTATTTTTCTGTTCATGGGTCGCCTCCGGCAGGCTTATCATCGCCACATCGCCGTAATCGAAGCCGAGATCTTCCTCGGACATCTTTTTATACTGCAGAGAAATAATGCAGAGTATCACCGAGAGAAAAGCCACTGCAGTGAACTCTACCGCAAGAAGGGCGAGTTTCCATCGGCGTTTGTCCTCGCTGTAGTTTCTGAACGCGGCCGCCACCGGAATCCTATAGAAGAAGCGGGCTGGAAGAACCGCGTTTATGACCAGCAGGGCGAGGACCACAGCGATTGAAAGAACCAACGGCCTGCCGGAAAACAAAGAATATATGTCCGTTCCGAGAATCTCCTCCACAGTGCCTCTGAACGCGAAGATGAGAACAGCGGCTAGACCGCAGGCGAGCATGGTATGCACGAGCGCCTCCGCGAACATCATTCCGAACATCTCCCGACGTCCGCTTCCAAGACACTTGCGCAGAGCCATCTCGCGGCTGCGGGTGATGGTGGTCGAAAGAACGATGAGCAGATAATTCAGAACCGAGGTCAGCAGAAGAGCGAACGCCACGAATGCGAGCAGCAGCGTCATATTTCTCTGATTCTCGTCCTCATTATGCAGAGAGATGAGAGGTTTGAGTATGTAATCCTGTTTAAACCCTGCGGCAGTCATCTCCTCCACCGGAAGATAGGTATTTATGAACCCATCGAAATTCCCGTTGAGATCCTCCGCGTCAGACGCCTCACGAAGCTTCAGGAAAGTCTGATATCTGTCATTGCCCACGACCCCGTCCGTGCCGTCGTAGATAAACATTCCCGTGGTCGGAAGCGAGATGAGCACCTGCGGACGCAGGGTCGAGTTCAGAGGATAGTCTTCGAAGACCCCGCTGACAGTAACTTCATATCCGTCCCCCCGTCCGGCGATGGAGAAGCGTTCGCCGACCACCGTCTGCGCAAGGGAACTTACGTCGCCGCCTTTCGCCGCCTTACCGTGCAGGGCCAATGAGATTTTCCGCGCCACAGAAAGTGACACAGCGACATTTCCCTTCACCGCCAGAGACTCGTCGATGTCCCCGGCAAGGCATTTCCTGTCAAGCACATGGAAAAATGCGGAGTCGGCGAGTCCGGTCAGTCCGGCATCGACCCTCATCCCGCTCCCTTTCATTATAAGTACGGCGTCATCCTCAAACCATGTCATCCGCGTGGCCTGCTCGATTTGAGGGAAATATTCCTTCATTCTCGGCGCGATTCCTCCGCTCGTCCGGGAATAGACCTTGTATTCCCCGTTCATTTCTGCCGCTTCGCTGACGCGAAAGATTCTTCCGGCATCGCTGAAGAAGTCGTCATAGGTCTGTTCAAAGCAGACCTTGGAGGTCAGCACCAGCCCCACGGCAAGCCCGATTCCGAGCGTAAGCACCTTAAGACCGTTCCTGCGTCCCTTTGCCGGCAGAGTCCGCAACGCCGCTGCCATACAGTTTGAAAAAAAGTTATTCCGAAATGATCTCATCGTCTGTTTCCGTATGTTCTCAATATCCGGGAATAACAGAAACGACAAATGTGCCAAAGCACCAAACAACCTAATACACAAACGCTTGGTAAGAGAAGAAACTTCCCCGCCTGTAAAAAAACTTTACACCGTTGTAAAGAAAATT
>CAVEIF010000029.1:0-16414 GCA_963615835.1 Coprococcus eutactus | reverse complement strand
GCACTACCGGGTGGTATCTTCCAAGCTACGGCGAGTGGTGCGACATTCTGAGCAATTTCGGCGGGCAAATATACACTAGCTCTACCTATAAGACTGACACCGGCAACACCGTAAATACCAAAGGCTGGCAGACTGTAGCCCAAACCCTTCTCAATGCCTGTCTTGCAAAAGCAGGGGATGGGAATTATGATAAATTTACCTGCTCCGAAGCGGTTTCTAAGGTACACTATTCCGGTTATTGGACTACAACGGAAATTTATTATCAGAACACAGCTCAAGCTTTCGACATCATCTTTTACAAGGATTTCTTGAGTTTCTCCATGGCACCAAAAACCACTTATAGCCGCCACGTACGCTGCGTGCTCGCGTTCTAGCATCGTAAAAAACAGATAAAGAGGGGAACTGAAAAGTCGAAAGACTGATCAGTCCCCCTCATCTTTTATGTTAGCATGTTTCGAGCCGCTTCGTCCACCAAAAAGATCAAGTCATATCATCAGTATCTCACGTCATTCAGATTCAGACACGGTAGAGGTTTTTCGAAGCATTTGCCCGGATAGGGTCGCGAAGCGACTGCGCAGAAAAACCTCTGACGTGGCTGAATAAAATCCTCGGCATCGGAAGAGGGGGGACCACGAATTTATGAGTGGTGAGCTCGAGCGTAGCGAGACGGTCGTCGAAATGGACCTTGTCAGAGCGCGTGTTGACAGTTGGTCGCCCGAGACCTGTGAACGAGTATTAGCGTTCACTGACCGCCCGTGGTCTGTGAACGGAAGGGACCCACGAAGTGGGAGGGATAGCGCGAAGCGACTGCGCAGAAAAACCTCCACCGTGGCTGAACGTTATCTCTTTTTTCTTACCTTTACACTGACCTTAGTAATCGTTAAAAAATAACTTGGTAATCTTTGATTATCTTTTTGGTATATATTTCTTTTTTCATCAGTCGAGTACATCCAGTACACTCCATCTTCAAAAAGGAATCTATCCTTAGCAAATCTTTACCACCTTATTTTTTACCGCTTACTTATATGACACTTTCGATATGAGACTTATACATAGATTTCTGATAATAGGACTGATACCGCTGCTGTGCGCATGCAGGAGCACGAAAGAAAATTACCCGGGCATCAGCAAGCTGGATAAAGCATTAAGCGACAAAGCGGTATATGAAAGCTACTTTAACGATGGGGTAAAAACCCTTAAAGACGTCCTCGCGGAACAGACGGACGCCGAACAAAAATACAGCATAAGCCTGCGCATCGCCGATTCCTACAAGGTCAACAGCCTTGACTCCACCCTTTTTTATCTTAGAGAAGGACGAAAAACCGCCGCTGCGCTCAAAAGCCGGACACGCATCGCGAAAGCGGATTTTCTTATGGCCACAGCCTACATAAAGGCCGGTTATCAGGTGGAAGCCGACGACATACTTAAAAACTACCGCGACACGCAAATCCCCGATGAAGTCTTTAAAGATTACTGCCTCGCCGAGCACTCTTATTGGGGAGAAACCATGGCATACTCCTCCACGGCGGAATCTTACAAGCATAAATTGGCACAAAGAGACAAATACAGAGTTCTTTTAATGCCAATGGTTAAGGAGGCAAGCTGGGAATGGTATAATCTGAAAAGGGAAGAAGCCGACGAAGCCTCGGACAACAAGGCTTTTGAAGAATATTCACTCGACATGCTGAAAACAAGCAAGGAAAACTCCAGAGAGTACGCCGAAGCCGCATACTACTACGCCCACGCCAAGCAACGTAACGGAGACGAAGAAGGCTATGAAGAATGGCTGCTGCGCTCCTGCATAGCGGACATCATGTGCGCCACAAAAGACTACGCCTCCCTGAATGAAATCGCCCGGCTGATTTTCAATCAAGGCGATATAGACAGAGCCTTCCGGTATGCCGCAGACCATTGCATGATGGATGCCCTCCGATATAACGGCAAACTGCGTATATGGCAGATCATGTCCTTCTTCCCGGAGATCGAAAACGCATACCAGGAGAAACACACCCTGCAAAGTAAATACACATCTTCGCTTCTTGCATGCATTACCGCTCTGCTGATTCTGACCCTCCTGCTGCTCGCATTTCTATATAAAAGGCAGCAAACACTGTCCTCGACACGTGCGGAACTGCAGAAATCCTACGACGAGATAGACAGGCGCAACCACGAACTCATGGATGTGAACAGCCGGCTGACAGCGCTGAATGCCAGAATACAGGAGTCGGACAAGGTGAAACAGGAATACATAACCCAGTTCCTGGAGATTGTGTCTGACAATATCAACGCCTCTCGCCAATACCGTAACCGCGTACTGAAATACATACGCCAGGGGAAAACGAAAGAACTGACAGATGAGATTGAAAATCAAGCCCCTATAGATGACGACATACTCGAATTCCATAAGATGTTCGACCAGACATTCGTGAATATCTATCCCGATTTCGTGGAAAAATTCAACGCGCTGCTCGCTGACGGAGAAGAAATCGTGCCTAAGGGGGACGACATTCTGACCCCGGAGCTGCGGATATTCGCACTCATCAAGCTGGGCATAAGCGAATCGAGCCGCATAGCCTCACTGCTGCACTATTCTGCAAACACCATCTATAACTACCGCGCGAAGATCAAGAATAAAGCCAGGGGATCAAGGGACGGTTTCGAAGACGCCGTACGTAACATAGAATAATCAAAATAAAAAATCTTAATCCACAGAAGTCATGGCCAAGGAAACTGAAAGGAAATTCTTAGTGTGCGGCGAATTCAAGCCATTGGCATTCAAAAAAATGCACATAACTCAAGGATACCTGTGCTCCGATCCTGAACGCACCGTACGCATCAGGATGAAAGATGACAGGGGATACTTGACGGTCAAAGGCAAAGGGGACGAGACGCTGACCTCCCGCTTCGAATGGGAAAAGGAGATATCTCCGGACGACGCCCGCTCCCTTCTGGAACTATGCCTGCCCGGCGTGATAGACAAGACCAGGTATCTGATAAAAAATGCCGATGGCATCCACACTTGGGAAGTGGACGAATTCTACGGGGACAACGCCGGTCTTGTCGTAGCGGAAATCGAATTACAGGCCGAGGATGACACTTTCGACATTCCTTCGTGGATAGGAGAAGAAGTGAGCTCCGACAGAAGATATTTCAATTCGGCGCTTTCCATGAACCCATTTACAAAATGGCGCTAAATGTGGAAGAATTGGCATTAAATAGCCGGATCAACTATATTATTGGTATATTTATTGAACCAAATCAAGAAATAAAAAATCAGCGATATGCCAGATAGACTCATAGGACATATTTCTCAGATAGTAGGACCTGTAGTAGATGTCCACTTCGATTTTCCGGAAGGAGAAAAGCCGGAACTTCCTCTCATTCACGAAGCTCTCCATATCAACAGACCCGATGCCGGCAGACTCGTCATAGAAGTCCAGCAGCACATCGGGGAGAATACCGTGAGATGTGTGGCTATGGACAGCACGGACGGACTTACCCGCGGAATGGAAGCGGTCAGCACTTTCTCCTACATAAGCATGCCTAAGGGAGCGCAGATAAGAGGCCGCGTCATGAACGTTACGGGTGACCCCATAGACGGACTGAGCGCACTTGACCGTGAGGGGGCTCTTCCGATTCACAGGGACCCTCCGAAATTCGAAGACCTAAAGACATCACGCGAAGTCCTCTATACGGGCATCAAAGTCATAGACCTGCTGGAACCTTACCTTAAGGGAGGAAAGATAGGACTTTTCGGAGGAGCCGGCGTAGGAAAGACGGTCCTCATCAAGGAGCTTATCAACAATATCGCCAAGAAACATAACGGCTTCAGCGTATTTGCCGGCGTGGGAGAAAGAACCCGTGAAGGAAATGACCTTTTGAGGGAAATGATAGAATCGGGGGTCATCAAATACGGCGACGAATTCAAAAAGAGCATGGAAGAAGGTCATTGGGACCTCTCGAAAGTCGATGCCCGTCAGCTTGAGAAAAGTCAGGTCGCCATGGTGTTCGGTCAGATGAACGAGCCGCCGGGAGCACGTAGCGCAGTGGCCCTTTCAGGTCTTACCCTGGCCGAGAGCTTCCGAGACAGCACCGACAGCACCGATCCTAAGGACATTCTTTTCTTTATAGACAACATCTTCCGTTTCACTCAGGCGGGAAGCGAGGTGTCCGCCCTTCTGGGGCGTATGCCTTCGGCCGTGGGCTATCAGCCTACGCTTGCCACCGAAATGGGACAGATGCAAGAGAGGATCACCTCCACCAAGAACGGATCCATCACATCGGTACAGGCCGTCTATGTGCCGGCCGACGACCTTACCGACCCGGCTCCGGCCACGACATTCTCGCACCTTGACGCCACTACGGTGCTCAGCCGAAAAGTAGCTGAACTGGGTATCTACCCTGCCGTGGATCCATTGGAATCCACTTCCAGAATCCTCGATCCTCTGGTGGTCGGAAAAGAACATTATGACACGGCACAGAGAGTGATACAGATTCTCCAGAGATATAAGGAACTTCAGGACATAATAGCGATCCTGGGCATGGAAGAGCTCTCGGACGAGGACAAGCTTACGGTTTACCGCGCGAGAAAGGTGCAGAGATTCCTCTCCCAGCCGTTCAGCGTAGCGGAACAGTTCACGGGTCTGCCGGGCGTGATGGTCGAGATAGACGACACCATCAAAGGCTTCAAGATGATCCTTGACGGGCAGTGCGACGACATCCCGGAGCAGGCCTTCCTCAATGTGGGAACCATAGAAAACGCTATGGAGAAAGGTAAAAAACTAATGTCTCAGGCCAATGTTTAAAGTCCGTTTACTGTCCGCTGAATCCACCGTCTTCGACGCCATGGTCGATGCCGCTTTCTTTCCGGGCGAGCTCGGAGAGTTTGAAGTGCTTGACCATCACGCAGATATGCTTTCCGTTCTTACGGGCGGGGCTATACGGCTCAGACAAGGCGGCAGCATCACGGAGAAAAAGATAACGTCAGGAATAGTAAAGATAAAAAACGGCGAAGCGACAGCATGTGTGGAATTATGAAAAAATATCTTTTCATAGTGCTCTTTTTCTTCCTGTCCGTCTTCAGTCTAAGGGCGGAGGAGGAAAGCACCGATATGAACGCGTTCATATTGGGCCACATCACCGATTCGTACGAATGGCATATCACCACCATAAACGACAAGCCCGTAAGTATTTATCTTCCAGTAATCCTTAGAGACAGCCACGGCGGGTGGCACATTTTCTCTTCGAAGCATATAGTTCACGACGGCTCTTACCGGAACTTCGTCATAGGCGAAAACGGCAAGATCATGGAACGTCTGGACGACGGCACGCTTAAAAAGCCGCTTGACATATCCATCACGAAGAACGTGCTCGCGCTTTTCTGCAACTCCATCGTACTGCTTCTAATCATACTCATCCCGGCGCGCTGGTACCGGAAGCACGACGCTACCAAGGAGGCTCCAAGAGGATTTACAGGATTGGTGGAGATGATGGTCTGCATGGTCACAGACGACATTATAAAACCATGTGTAGGAGAAGATTACAAAAAGTATTCACCTTACCTGCTCACCGCATTCTTCTTTATCTTCGTCAACAACCTCATGGGAATAGTGCCGTTCTTCCCGGGCGGGGCCAATGTTACCGGAAACATAGCCGTGACCCTGTGCCTGGCCGTATTCACTTTCCTCGCGGTCAACATCTTCGGAAACAGACACTACTGGAAAGAAATACTCTGGCCGGACGTGCCCGTGCCGCTGAAGGCCCCAATTCCGCTTATGCCTCTCATCGAGATAGTGGGGATATTCACCAAACCCTTCAGTCTGATGATACGGCTCTTCGCCAATATCACGGCAGGTCATATCATGCTGCTCGGAGTCATATCCGTCATCTTTCTTACCGCACAGATGGGCGCTCTGCTTAACGGCAGCCTCAGTGCGGTGGCCATACTCTTCGGAGTGTTCCTGGACGTATTGGAATTGCTCGTGGCGTACATCCAGGCCTATGTGTTCACCATGCTTTCGAGCGTATTCATAGGATTATCAAGACAACATTAAATCAATAAATCATGTTACCATTAGAAGTTTTATCAGCCGGAATAGGAACGGCGCTTTTTGGAATCGGAGCCGCAATAGCAGCATTTGCAGCCGCTTACGGTATAGGTAAAATCGGACAGGCCACTCTTGAGGCCGGGGCCAGACAGCCCGAATACAGCAGCAAATTCCAGTCAACAGCCATCATCATAGGTGCGCTTGTGGAAGGTGCCTGTCTTTTCGCAATTCTAATCTGCCTGCTCGGCGTACTTAAATAATGAACCTGGTTACTCCCGACAGCGGTCTCATCTTCTGGATGACCTTGGTTTTCGCCATCGTGTTCTTCCTGCTGGCGAAATTCGGATTTCCCGTCATCACCTCCATGATAGACAAACGTGGAGAAAAGATAGAAGGAAGTCTGAAGGATGCCGAATTGGCCCGGGAGAAGGTTGAGCACCTGAAAGAAATGCAGGAGCAGATGCTCTCTCAGGCACGTTCGCAGCAGGCGGAGTTACTTTCGCAGGCGGCGCAGCAGAGACAGGAACTGCTTGACAAGACGCAGAAAGACGCTCAGGCTCTCACCGAGAAGATTCTGGAAGAGGCCAGAAAGCAGATTGAGACCGAAAAGGAAAACGCACAGAGGGAGATACGCGCCCAGGTGAGCGAGATGTCCCTTAAAGTGGCGGAGAAAATACTCCGCAAGGAACTTTCCGACGAGAAAGGTCAGCAGGAGTATCTCGACGAGGTGTTTAAAGATTTGGACAAGCAATGAATACAGGAGTAATCTGCAACAGATATGCTACGGCACTGCTTCTTCTGGTCCGTCAGACCGGACGTGGGGAACAGACCTACGACCAGGCCATGGCCATGCTTGCAGGACGGATTCCGGACCATTTGGAGGACAGTCTGGAGAAGTTGACTGCACTCCTGATAAAAAACGGCAGAACTGAATATCTTAAACAGATTCTTTGGACTTTCACGCGGAATTACCGCAGGAAAGAACGAATTTGTCAGGCCAATCTGACCGTAGCCCGTGAATCGGAGGCCCTTGAAGAAAAACTGAAGGCGATGTTCCTCGGGCAAGGTGCGGAAGAAGTTGACTTTTCCACTGAGGTTGACCCCGGCCTTATAGGGGGATTTGTATTGGAAGTGGGAGATAATGTGCTGGACACAAGCATTAAACGCCAATTGGCACTTGTCCGCCACGACCTGGATGAAATGAATAAACGATTAGTTTGATGGCTCAGAACATTAAGGCAAGCGAAATCTCCGAGGTTTTGCTCAAACAACTCAAAGGAATAGACACCTCCGCCCAATGGGAAGAGGTGGGGTATGTGCTCCAAGTAAGCGACGGAGTGGCGCGTATCTATGGACTTCAGAATTGTGAGGCAGGCGAACTGCTGCGCTTCGAAAACGGCATCATGGCAGTGGCCATGAACCTTGAAGAAGACAATGTGGGCGCCATCCTTCTCGGGGCCACCGACCAGGTATGCGAAGGCATGAGGGTGTCAAGGACCAAAAAGATAGCCTCCATCCCCGTAGGAGAGGCTCTGATAGGACGTGTCGTCAATCCTCTGGGAGTTCCGCTCGACGGAATGGGAGAAATCGGCGGCGACCGTCTGGACATGCCCTTGGAGCGAAAGGCTCCCGGAGTCATATTCCGTCAGCCTGTAAGTGAACCTCTCCAGACGGGCATCAAAGCCGTGGACGCCATGATACCTATAGGAAGAGGACAGAGAGAGCTTATCATCGGCGACCGCCAGACCGGAAAAACCGCCCTGGCGATAGACACCATCATCAACCAGAGAGACAACTACCTGAAAGGTAATCCCGTTTACTGCATCTATGTGGCCATAGGCCAGAAAGGATCCACCGTGGCCAACATCGTGGAGACCCTGCGCAGACAAGGCGCCATGGACTACACCATAGTGGTGGCGGCTACAGCGGCCAATGCGGCGGCGCTGAGATATTATGCTCCATTTGCCGGAGCTGCCATAGGCGAATATTTCCGGGACACGGGACGCGCGGCGCTCGTCGTTTACGATGACCTTTCAAAGCAGGCCGTGGCGTATCGTGAAGTTTCGCTTATCCTAAGGCGCCCTTCCGGCCGTGAAGCCTATCCGGGAGACGTATTCTACCTTCACTCCCGCCTTCTTGAAAGAGCCGCCAAGATAATCTCCGAGCAGAGCGTGGCCGAAAAGATGAATGACCTTCCGGAGTGTCTTAAAGGGAAAGTCAAAGGAGGCGGTTCACTTACCGCCCTTCCTATCATAGAGACCCAGGCCGGCGACGTGTCGGCTTACATTCCGACGAACGTGATCTCCATCACCGACGGTCAGATATACCTGGAGACCTCGCTTTTCAACCAGGGCTTCCGACCTGCCATAAACGTGGGCATATCCGTATCCCGTGTCGGCGGTGCGGCTCAGATCAAGAGCATGAAGAAAATCGCGGGAACGCTGAAGATAGAACAGGCCCAATACACCGAACTTGAGAGTTTCTCCAAATTCTCTTCAGACGTGGACAAAGTTACGATGGATGCGCTGGACAAGGGCCGCAAAAACAACGCCCTGCTCGTCCAAGGTCAGTATTCCCCTCTGAGTGCAGGCGAAGAAGTGGCCATTCTCTACTGCGGCACACACGCCCTTATGCGGGACATAGAAGTGGGACAGGTGGCCGAATTCGAGAAGCGCTTCCTTCACAGCATGAAAGCCAGCCACGCGGAAGTTCTGCAGAATCTTGAAAACGGGAAGGTCCTTGACACCGACACGGCCATAATGGAAGAAACGGCGCTAGCTGTCTGTCAAAGTTTTAAGTAAAAGGCAAAATGGCATCCCTCAAAGAAATAAAAGGTCATATAGTCTCGGTGAAAAGCACGCTGAAGATTACTTCGGCGATGAAGCTCATATCCAGTGCCAAACTCCATAAGTACAGCCTTATGGCCCAACCGTTGCAGGATTACCGCACGGAACTGGAAAACAGCCTCGCGGAGCTCGGACCGTCGGACACCCAAAGCCATGGCACCAAAAGCAGCACCGGGAAGACCCTCATAATAGCTTTCGGGGCCAATTCCTCCCTATGCGGAGGCTATAATGCCTTTATCATCAAAAAAGCCAAAGAGATCATCCTGCCTATGGGAGAAGATGCCGAATGCATCTTCATTGGCAAGAAACTTAAGGAAGCCATGGCTAGATGCGGGATCAGAAGCGGCAAGGAACTGGACAGTCTTATAGAGCATCCGAGTTATCAGACGTGCAGTGAACTGGCCGATGAAATCTGCCAAAGATACCTCCACTCGGAGTTCTCTTCCGTCAAACTGCTCTACACTCACTACATCTCCACCGGCAGACAGGAGATTCTATACGAGGACCTTCTTCCCGCCACAAAACCAGCAGAGGAAGAGGAATCCGCTCCGCTCGAAGACATAAGCAAAAGACTTATATTGGAACCGAACCAGGAACACCTGCGCGCCACGATTGAAAACAAACTTCTTAAAATCAAAGTGTATGCGGCTCTGATAGACAGCCTTCTCTCAGAAAACGCAGCTCGCACCGTGGCCATGCAGACGGCCACCGACAACGCGCACAACCTGCTTGACGAACTGACACTCGAATATAACAAAGGCCGACAGGCCAAGATCACCTCCGAAATACTTGACCTCGCGGGAGGGGCGCTCGAATGAAAAGACAGAAAGGCATAATCGGATATTTTCTGACATTGGCGCTTATGTTAATGCCGGAAAGTGTGTCCGCTCAAAAAAAGACTCTGATCATTCCTGTGGAGATCAACTCCGTAGCTTTCTCCTGCGAAAGGACTTCCATGGAGGAACTGCTTGAAAAAGCGGGCGAATACTACAGCTGTCTTGAGGGACGATATTCATCTTCCTTTGAATTGGCTCCCACCATTAGCGTCACCTCAGCCATGTACACGAGCGAAACGGCCTCCATGGCTGCAATGGAAGCCTACAGACAGTGTGCGCGTCAGCTGAAAATGAGCGACTATGAAGATGATTTCGGCATAATCTTCTCCGGTTCAGATATATGGCCTCACGAAAAATCCATCAAAGGAACAGGGCTTCGTTATTTCGCGGTAAGCGAGATCTTTGAGTCCCTCAGCCTTCCCCTTGGCCCGTTCTGCCACGAATATGCCCATCTCCTCGGACTCAATGACCTTTACGATACGGACGGAGATAAAAGCGGAGGCGAGAGCATAGGCCTATGGGGAAGCATATCGCTCATGGATAAAGGCGATAGAAACGATGAATGCCGCACTCCCTGTATGCTGAGCGCCGTAGAAAGGCATCTACTGGGACTTTCCGTGAAAGTTGACACGCTGGCACCAGGGCACTATGAACTGGAGCCTGCTACCCGGGGAGGCGCATACTATCTGCTTCCCACGGACAAGACAGACGAATATTTTCTTTTCGAATGCCGCACCGGGGAAGGTTGGGACAGTTTCATAGGAGGAGAGGGACTTCTGGTTTATCATATAGACCGCTCTTCGAACAAGGCGGGATATTCCACCTACTATGACAAGATACTTTCCGCCGCGCAACGCTGGGAATATAACCAGGTTAACTGCCGGGTGGACCATCCTTGCGCCACACTTCTGGAGGCATTTCCCGGGGCGGATGACATATCAGAGGTGTTCTTCCCATATAAGGAGGGTCAGATCCTTTCGGGAGAGTCCACACCTTCGCTCCGGTCATGGAGCGGGACAGGTAATAAATTGGCCATTAGAAATATATCCGGAGAAGGGAATGGGGTCGTAAGTTTTGACGTGCTGGAGCCCATCAAAGAAAGTTCCATCACGGCGTTTCAGGACGCGGCTCAACTCAGCTGGAGCATAGACAAGTCCATATCGGAGGATTTCGTATCCTATGAACTGTACGTGGAGAGAGACGGAGAACAAGTGTCAAGCGTCATCCCCGGAACCGGCATTGACAAAGAAGGCAACATCGACGTATATCTTACTGACCTTAAAGAAAATTCATCTTACACGGCAGAGCTTCTCGTACATTTCAGGAACGAAGACTACTCCCTTGCAAGTCACTTCAAGACCATGGTCATAGACGAAAGGAACACCATTCCATTCATCTTTTTAATGGGTGTGTCTAAAAATGAAGACGGCACCTACGCCAAAGGTACTTCCATCCCTCTGTATGTCTATAACTCATATACGGCGACAGAGATCAACTGGACTTTCAACGGGAGGAAGATAACTCCCGATGCCAAAGGCCGTTACACTCTTACGGAAAGTGGAGTTTTAAGAGCTGAACTGGTATTCGACGACTCCACAAGCGATATAATCTGTAAAGAAATCACCATCCGATGAGACTCCGCCACACATTCATATCAGCAAGCCTTCTGATGCTCGGTACCGCCTGTAACACAAACACCTTCACGCCGGAATTTCTTACGGACGATACTCCACGCATGGAGATAGGCAAGAAGCACATCTTCACATATTCTCCCGCCACCTGCCAATATGCCTATAACACAGGCAGATGTGAGTTCCGCGCTCATACGGACAATCTGTCCGACTATTTTCTTGTCCGTTTGGACAGCACCCCCACGGCGGAGGGAGAGGAAGTGAACGCTTCATATCTGAAATGGACGGAAAGGAACGGGACGGACAAGTTCAAAAAAAATGTCACCATGCAAGCCGTTAAACTTGATGGTGAACATATCTGGCTGTGGAGCAGCCGTGAAAATATCAAATTGTCTATTCTTCTCCCATAAACATCGGATCCCATGCCGGCAGCTTGACAGGCTTCCGGTCAAGCACTTTCAGCACATCTTCCGGAACGAAGCGCCTTTCCACCACCAGACGGAACATATATTCGTCAAACCATTCGTCCGTCATTATCAGGTGACCGTTATATCCGTTGCTCTTGCCCCAGCTGTTTTCCACCATCCACTTGGTCGTGTTCCCATCCTGCGCGATATCCACAGCCATAAGAGTCATGGCATGGGAAGAACCGCTGGCGTGAGTCTGTATCCTCTGCTTCTTGTCCATGGTGAATTCCACTCCCAGAAGCGAAGCATAATCAAAATTGGCCAAATCAAGGGTCCCGTTCGAACGATTTAGGAATTTGGCGACATCGCAGCTGAAATACATGGCCTTGCCGGCCTTGATGCTGCTTATGGCCATCTCCTTGATGCGCTCTACCGGAAGATTGACATAGAGCCAGTTGTCTCCGTCGTAAAGATGACGGTCGTACTCTATCTCATAGACCTGATAATAGTCCCTGCTCGGGTCATTCATCAGCATCACATAGTCGTGATCAAGATCGAGACCCACGAATTCCTGATAGAAGGACAGAGGGGTGTATGTCTTAGTGCTTATCTTATCGTCCTTTTCGTCGTAGAATGTCCACTCGAACTCTACAGGAGGCTGACCCAAACTCAGGCACAGTATCCTGTAGACTTCACGAAGCATGTCGTTCTTCATCTTAAGCGCGGCCTTTTCAGATTTGGCAGCGCGGAGTGCGAGGGCGTCCTGGCGAAGAAGCGAGCGCATCTGTGAAGCATAGGCCGAAGTATTGTTGGCAATCAGAGACTCCGGCATCACGTCAGAAGGCACGGCGCCATATTTCATGACCAGATTGGCCACGCCTGTAAAAGTGCCGCCGTCCGAAATAGGGTTGCTCAAAAGCCAATCCACTTTCCTGTCGTCTATAGGAAGGCTGCGGGTGTCTATGATGGCCTGAAGGAAAAGATTGGCCTTTTCAAGCTGGTCATAAAAGAATATGTAACTCTGGGAAAACTGAAACTCACCCATGGAGTTATCGTGAATGGCCTGCGCACGAAGGACGTTTAGTCCGGTGAAAAGCCAGCAGCGGCCGGATTGTTTCTGATCCGTTATGCCTTTGGTGGGGACCTTGTCAGAAAAATGGGTGTCTATCATAGCCGCATTTTCCGCATTCACCGCAAGCGTGGATATGGAAGCGGCATTCAGAGCATTACGGATAGCCTTCTGCTCCGGGGTGTTTTTAAAACTTTGTCTGTAATCTGACAGCATTTCCGGCGAGATGCCGCCTTTCTGCTGCGAATACACTGAAAGCGGAAGAGCTGTCAGCGCCACTGCAAGTGCAATAATTTTAGTTTTCATATAATTCTTAGTAAGCGGTAAAAAATAAGTTGGTAAAGATATGACAGTATTTTCGAAAATAGAGGCTTTTTTGAAGAAGGAGTTTAGCGGTGCTAAATGACTGATGAAAGAAAGTCTATAGACCAAAAAGACAAACATAGATTACCAAGTTATTTTTTAACGATTACTTAATAATCTATCGCGGAAAGACTGATTTTGGAAACGGCGGCCCCGATGAGCGTAACGCCTCCGAGACTGAGGATAATGTCCGGCAACTGCACCTTTATAGGGTAGGAAGACACTATCCCGTTCCCGGGCATACCTATAAAGCCCCACTTCTGTTGGGCGAAACACACAAGAAGGCCTATCACAGCCCCTGACAATATGCCGAGAAGGGTCATCATCATCCCTTCCGTAAAAAATATCCTGCCTATGGATCTCTTTCCGGCACCCATGGCGCGAAGAGAAAAAATATCCTTTTTCTTCTCCATAATGAGCATGGAAAGACTTGAGTAGATATTCAATGCCACGATTACCACCATAAAAAGCAGTATCATATAGATGGCCCATTTCTCCGCACGCATAACCTTATAGATCTGCGCATTCTGCTCCACACGGTTAAGCACCATGAATTCGTCTCCCAGCATCTTTCGCAGCATCTGAGCCGACGGCGGTTCAGCGTCAAACCCCTCGCAATAAAGATTAATATACGAAGCGCAACCGTCTCTCCAGCCAAGGAGCCTTCGTACTCTGCCGGCTGGGGCCACCACCACGGTTCCGGTCACATTAGCTATGGCTTCCGGCCTCCCGCTTTCGCGTCTGAGGTCGGCACGAAGAGTATTCTTTTGAGAGACAGCCGGATAATATAGTTCGAGAGGCGAAAGAAGGCGAATGTTTATCCCCAACATCCCGACCGCTTCCGGACTCACCGACATGCCGTCAGCCGATGGCACTCCACGTAACGTCACTATCCCCTGAGTCCCTTCGTAAGAAGCCGCCACCCGGTCTTCCACTACGGCCTCGACATAATCAAGCCCCTCCACCGAAGACAACTTCTCCACCACTTCATCGGATGCCTCTATCACCTTACCGTCAGAAGATTCCACACGATAGAAAGGCGAATTGGCATCTATATTCTCCTCTATGAGCGATGTGAAGCCGTTAAAGACGGAGAGCACTATGATGAGCGCGGCACTGCCTATAGCTATGCCTATCACCCCTATCCTCGAGATCCATGTAACTATGCTGCTGGACCTCGTCGAGAGAAGATAACGCTTCGCTATTTTTCTTACAAATGCCAATATTCCGCTATTTTTTCAAAAGTTCGTCTATATGCTCGGCGTAATCCAGCGTAGTGTCAAGATAGAAATCCAGTTCCGGCACTATACGAAGCTGTTTGGCCACCTGACGGCCAAGTTCGCCGCGAAGGCGTCTCTTATCTTCTTCAAGCATCTTCATGACTTCATCCTGCTTGGCAGAAGGAAAGATGCTCACATATACCTTGGCGAT
This sequence comes from Coprococcus eutactus, assembly GCA_963615835.1. Taxonomy (GTDB): domain Bacteria; phylum Bacteroidota; class Bacteroidia; order Bacteroidales; family UBA932; genus Cryptobacteroides. The sequence continues at coordinate 1,784 of CAVEIF010000029.1, read as the reverse complement.
GGAGAGATCCGGACTTATCCGGACTTCGCTTACCGTCACCATGGCCCCGCCGAATGCCGCCATTCCTCTGCTGCGGATGATTTCCGAGAGATCGCGCTGCAGCTGCCTTGAGACCTTCTGTTGTCTGGTTGACTGACCTTCCATCATTTGACCGTCACTATGAAATAATCCTTTTTACCTTTCTGCGCGAGTATATATTTTCCGTCTATGATATCATCCGCGGTGATTTCACGCGAAGGATCCGTAATCTTCTCCTTGTTAAGAGAAAAGCCGTTACCCTGTATCATCTTGCGTGCCTCGCCCTTGGATGAAAATATCTGAGTCTTCTCTGCGAGAAAATCAAGAATTCCCACAGGCAGGTCTTCCTTGGCGATTTCGAATGTAGGAACGCCTTCAAAAACGGAGAGGAAGGTGCTCTCGTCCAGCGAACGGAGGTCCTCCGAAGTGGCCTTTCCGAACAGCATCTGGGAAGCCTTGAGTGCCATCCGGTAATTCTGCTCCCCATGCACCATTATGGTAACTTCCTTAGCCAAAAGCTTTTGCAGAGAGCGTCTTCCGGGATCCTGCAGATGCTCCTCTATCGCCGCCTCTATGGTCTCGCGATCGAGCATAGTGAATATCTTCACGTACCTCTGGGCATCCTCGTCGCTCACATTGAGCCAGAACTGATAGAACTGATATGGGCTGGTGCGTTCTGCATCAAGCCAGATGTTACCTTTCTCGGTCTTGCCGAATTTACCTCCGTCCGCCTTGGTAATCAACGGAGAAGTAAGGCCATATACTTCCTTGCCGAGACTTTTTCTTATCAGTTCCGCTCCTGTGGTGATGTTACCCCACTGGTCCGCCCCGCCAAGTTGTAATTTAATCCCCTTATGCTGAAACAGATACATAAAGTCATAACCCTGAAGAAGCTGATATGTGAATTCCGTGAATGACATCCCTTCGGAAGAGTCCCGCGCAAGCCTTTTCTTGACGGAGTCCTTGCTCATCATATAGTTCACGGTGATGAGTTTGCCTATGTCGCGCGTGAAATTGATGAAAGTATAATCCTTCATCCAGTCATAGTTGTTCACAAGTTCGGCCTTGTTAGGAGCGTCCGAATCGAAATCGAGGAATTTCGCCAGCTGCGCCTTGATGCATTTTACATTATGGGCCAATGTCTTCTCGTCCAGAAGATTCCTTTCCTGACTCTTCATGGACGGGTCCCCTATCATACCGGTGGCTCCGCCGACAAGCGCATAAGGCTTGTTTCCGCAGGCCTGAAAATGCTTGAGTATCATAATGCTGACCAGATGCCCTATATGAAGGCTGTCTCCGGTAGGGTCTATCCCCACATAAGCCGACATAGGTCCTTTGGCCAATTCCTCTTCAATCCCGGGTGTAATGTTCTGCAACATCCCCCTCCATTTCAATTCTTCTACAAAATTCTTCATCGAATGATTAAATAGTACTATTTATCTGTTATAAGTAAGCGGTAAAAGTAAATCATTAAAGGCTTTTGGACGTAATTTTAAAGTGCAGATTTAATTTTTCGCTTTCGAACCCGCAAAGATAGTCATTATTTTTTACGCATCGCTTTAGTCAACTTGCTGTTTCCAGCCGTCCACGCAGCGGGTCTCGGAGGAGAAATTGATGCCGAGCTTTATTATCTTCTTGCCGGAGGCGAGGAAAGGCTTGTCGTAACCCTTCTCCTCTATCTGCTTAAGGGCCTCTTCCGCGGAGCCGTCGCGCTTGAGCTCGATGATATAGACATAATCCGCCGTGTCCATCACGATGTCTATCCT